>NZ_JBHMAA010000019.1:0-88969 GCF_042429745.1 Neorhizobium puerariae | reverse complement strand
CCCATCACCCGCACTTGGCCTACCCTCTGCAACCCCGGCCAGCGCCGGGCAGGCCAAGCGCTGATCGTCTACAGGGGGGTGAATATTGGACGCCGATAAGGCGTCAACATTCCGCGCCGATTGACAGACGGATGGCCGGGTTTTGCCTATCGCACAGCTTCGCGATAGGCTTGCTCCCATCATCGGGGGAGACGAGCAGGAAATCGGCGTTTATTGTGGCAGCGGCGTTTCTGCTGCCTACCAGATTGCGGCCCTTGCGGCTTTAGGGCGCCTCGCTTCCCTTTATCCGGGGTCCTGGTCGGCGTGGTCTGCGGATCCGGAGCGGCCGGTCCAGATTGGGACTAGGTGATCCTTCATACCTAGCTCGTGGTAGACTGATGGGCATTCTTCTGGATTTTCGTTGGAACATTACAAGCCGGAATTCGGCCTCTGATTTAGAACATCAGATCGAGCTTAATCTATGGCCGTTCCGATTGGGAATATCGCTTTTCAGGGGACGTGGATTTCACTTCAGTAGCGGTAAGATTTCGGCGGCCCCGGACAAGGCCGTCCAGATGATCTGCACGCCGAGCAATGTCATGGTGATTTTGAAGGCCAGACGGAAGAACCGCTCGGGAAGATTATCCAGAAAAACGGACCCCAGCCATGTTCCGAGAACGCCGCTCGCAATCATTGCCGCCAGCAAAGGCGCCCATTGCGCATAGGCAAAGCCCATGAAGCCGAATGCCAGAATCTTCAGGCCGTGCTGCGCGACCAGACATGCGGCATGGGTGGCTATCAGGGGTTGCTTGGTCAGCCCGCGCGAAGACAGCAACGCCGCCACCAGCGGTCCCGTCGCACCGACGATCATTGTCGCGACCGAGGTGATCGCACCGCCAATCGTCAGGAGCGTCCTGCTAGTGCCTGTGGGGCGTGGTCTTGCTCCATAGACGGACCATAGGATGAATGAGCCTAATAATATTTTTGCGACGAACTCAGGGATCATCATCGATATTTTGCCGCCCAGGATCACGCCTATGATGCTGCCGAGCATGAAATAGCCGATAAGCGGCCAGATCAGATAGCGCCGCTGAATGACGCTACGGCCGAAATTCGAGCCCAGTTGCACGATGCCATGCACGGGCAGAAGGGTGTTGACCGGCAGGCCGATGCCCATGATGGCAAGCATGGCCACTCCACCGCCCAAGCCGAGCGCGGCGGTGAGCGCCGAAGTGAAGAAACTCGAAAACACCAGAATGCCGGCGAATAGCGGGCTTACGTCGAGCGGGATGAAAAATTCGGTCATGATGCTTGAGCTTCTCTCGAACCGGCTTTTTGCAGGAGATTGAGCGCGGGCTGTCTCAGCGCTTCCAAGAGCGCCGACGCCTCAATATCTTTCAGGCCGGTGCAGGCGCGAAAGATGTCTTTGCCGTCACGGCCGGCGATGCGCAGGCAATCGTCGAATTTCTGGATGAGGGCTGTCGCCGGAGCCGGATTGTCGAAATGTCCATATGGGTGGGTGATGCGCGGACTGCTTTCGCGCCGGCCATCTGGGAAGACGAGGCTGACCTGATCCCAGGCGGCATAGCCGTCGAGTTCGGGGTCTTTGTCGTCCGCTTCAATACGCTCGACCCTAGCCATGGCCGCACGTAAAACAGGGTCCGCCAAGCCGGTTTCCGTCATATCCGACAGGCCCAGTTTTCCATGCAGCAGCATATGCGCAACGCAGAATTCCAGACTGAAACGCGCCTGCGCCACCGTTTGCGGCGTGCGATAGCGCAGAATTTCCGAATGCCGTGGACTGAGCCGCACTTCAATCGTCGTGTCGCTCGGGATTGCAGGCAGGCGATCATGCAAAGCCTGCGCCGCATCCAGCGCCCGATGGGCGGAATAGCAGACCGGATAGCGCTTGACGCTTGGGCTTCGTACCGCCAGCATCCATTCGCCGCCGCCGATGTTCAGCGGTCGGACGAGGTCGATTTCTCCATGCGGCGAGAAAGCCGACAGGTAGCCTTTGGGCACTTCCAGAACGGGTGCGGCATCAAATCCGGCTTCAGCCATCAGGCCAGCCATCACGCCGGCGCGTGCCGCCGCTCCGGCGTGGAACGGCTTGGCCATGGAACCGAAATTCGCGGTCAGGCCGCTTGCCTGCGTTGCGCCGAGCGACAACGCCACCGCCGCCTGCCGGGCATCGAGCCGTAACAGTGAAGCGACCGCCGCCGCGGCAGCGACAGAGCCCGTCACCGATGTCGGATGAAAGCCGCGCGCATGGGCAAGCGTCTTTTCGCGGCTGGCCAGTTCCGCCCAGACCTCATGGCCCAGAACATAAGCGCGGATAAGGTCTTTCCCCGAAAGTCTGCCTACGCTTCTCGCTGTCGCAAGAATGGCTGGAACCAGCACGGCGCTCATGTGTCCGCCAAAACCCACATCGTCGTAATCGAGGGCATGGGCGGCTGTGCCGGACAAAAGCGCGTCGGCGGCGGGGGCGTCTGCCTCGTATCCGGCACGCGGCAATGTCCGGGCCAGCGCCTGAACGGGTGCCTCGCTGTAGCCTGCCAGCATCACACCAATCGTGTCGAGAAAGGCCGCGCTGACGCGCTCCGTAACCTGTTGAGGAACAGGCAGCGGTGCGGCGATCAATTCGCCCAGGGCGCGGGTTAAGGAGAAGGGTGTCATCTGGCCGCCCTGAGTGCCGCCGTCACATCCGCATCGAGCTTTCCATCAGCGGAAACCACCACCCCGTAATCGTTGCGGGCGGCTTCAGGGCTGACATATCCAAGCGCCACGTCATTCGTCACTCGTTCTGCATCGCGGTCGAACGGGCTGCCATAACCGCCGCCGCCTGGCATTTCGATCACCAGCGTTTCTCCCGCCGGGATCGTTTGCGTTCCTTTGCCGCGCAGCGCCGCGCCGGAAGCGAGATGCAATCGTCCGCGTGCTCCCGCCTGGCCGCCGCTTCGGCCCCGAGCCGGGTTTTCAACCCGCTCGAAGCGCGCATAAAACGTCATCGGCACATCGAAGCGGTTGCTGATTTCCATGATTTGTCCCAGACCACCGCGCTGGCGTCCCGCGCCGCCGCTATCGGGACGCAATTCCTTGCGCCAGACCACCAGAGACGTGATCGATTCTGTCACTTCGATTGGCACATTGCGCACCCCGGAAGGGAACGGCGTCGCCGACAAACCATCGAGCGTCGGCCGCGCGCCGGCGCCGCCGGAATGGAACATTGTCACCATAAAACGCTGTGCGGCGTCATGTTGCGCCGCAGCCAGACGGACATTCCACAATGTGCCGGTACTTTCGGCCGGAATGCGTTCTTTGAGAGCTTGCTCAAAACAGCCGAAGACAAGATCGGGCAGAAACATGCCGATGGTGGAGCGGGCGACGACCGGACGCGGCCAACTGGCATTCGCGATACAATCGTCCGGCGCGGTAATCGTCACGCAGGACAGTGTACCGGCATTGTTCGGCAGGTTCGGCGCAACGATGCACTTCACGCCGAAGGACGCGTAGGCCTCTGTATAGCTCAAGGGGCAATTGATGCCGAAACGCGATGCTTCCGATGTGCCTTCCATATCGATATGGATGCCGCTCTGATCGACCCGTAGTCGCGCGCAGAGCGTGATCGGTGCTTCGAATCCGTCCAGTTGTATGCTGTTCGACCAGGTACCATGCGGTAGATTGCCGATGGCTTCCATCATCGCCTTGCGGCTGCGGGCCAGGATCTCCGCGCCGATCTCTTCCAGATCGTCGAGATCATATTCGTCCAGGATGCGCAGCAGGCGGCGCGCACCGACGTCATTACATGCCGCAAGGGCGAAGACATCGCCCTCAACCTGGGTGGGTTCGCGCACGTTTGCGCGCAGTATCTGCAACAGGCTCTCGTTCAGCACGCCCTGATCGGCAAGCTTCATGATGGGGATGAACAGCCCTTCGCCATAAACCTCCCGCGATTCAGGCGATGGCCCGTTGCCGCCGATATCGACCACATGGGTGGTGCAGGCGAACAGCGCGACAAGCTTTCCCTTATGGAAGACCGGCGTGACGACGCTGATGTCGAGCAGGTGTCCGGTCGCCTTCCACGGGTCGTTGGTTATGTATGCGTCACCGGGCTTCATCGTCTCGACCGGGAAGACCTTGAGAAAATGACGCACGGAATTGGCCATGGAGTTGACGTGGCCGGGAGTGCCGGTAATCGCTTGCGCGAGCATTTCGCCGCGCACATTGAAAACGCCAGCCGAAACGTCGCCTGCTTCACGTGTCGAAGTGGAAAAACCGGCGCGGATGAGGCTGCGGGCCTGTTCCTCGACGGCTGCGATCATGCGGCTCCATACGATTGGCAGGCGGATGGTGCTGGCGGTGCCGGCCATTATTTGACCTCCGACGTGAGAAGAATGTGACGTCCCGGCAGAATCCGGGCGGTGAAGCCAGCAGGAACGACCGTATTGGTTTCCGCTTCGGCAATGACGGCGGGGCCGTTGATGATCGTATCCACGGGAAGATCATCTCTCAGATGGATCGCTGCGGGAGCATCTTCCAGCGTGACCGGATCCGCCAGTGATTGATAACGGCGTGGCGGTGGCGCGGCCAGCGGTGTATCAGCTTTTGCGGGCAGGGGGCGGGAAGCCGAGGTTTGCCCGCCCGCAGCCAGGGTCCAGGTCACGCATTCGATGTCCATACCCGGAATGATGCGGCCGAAATGCCGGTGATATTCGTCTTCAAAGGCAGTGCGTATCCGCTCGGGGATATCCGCGTACGTGGTATCGGGCAGGGGGATCTGCACTTCATGGCCTTGGCCGCGATAGCGGGCATAGACGGTGCGCTGCTGCTGGACGATCTCGGTGTCGCCGAGGATGACATGCGCTTCGGCAGACAGATCGGCGAACAGCTGTTGCATCGCGCCGATATCGAAATCCTTGAGCGGCAGCAGACGGGTGCGGGCCAGTTCGCAGGCAACAGGCGCGATCAGAAAGCCGTGGGCCGAGCCGACGCCTGCACCAAAGGGAACCACCACCCGGTCGATCCCCAGTTTGCGGGCGATGCGCGCTGCGTGCATTGGCGCGGCACCTCCAAAAGCGATCAGCGTCCGCCCGTCCGGCTCGACACCGTTATCGGTTGCGTGTACGCGCCCCGCATTGGCCATGTTCTCATCGACCACTTCGAGCATGGCGAGCGCGGCCGCGCGCGCGTCGATGCCCAGAGGTTCGGCTATAGCCCGTGTCAATGCTGCCTCAGCCAGTTGCACGTTCGGCATGATCTTGCCGCCGGCGAAGCTCTGCGGGTCTATCCGCCCCAACAGCAGATCGGCGTCCGTTACCGCCGGCTGCGTTCCACCACGGCCATAGCTCGCCGGTCCCGGTTCTGAGCCGGCGCTACGGGGCCCGACCGTGACCAGGCCCAGGGTATCGACCGCGCCGAGCGATCCGCCACCAGCGCCGATCTCGACCAGATCGATGACCGGAACACGCATGGGAAGCCCGCTGCCGCGCAAATAGCGATAGGCCCGTGCCACTTCGAGGTGACGACTATGATGCGGTTCGCCATTGTCGATGAGCACGAGCTTTGCGGTCGTGCCGCCCATGTCGAAGGCAATCGCAGCGTCGATTTCAAGCATCCGGGCGATATGGGCGGCCAGGACGGCCCCACCGGCGGGGCCGGATTCGACCAGTTTGATCGGCTCGACACAAGCGCGCTCCAGACTGGTCAAACCGCCTGCCGAGGTCATCAGCATGACTGGCGCGGTGATGCCCAGATCGCGAAACTGTTGGGCCAACCGCTTCAGATAGCTTTCCATGATCGGCTGGACGAAAGCATTGGCGACCGTGGTGGTCGCCCGCTCATATTCGCGGATTTCCGGGCAGATCGTCGAGGACAGTGTGACTGGTATGTCCGGTAGCGCCTCTGCAAGAATATCGCTAACCCGGATCTCGTGGGCCGGATTGGCGTAACTGTGCAGGAGGCAGACCGCTACGGCTTCAATCGCCTCGGCCCGCACAATAGGCACGAGCGCGCGCACGCTCGCCTCATCAAGTTCGCGCAGGACGGACCCGTCGGCGACGATCCTCTCATCGACTTCCAGCCGCAGATTGCGCGGGACGAGCGGAAGCGGCCGCTCCATATTAATGTCGGAAACGTCGAAGCGATGCTCGAAGGCGATTTCAAGCGAATCGCGAAAACCCTTCGTGGTGACGAGGGCGGTCTTGGCCCCGGTGCGCTCGATCAGCGCATTGGTTGCCAGCGTCGTTCCATGGACGACATGGCCAATATCGGCGGGCGCCACTCGGGCCTGTGCCAGAAGATCGCGAACCCCGCTCAGCACCGCCTGTTCCGGCGCGGCATGGGTCGTCAGATATTTGCCGGACAGGAACTGTTCCGGCGCGGTCTCCAGCACGATGTCGGTAAAAGTGCCGCCTATGTCGACGGCCAGTCTGGGGCGATATGAGGTCATGGACATTCTGTTTCGTCAGTCTTGCGAGGGAGAAAGGGGCGGTTGCATCCCGGTGTCGATTTCAGGATCGAGGATGAAATGCTCCGGTTCGACTGCAACCATCCGGGACGGCGGAGCCATGTAGTCACGCGGACGGAGTGGATTGGGGATCTCTTCGGCGGAAAGGGGCCGGCGCAGATGCCTGCGCGCGGGGTTCATTACTGGAACCGCCGACAGCAGCCTGCGTGTGTAGGGATGCGCCGGATTACCGAAGATCGCCGCGCGCGGGCCAATTTCAACGATGCGCCCCATATACATCACCGCGACGCGATGGCTTATGCGCTCGACCACCGCCATATCATGGCTGATGAACAGGAATGCGATTCCAAAACGCTGTTGCAAATCCATCATCAGATCGATGACCTGAGTCTTGATCGACACATCCAGCGCGGAGACTGCCTCATCGGCGACGATCAATCTTGGATTGAGCGCCAGAGCGCGCGCGATGCAGATGCGCTGGCACTGGCCACCTGAAAGCCGGTGAGGGAAGCGCGCTACGAGATCGCGCGACAGGCCAACCTGATCGAGCAACTGCATGACGCGGGCATTCACCTCGGCACGGCTCAGAGCTCCGTGCTGCAACAGAGGTTCCGCGATTGCGTCACCGACGCGCATGCGCGCGTCGAGGCTGGCTATCGGATCCTGAAACACCATCTGGGCGGAGACATCGCTGCCAGCCATCGCGACCGTGCCTGCGGCGGGCGTCGTCAGGCCCATGATGGTTCGCGCCAGTGTCGATTTTCCGCAACCCGATTCGCCGACGATTGAAAGCGTCTCGCCTGCCTCCAACAGGAATGAGACATCCTCCACTGCATGAACCCGGCCCTGTATGCGATTGAGCAGGCCACCGCGCGCGTCGAAACGCACCCGGATATCTTCAACCGAGAGGACAGGTTTTGAGGATACGCCACTATCTGTCCGGCCTACGGGTTGGACAGGATGCGCCGCTTCGCCAAGCTGCGGCACAGCGGCAAGTAATTCCCGGGTATAAGCGGCCTGCGGCGTGGTCAGCAGCGTAGCCGCGTTTCCCGTTTCGACAGCGCGGCCATGACGCATGACCAGTATTTGGTCGGCCATTTCCGCAACAACGCCCATGTCATGAGTGATGAACATCACCGACATGGCTTCTTCGTCCTGCAACGCCTTGATCAGATCGAGTATCTGCGCCTGGACCGTGACATCGAGCGCGGTGGTCGGTTCATCGGCGATGAGAAGCCGGGGACGGCAGGCAAGGGCCATGGCAATCGCCACGCGCTGGCGCATTCCGCCGGACAGTTGATGCGGATAATCGTCAAGCCGCCGCTGCGCCGCCGGAATGCGCACCCGGTCAAGCAAGCGGACCGCTTCGCGGCGCGCCTCGGCATGCGGCAACACGCTGTGCGCGCGTAGCATCTCCACCAACTGAAATCCGATGGTCAGGGTCGGATTGAGGCTCGCTTCCTGAAACACCATCGCCATGTCGCGTCCGCGTATCCGACGAAGGTTGCTTTCCGGCAGGCCAAGAATTTCACGCCCGTCGAGATTTATACTGCCGCCGATCCGGCTACGACGATGCGGCAGCAGCCCCATGACCGCATTGGCCGTCACGCTTTTGCCGGAGCCGGATTCGCCGACGATGGCCAGCGTTTCGCCCCGCTCGATCCGAAACGACAGATCGTGCACGATGGGCTGCCAACCGTCTTCCCCCGAGAGGGCGATGTTCAGCGCGTCGACGGCAAGAACGGGAGATGTCGTCCGGGTTTCAGTCATCGTCGTTTCCCGGATTGATGATTGCGCGCAGGCGGTCGCCGACAACGTTGATCGACAACACGATCAGCAGCAGTGCGACGCCCGGAAACAGGCCGATCCAGTATTGCCCGGCAAACACATATTCGTAACCGTTGGAAATGAGCAGGCCAAGGCTCGGACGGGTGATCGGCACGCCGACGCCCAGAAACGACAGCGTTGCCTCAAGCGAGATGGCGCGGGAGACGAGCATCGTCGAAATCACGATCAGCGGCGGCAGGCAGTTCGGCAGCAAATGGCGCAGAACGATCTTCCAGCCTGGTATGCGCATCGTTTTTGCGGCGGCAATATAGTCCTTACGGGTCTCGACCATGGCGGCGGCGCGGGCGGTGCGTGCAAAAGCGGCCCATTCCACGATCACCAGCGCCAATATGACATTGCCAACGCCCTTGCCAAGAAAGGCAAGGATCATCAGCGCCACCAATATGGTCGGAAAGGAAAGCTGGAGGTCCACAAGCCGCATGATCGCGTTGTCGACCTTCCGGCCGGAATAGGCGGCGAGCAACCCGATCATAGTACCGATGATGGCGGCAAGCGACGCGGCGACGATCCCGACCAGCAACGACACTCTCAATCCGTAGAGGATTGCCGACAGCATGTCGCGGCCCTGATCGTCGGTTCCGAGCAAGAAGGTCTTCCCATCCATCGATTGCCCGCCCGGCGGCAAGAGCCCGTCAAAAATGCTGATTCCGCTGAGGTCGTAAGGATTTTGCGGCGCGACCAAGGGCGAGAAAACCGCAGCCAGAACGAACAGAAGCGCCACCGCAAATGCGAAGATGGCGAAGGGCGAGCGGCAGTACGCGCCGATCAGGCGATTGAATGAGCGGGTTTGTAGCGTATTCACGTCCGCTGACCCCCGATCTGCTGGCGCACGCGTGGATCGAGCTGGCCATAGATGAGATCGACAATCAAATTGATGAGGACGAACATGACGACGATAAGCATCAGGTAGGCGACCATGACCGGCCGGTCGAGAACGCCGATGCTATCGATGATCAGTTTGCCCATGCCGGGCCACGCGAAAATCGTTTCGGTCACCACCGAAAAGGCGATTAGCGAGCCGAATTCAAGCCCGATCACCGTCACAACGGGGATCATAACATTGCGCAGGACATGGACGAAAATCACCCGCGCAGGCCCAAGTCCCTTGGCGCGCGCCAAACGCACATAGTTGAGCGGCATCACCTCGCGCACGCCGGCCTGTGTCATGCGCAAGACGAGTGAGGCCTTGAACAGGGCAAGATTGAGTGCCGGCAACAGTATATGCCGCAATCCCTCCCATGACAGGAAGCTCCATTGAATGCCCAGAACGGTTTGGGTCGGCCCGCGGCCGCCGCTCGGCAGCCAGCCGAGATGGACTGAGAAGAACATGATGAAGAGAAGCCCGACCCAGAATGTCGGCAGCGAGAAGCCGACGATACTGCCGGACATCAACAGCCGGGAGAACAGTGTGCGTGGATACAATCCGGCGACAAGACCGAGCGGCACGCCGACCAGAACGGAGATCAGCATCGCCGTCACGGCGAGTTCGAGTGTGGCCGGTAGACGTTCCAGTATGATGGCAAAAGCAGGCCGGTTGTGGACATAGCTGACGCCGAAATCGCCGGAGGCGAAACCGCTGAGAAAATGCAGGTATTGCCGCCACAGCGGCTGATCCAGACCGAGTTCTGCAATGATGCGGGCCTTTTCGGCCTGATCGGCCTGTGGCGAGATCATGATGTCGACCGGATTGCCGATCACGTTGACGCCAATGAAGACGATCACGGTCATGATCAGAATGACGACGATCGCTTGCAGCAGTCGTTGCGAGATAAGGGCGATCATGCGTCGCCTCTCGCGGTCGTTGCGAGCGTCTCCGGCAAAGTTGTGGTGATTTGGGCGGTAACCGCAAGGGCTGCAGCCGACATGGAGGCAACGCCGGATGCGATTGCGCTTTCGTCCGGCTGCACGGTTGCCGTATGGAGGCGGTCATTGCGTCCCGCAGTACCCGCGCCGATACCGAGGCGGAACGATTGGCGCCCTTCTGCAAGCCAGGCGAAGTCCTCGCCGCCCATTCCGCCTGGAATGTCCATGATGACACCGCCAAGCTGTCGGAACACTGCTTCGCGGATCGGCGTCTGAAATGCGTCGTCGTTGACCTGCGCGGGAACGCCGGTCTCAAGTTCGAAACGGCATTCGAGCCGGTGCAGGGTTTCGGTGGCGGCGCATAAACGGCGGATCGCGGCAATGGCGGCTTCATGATGTGACGCGCCGCGGGAGCGTACGGTGCCACGGATGAGGGCCGTATCGGGAATGACGTTGGGGCTTTCGCCTGCCAGGAAAGCGCCTATGGCGATGACGCAAGGCGTGGCCGGGTCGAGTTCGGTCGCGGGAATTGTTGAAATCCTGGCGACGAGATCGGCCCCAGCCAGAATGGGACTGCGCGCCTGATAGGGCCGCCCCGTATGACTGCCGACGCCACTCAGGACGATTTTGAAGAGGTCGATGGCGGCTGTTGTCGTGCCGCGCACGATGCCGATGCGTCCGGCCGGCAGGTCGGGACGGATATGATAGCCAAGAACCGGCCCGACGCCGTCCAGCACACCGTCATTCATCATGGCCCTTGCCCCAAGAAGGACTTCTTCCGCAGGCTGGAAGATGACACGGAAGGCCGCATCGGTCTTGAGGTTCGACAAGACGGCCGCGACGCCGACGGCGATGGCGCAATGCAGATCGTGGCCGCAGGCATGCATCTTGCCCGCCGTCTGGCTGGTATAGGGCAGGCCGGTTTCCTCATGGATCGGCAGCGCGTCCATGTCGGCGCGGATCAGGACGCGAGGACGGTTCCCGGCTTCACCGATATCGACGGCGACGCCCGTGCCGCCGATACCGGTCTTGGCAGCAAGCCCCATTTCCGAAAGCGCTTCGACGATACGGGCCGCCGTGCCGTGTTCTTCAAAGGCAAGTTCGGGAGCGGCGTGGATTTCCCGGCGCAAGGCGACGAGACGCGGCTCGGTACGTTTGATTATCGCGGCGATATCGTCCTTGAAATCGCTAGACAACGCCTGCGCTTGTGTCATGCGGGATATCATCCCTGCACGTCCATGGCCAACGTGCGTTCGTCGTCGCGGCCGGAGAAACGCAACGGGTCGCGCAACCCCCAGACGGTGATTGGGTGATAGAGCGGAATGACGGCGATGTCTTCAATCGCACGGCGGCTCGCCTCGGCATAAAGCGTGGCGCGACGTTCTGGATCCATCGTCACCATGGCCTTGTCGAGAATCTCGTCGACTGCGGGATTGGAATAATGCAGGCGGTTGTTGGCGCCGTACCCGCGTTTTTTGTCGACGGTGTGGATCACGTTGCGCAGGGCATGAGCTATATCCCCCATGCTCGAGCCGTAGCCGACAAGGAAAAAGCTGTAAGCAGAGTTGCCATTCTCTCCGCCACTGGTCGCGCGCTCGTAGAAGACGCTGGCCGGCATGGTTTCGACTTCGACTTCCACCCCGATGCGGGCCAGCATCTGCGCGACCGCTTGTACAACAGCGGCGTCGCGGATGAAGCGGTCGTTCGGCCCATGCAGCGTGACCTTGAAGCCATCGGTCAGACCGGCCTCGGTCAAAAGCGTCTTGGCGCGTTCGATATCGACGGACGGCAGTTTCAGATCAGGCGCCGCGCCGAATACCTTTTCAGGCGCAAGCTGCACTGCAGGAACGCCGTTGCCGGACAGGATGCGCTCGGAAATCGCCTTACGGTCTATGGCCAGGGAAAATGCCTGCCGCACCCGCAGGTCGCGGAAGGGATTGGGTATCTCGCTGCCATCCTTGCCTCGCACGAAGGGCGTAGACGCACGTTCCTGATCGAGAGCCAGAAAGATCGTTCGGTTTGGAACGCCGCGCGCAAGCGAAAAGCCCTCGGCTTTTTCAAGGGTTGCGACGTCCGAAGGCGGCACATTGTCAATCAGACCCACATCGTCGGCGCGAAGGGCCGCCACACGCGCGCCTCCAACCGGGATCGGGCGGATGATCACGCGCGCGAATGCCGGACGAGGGCCCCAATAGGCGTCATTGCGTTCGAGCACGATGCGATTGCTGAGATCAGCCTGAACCACCCGGTAAGGGCCGGTGCCTATCGCGGCGCGGCCGGAATTGTAATCGTCTGTCTTAGCCCCCTCGCCATGTTTGCGCGAGATGATTGCGGTTGTCGCAAGCTCGTCGGGCACGATCGGATTGGGTTTTTCCGTCTTTACGAGGAACACACGATCGTTGACCTTCTCGATGACCTTGCCGCTGAGATAGGAGCGCATATTGAAGATGGCGCCCGGCACGTTCTGCGCCCGCTCGACCGTGAAAATGATATCATCAATGGTAAGCGGCGAACCGTCCTGAAATTTCACGCCATCGCGCAACGTGAATTCCCATGTCAGGTCGTCAACGGTGCGCCAACTTTCCGCCAGTCCGGGGACAATCGTCTGATCGGCTCGAATATGCGTGATGCGGTCGTAGATATGCTGCGCCAGCGCGTTGTTCTGGGCGACCAGATGCCAGTGCGGGTCGAGCGAGGTCGGTGCGGTTGAAAAGCCGATGACCAGGTCGCCATTCGGCTCGGCCGCCAAAACCTGCCCGCCGGTAAGCCAGGGTAGGACGGCGCCCGCCGTTAGCGAAGCCATGAAAGTTCTGCGGGAAATGGGCATGGGAAACCTCGATCGCTACCTGTTTTCTTGCCTCAAAGACCAACATAAAAAACATTTGTATGCAATCGCACTTATAAAAAGAAAAAATGATGCTAATTCCCTGCGTGGCGCCGATAGTAGTCTACTAATTTTGTGCATTAAGTCGCAATTTTGTGCGCTGAAACAATGTTTCGCTAGAAAGCCAGGCGGCGCATTCGTTTTGATGCAGATAAGAACAATTGTATTTCGATCATGCATGTGAGATGTTTTCGGGAGTGATACCGCAGCCGGACGTTCCGGGAGAGGCAATGATGACGCGCAAGACATCCGCAGCGTCCGGGCTGAAGCCCGGCAAGTCCGAGCGCGCCCAGGGAAAAGATCTGCCGTCCAACATCTACGACCTTATCCGGCAGCAGATACGCCATGGCACTCTGGCCATCGGCGAAAGAGTGACGGAGCAGGAATTGGCCGCGCGTTTCGGCGTGTCGCGTACGCCGGTGCGTGACGCCATCGCGCGGCTTGAGGCAGATGGGCTTTTGACCAACGAACCTCGTCGAGGACTAACGGTCACGCAGCTGTCGCACCAGCAGATCGTCGAGGTCTATAACATGCGCGAGATCCTCGAAGGTTCGGCGGCGCGGCTTGCGGCACAGGCCGCCAGCGACATGGAACTCGCCACGCTCGCGGACATCAATGAACGCGAAAAGGAGAACCTGTCCGATTTCGACGTGTTGCGGGATCTTAATCGGAATTTCCACCACATGATCATGCTGGCGGCGCACAACCGCTACCTGTTGCGCTCGGCAGAGCAGATGTCAGGCACGATGTCGGTGCTGCCGAGCCTGCTCGATCACGAAGGACGCGCCCGGCTTGCGGCGGCGGAGCATCAGGCCATCGTCGAGGCGCTCCTGCATCGCGACCGCGATGCGGCGGAAGCCGCCGCGCGCGCCCATGTGCGCGCCTCACAGAAACACCGAATGATAATGCGCCTGCAATCCCCCGAAATCGCCGGGGTCGTCGCCGGCGAAGTCCAGGATAATGACTGAAGAATGACACAGGCAGAACAGACGATAGCGCATTCGATGGCGGGTAACATTCTCGCTTTTTCCGAGCGCGGGCTTGATGCGGAAACGCTGGACCATGCGAGGGCCGCCATTCTCGACACGATCGGGGTAACGCTTGCGGGCAGCCGGCATCCTGCCGTTGAACTGCTGCTGGATGCGGTGTCCTTGTCGGCCGCGCCGGGCGCTGCGCGGGTTTTCGGGCGCGATATCACGCTGAATCCGCTGGACGCGGTCTTGCTCAACGGCATGGCGGGGCATGTTCTGGATTTCGACGATGCCAATTCCCACCTGCATGGTCATGCGTCGGTGGTGGTCCTGCCAGTCATTCTGGCGCTAGCCGATCAGCGCGGCGCGGATGCCGCAACGATCCTGCGCGCTTACGTGACGGGATATGAAGCCTGCGCGCGTATGGGCGATGCGGTCGGACGGCGTCAATACACGCTTGGCTGGCACCCGACCACCAGCATCGGCATTTTCGGCGCGGTGGCGGCAGCGTCCGTCATGCTGGAGCTCGATGTCGATGCAACCGCCATGGCGCTGGCGATCGCCGCATCCCATGCCTCCGGGATCAAGTCCAATTTCGGAACGCCGACCAAACCGTTGATGGTCGGACAGGCCGCGCGTAACGCGCTGATGGCGGCGCTGCTGGCCGAGCGCGGATTTACCGGCGGCAAAGCGGCTTTCGAACACCCGCAGGGCTATTTCGCGGTTTATAATGGCGCTCCGGAAAACTGGACATCCGCGCCTCTGACCGAACCATGGACGGATGTGCCGCGCATCGATGACCGGGAGAAGTCGATACAGTTCAAGCGCTACCCCTGCTGTTACGCGCTGGCTGCCCCGATCGACGGCATACTGGACCTGCGGGCGCGGGAGAGTATCGATCCGTCAGCAATCGCGCATGTAAGCGTCGCGGTGCATCCGATCCGTTTTCCGCATATCGACATACCGAAGCCCGAAACGCCTTTCGCTGCCAAGTTCAGCACGACCTATTGCGTCGCCCGCGCGCTGGTCGGCGGCACGATCGTTCTGGACGATTTCGAGGAGGCCTCGCGCTTCAACGATCCGCTGACGCGCCAGATCATGGAGCGGACCGAACTGGTGCGCCATGAGGACTCCGTCACCAATCGCGCATTCGTGACGATCCGCATGACTGACGATCGCGAATTCAATGTCGACGTGGCGCAGCCGCTTGGGGCTACCTATGCCAACCCTTTGCCGGCGGAGGTCTTGCGCGAAAAATTCATTGCCTGCGCCGGGCGCGTGCCGGGTCTCGATCCAGTCGCTTATTACACCCGGCTATCATCTGAAATCGGCGGAAAGGCGTAGCGATGTCGAATATTCCACGCGGGCAGGCGTTGGCCCGATATGTTGCTACAGGTCGTGGGCGCTTATATCCCGAAGCCGTCTTGCACGAAGCGCGCCGGGCGCTGGTGGATACGCTCGGACTGATGCTGGTTGCGGCCCATGACGAGCCGGTCGAGCCTGTTCGCCGCACGGTCGAGCGCTGGCAGGCGCATGGCGATGCCCGCATCGTTCTGGGTGGGACGACCACCCCGGCGCTGGCCGCGCTGATCAATGCGACCGCGGTTCACGCAATGGACTTCGACGATGTGCATTATCTGGGCGCTGGACATCTGAGCGGGCCATGCTGGTCTTCCGCTCTGGCCATGGGGCGGGCGTATGGCGCGTTAGAGCAGGATATTCTGAGCGCCTTTCTGACCGGCTTCGAGGTGATGGCCCGGCTTGGCGGCGGCGGTGTGCCGGGCGTCGGCCGCAGCCTGCAACGGCGCGGCTTTCATCCGACTTCCGTGGTCGGCCGCATGGGCGCCGCCGCGACGGCATCGGTCATCCATGCGCTGGATGAGGAGCGCGCCCTTCACGCCCTGTCTCATGCGGGCACCACGGCGGGCGGATTGTTGGCCTCGTTTGGAACACATGGCAAGCCGTTTCACTCCGGCAAGGCGGCGATGGACGGTATCCTGGCGGCGGATATAGCCGCCGATGGCTATATCGGTGCAAAAGTCATGTTCGAGGAGCATGGCGGTTGGCTCGATGCTTTCATTCAGGATCATCAGGTGGAGATTCCGCCCGTCGATGACTTCGAGAGCAATCATGAAATATTGCGCAACGGCTACAAGATACTGGCAAGCTGCCGTGGCACACATGCCGCGACGCAGGCGGCGCAGGAACTGGCGGGACAAATCGCCGGGCGGACGATCCGGCATGTGAAGGTTTTCGTCCATCCCGGCGCGCTGGTGACGGCGGGCAAGCGCGCGCCTGAAACCTGTCTCGACGCGAAGTTCAGCGTCTCCTTCTGCGTGGCCATGGGGCTTCTGGGCTATCGGCTGGCCTTTTCCGATTTCACTTCGGCGCTGATGCGGCGCGGCGATCTGGCCGAACTGGAGCAGCGGGTGGAACTGGTGGTGGTGCAAGGCCAGTCTCCAGCTTCCTCGCAGGTCGAAGTGGGACTAGACGACGGCAGCCTGCTGAGCGGAAGGACGGAAATCATGGCCGGACACCCGGACAATCCGGTCGGCGATAAGGTTCTTGCGGACAAGTTTCTCGGTCTGGCCGCGCCGGTCATCGGCGATGCGGCGGCGAATGAACTTTTACAGGCAGCCTGGAACTTCGGCACGCCCGGCACGCTCGCGCTCGTTGACAGGCTGATTGCCGGAAACAGCCGAGACATCGCAAGATTCTACTCCTTGACGCGAGCGGCTTCAGAATGACCCGGAAACCTGATCCAAGAACGATAGCGGCGACGCAGGGCGTTGCGACAGACACACGCTACGGTGCGGTGGTGCCGCCGCTTTATCTGTCCACGACCTACGCCTTTGCCGGATACGATCAAACGAGCGGCTATGACTATTCCCGCGCGACAAACCCGACACGCGATCTGCTGGCCGAAACGCTGGCCGGTCTTGAGGGCGGGGCGGGCGCAGTCATCACGGCGAGCGGGATGGCGGCTGTCGATCTGCTGTTGTCGAGGCTGCGCCGGGACGATCTGGTCATCGCGCCGCATGATTGTTATGGCGGCACGTGGCGGCTGCTGGTGGAACGCGCGGCGCGTGGAGATTTTCGGGTATCCTTCGTAGATCAGGGCGATGACGAGGCCTTGAAGGAGGCGCTCGGCCAAAAGCCCGCGCTGGTCTATATCGAAACGCCCAGCAATCCACTCATGCGGATCATCGACATCCGCAAGGTCGGTGCGCTCGCGCATGGGGCGGGAGCGAAGGTCGCCGTCGATAACACGTTCCTGTCGCCGGCGCTGCAGCAGCCGATTTCACTGGGCGCGGATTATGTCGTGCATTCGACGACGAAATTCATCAACGGTCATTCCGATGTCGTTGGCGGCGCGGTGATCGCGGCCGATCCCGAAGAGGCCAAGGCGCTGATCTATTGGGCGAATGTCGTCGGCTCGATCGGCGCGCCTTTCGACGCCTATATGACGCTGCGCGGCGTGCGCACCCTTTTCCCGCGCATCGCCCAGCAGGAGGCCAACGCCCTTGCGGTCGCCCGTTTCCTGCTCAGGCGCTCCGAAGTGACGGCGGTGCATTATCCGGGACTGGAAGACCATCCCGGTCACGACCTCGCCCGCGCGCAGCAAAAGGGTTTTGGTGCGATGCTCAGCTTCGACCTTGCGGGCGGTATCCCGGCGGTTCGCGCTTTCGTCGAGGCGGTGCGGGTGTTCACCCTTGCCGAGTCGCTTGGTGGCGTCGAAAGCTTGATCGCCCATCCGCCGACCATGACCCATGCCAGCATGGATCCCGAGGTCCGGCATGCGGCCGGAATCGGCGACGGCTTGCTGCGCCTGTCCGTTGGGCTGGAAGCCGAAGCCGATCTGATCGCGGGGCTTGAGGCCGGCTTCGCGGCAATCGGCTGAACATGGTCGGGGCGGGCAGCCCGGAGAGGCAAGAATGAAGCATTTCGACCTGAGGCATATCGGTGTCATCGGCCCGGCCGGGAACATGGCGCTGGAGCGCGAATTGCCCGCGCATCTGCCGGCCGGTTTCGCGATCAATCACGCGCGCGCGGATCGGCCCGACGCGACGCGGCTGACGGCGGAATCGCTGTTGGCGATGGGGCGCAATGCGGTTGCGGCGGCGCAGACGCTGATCCGCACCAGACCAGAGATCATCCTCTACGCTTGCACCAGCGGCAGTTTCGTCCAGGGCTCCGGCAGCGAGGACGCCATTGCCGAGGAAATCACCGCGACGACCGGCTGTCCCGCGCTGACCACTTCGCGGGCCGTATTACAGGCTCTGGACCATTTGGGCGCGCACTCAGTGTTTCTGGTCACGCCCTACCCCGAAGAGATCAACACCGCTGAAGTGGCTTTCCTACAAGCTTCCGGGCGGCAGGTGGTCGGCTGCAAGGCGCATCCCTGTTCTGCCGACTATCCGATTTCGGCAGTGGATTCACGCGACACAGTGGAACTGGTGTTGCGAAACCGTGATCTCGCGCTGGCGGCGGATGCGGTGTTCATCAGTTGCACGAATCTGCTTACCTTTGACATCATACCCGAACTGGAGCGTGAACTTAACCGCCCGGTCGTCTCATCTAATCAGGCTTCATTGTGGGCGGTCTTAAAAGCCCTGGGGGCGCAGTCGCAATCTCTTGGTGCTGGATGGACGATATGAGAAGGGCAGCTCAACTGAGCAGCTCAAGATTTCTTTGATCGGCAAGATATAAAACACAAGGGAGTCAGGGGCATGCCGAACGTGCCATTCCGGCAGCATAGCAGTCACTGGGGCGCTTTCCGGGCCAGAACAGTGGACGGTAAGCTGGAGATCGAGCCTTTTGAGAAGGACCCCATGCCTTCTCCCTTGCTGCGCAATTTCGAAGCCAGTCTGCACAATCCCGCACGTCTTTCGCGGCCGCTGGTGCGCAAGGGATGGCTGAAGGACGGTCCAGGATCGGATAGGCGGCGCGGGAATGATGATTATGTCGAGATGGACTGGGATGAGGCTCTCGATCTGGCGGCGCGGGAACTGGAACGGCTTGGAGCCGGTCCGGATTCCTGCGCCGGCAACCACGTGTTCGGCGGCTCCTATGGCTGGTCGAGCGCTGGACGGTTTCATCACGCGCAAAGCCAGGTACACCGTTTTCTGAACACGGCATTTGGCGGCTATGTCCGATCCGTTGATAGTTACAGTTCCGCAGCCGGAGCGGTGATCCTGTCCTATGTTCTCGGCGACAGCCGGGTAATGACCCGCGATCACCCCTATTGGCAGGAACTGGCGGAGGACAGCGAACTCGTTCTGGCGTTCGGAGGACTTCCGCTGAGGAACAGCAATGTCAGCAATGGCGGCATATCGAACCATTGCGCCCTGCCAGCCATGCGCACGGCGCGCGATCGTGGTGCGCGTTTCGTGCTTATCAGTCCCCTTCGGGACGATCTTCCCGAAGAAATACCGTGCGACTGGTACGCTCCGAATCCTGGAACCGACACTGCGCTTATGCTCGGTATGGCATGGCATCTTCATAAGAAAGGACTGGTGGATCAGTCTTATCTTGATCGCTATACTGTCGGTTACGCGCTTTTTGAAGCCTATCTGCTCGGGACAACGGATGGCACGCCCAAGACGACTGCGTGGGCGCAAGCCATTTGTGGTGTCCCGGCACAACACATAGAAGCGCTGGCGGAACGGGCGGCCTCGTCCGTCACCCTGATCAACGTGACCTATTCCCTGCAACGTGCGGAAAACGGGGAACAGCCTGTCTGGATGGCATTGGTGCTATCGGCCATGCTAGGGCACATGGGCAAGCCGGGTGGCGGTTTTTGCTATGGCCTCTCTTCAATCGGGAACATCGGAAGGCCGCCTCTGGATATTCCGCTGCCGACATTCTCGCAGAAAACTAACGGTGTTGCGGATTTCATTCCGGTCGCGCGCGTTTCCGATCTTCTCCTTCATCCGGGTGAAACCTATACATACAAGGGCGAAGTGCGTCGCTATGCCGATATTAGGCTGGTTTACTGGGCGGGCGGAAACCCGTTTCACCATCATCAGGATTTGTCGCGTCTTACCGAAGCGTTTTCCCGGCCGGAAACGATCATCGTACATGACTCGGTAGGAACGGCTACGACGCGCCATGCGGACATCGTGTTTCCCGCGACGACCACGCTCGAGCGCGACGATATAGGGGCGAGTGCAAACGATCCCTATATCTTCGCCATGCAGAAAATTGCCGATCCATTCGGAGAAGCCCGCGACGACTATGATATTTTCGCGGCGCTGTCGCAACGCATCGGTGTGGGAGAAGCCTTCACCGAGGGGCATTCCGTTTCCGATTGGCTGCAACGGCTCTATGAGCCGTCACGCAAGGCGCTTGAGGAAAAGGGTCTATATGCGCCCTCTTTCGAAACATTCTGGGAGGGTGGCCGGGTGGATATCCCGACGGCGGAAACGCCCGGTTTTGTTGCCCGTTTTCATAATGATCCGGCTCGTTTCCCTCTGGCGACAGGAAGCGGTAAGATCGAAATCGCCTGCGAAGCCATCTCCTCCAATCCAGATTGCGGAATCCAGCCGCATCCGGTCTGGATAGAGCCGGAAGCGCGGCAGGATATTTCGGGCGACACCACTGCATTCCCGCTTCAATTGGTTGCAAACCAGCCGGCGACGAGGCTTCATAGTCAGTTGGATTTCGGGGCCTATAGCGTAGAATCTAAAATCAACGGGCGGGAACCTGTCCGCATCCATCCAGCAGATGCCGGGAAGAGGGAGATCATCAATGGCGATACCGTCAAAATCGTAAGTCCGAATGGCGCTACGCTGGCGGGTGCGATTGTCACCGACACGGTACGGCAAGGCGTTATTCAACTGTCAACAGGGGCTTGGTACGATCCCGTCAAGGATGCCTCGGGAACCGTCATATGCCGGGCAGGAAACCCCAATGCGGTTACACGCGATGCCGGCGCATCGCCCTTGTCGCAAGGTTGCACCGGACAGCTCGCAATGGTGGAGGTGCTCCGAATGACTGCTAAGCAGGAGCATTAGATGAGACAAGAAGCTGATCAAACACCGACACAGTGATCCCAGCCAATGCAGATGCTTCGTAGTCAGTAAACTATGCTGCCAGCCTTGGGATAAACTGCGTAACTGATCGCAGGAATCGGGTGTGCCCCTGAGATCATCCTACGATGTTGCACGAAGAAATTCGCAAAATTCGCTTACTAAGAGTTCTCTCTGATTGGGGTTGTTGAGGTCAAGATACTGACGGACATTTTTTCGACGGTTCCGCAGGTCATTCGCTTCTCTTCGCGGTCGGCGCTTTGGCCGCTGCATGATAGGGGCAGGAGAGCGAGGTGTCTCAATCTGTATCACGACCTTGCGAAACCGTTGGCCTGGCGCAGGGTCGGGACTCTCCACGAGATCCTCTCGCCGTTCGTTGGTTCCATCCGCGATGCAGGATGACGGCCAATTTACGGACCACTACTGCGCGCGCCCGCGTCATGCCGCGACGTCTGGGATATTCATGCGCCACGCCCTGACTCGACCATTTCTTCGAACGCACTAGCATGAATGCACAGCTTCTTAGCGAACCGGGTGGGCCGCAGCGGTTGACCTTGCCCTGGATGTCGGTTCCGCGGACTGGTAGCGTCGATTGTGGTGTGGAAGGCGAGCGCAGTGATCGCCCAGGGCGGGCGGGCGAACTCCGCCAGGCGGGGTGAGGATGGCAAGCAGGGCTCTTACCTTTCAACCATTCAATGTGAGTCATGCATAACTGACTTTAACGATGGTAGAGAAGAGGCGCACCGGGCAGAGAGGTCCCACCGGCTTCTGCCCGCGATGGTAATCGACGTCATTCACGCTGCACCTTTTCCAACGCGGCGAGAGAGCCGGTTAAGAAAGAGAGACGCTCGCCGTATCTTGGAAAATGTTGATGAAATCCTCCACATGCGAACGGGTGCGCCGCGCCGCAGTACGGTAAATATTGAAATCCACCCCTATCGCCGGCTCGAACGGTCTCACTAATAGGTTGGCGCCGGAATCCACAGCGACCAGCGGGTGGACCAGAGAGACGCCAAACCCTGCTTCCACGAAACGGCAGACACCCGAGACAAATGATACCTCAATGCTGCTAGACACCTGACACCCGGCGGCGGCGAAAACCTCAGCCACGCGTCCCGGCAAAGTGCTATCCTCCGTCAATAGAACCATGTTGTGCTTTTCCAGCAGCGCCGGAGTTATAACTTCATGCGCCGCCAGCTCATGCCCGGACGGCATGATGCAAACCACCGGGCTTTTCATAAGCGAGGTGCGCTTTAACGCCCTGATTTCCGTGGCGCGGCTGGCAATCAACACATCCAGCTTCCCGTTCTCTATCCGGTCCACCAGCATCTGGGATTCGCGGATTACGATGGAAATGCGCACGCCGGGGCGCTGTTGCAGGTAGGTTTTCACCGCTTTTTGCAGAATGCGGCCGGAAAGCGCGGGCACAACACCGATGCGCAGAAAATCCGTCTCCTCACGCTTTATTTCGCTGACGGCTCGGCCAAGCTGATCCAGCCCCACGAAGATCGCCTCGACCTCGGAATAAAACCGGCGGCCGCGATCGGTCAGCACCAGCCGACCTTTCTGCCGCTCGAAAAGTTGAAGGCCCGTCTGATGCTCGAGGACCGCGATTAACCGGCTGAGCGAGGGCTGCGACACCCTGAGGGCCGCGGCGGCCAGACTGACCGTGCCACACTCCACAACAGCCTTGAACGCTTCGACCTGACGTAAGCTGATTTGCGACAAATCTATAGCCTCGATGAATAGACTGCAAAAAATATGGCATTTGACCAGATACACTAATTCTATAAAATTTATAGACATTAATTTGCACAGAGCCTCCCAGCTCTCGACCTGAAAGGACATGAAGTGGCTTCACAACAGGTGGAGGCGAATTCCCGCGGTCTTCGACTGGCAGATTACATTGCCGGTAACGACAGCCGAGAATTACCCGAGATCGTGGTCCATGAGGCGCGCCGCGCCCTCGTTGATTATATCGGCGTTACGGTCGGCGCAGCCTTCGATCCCGCTGTCGCCCCCGTTCGGCAGATTGCGGGCCGCTGGAACGCCGGCGGCAAGGCCCGCATCGTTCTGGGCGGCACCGCCGCACCGGCAATTGCTGCCCTCATCAACGCCACTGCGACCCATGCGTGGGACTTCGATGACGTGCACTATCTCGGCGCCGGGCATCCTGGTGGCCCTTGCTGGTCGAGTGCTATCGCGCTTGCCGAGCAAGGCGGTCGCGACGCGGACGCCGCCCTTCGCGCCTTCGTAACCGGTTTCGAGGTCATGGCCCGGCTTGGCGGCGGCGGTGTTCCCGGCATTGGCCGATCGCTGCAAAGGCGCGGCTTCCATCCCACATCCGTCGTCGGGCGTATGGGGGCGGCTGCCGTTGCGTCGGCGCTTTATGGGCTGGATGCGACCAGGTCGCTCAATGCTCTGGCCAACGCGGCAACCACCGCTGGTGGTCTGCTCGGTTCGTTCGGCACGCATGGCAAACCTTTCCACGCCGGAAAGGCGGCCATGGACGGCATTCTTGCCGCAGATCTCGCGGCGGAAGGCTTCCTCGGTGCAAGCCATCTCTACGAGGTGGAAAAAGGCTGGCTCGACGCGTTCATCCAGGATCGCAACGTTGAGGTTCCACCGCTCGATTTCGACGAGCAGTGGGAACTGCTGCGCAATGGCTACAAGCTGTTTGCAAGTTGCCGCGCCACGCACGCCTCATCGCAGGCTGCGATCTCGCTGAAGGAGCAGATCGGCAATCGCGCAATCTCGAAGGTCACGGTAAAGGTTCATCCCGGCGCACGCGTAACAGCTGGCAAACTCAACCCGCGCACCGGGCTGGAAGCCAAGTTCAGCGTCGTTTTCTGCGTGGCAATGGGGCTGACCGGCTACCGTCTCGGCGCAAACGACTTCACGGACGACATCATCGCCAACGAGCGCATCGCTCAAATCCTGCCGAACATCGAATTGGTGCCGGTCGAGGGTCAGGCGCCATCTTCGGCTTTTGTGACCGTAGAACTGGAAGACGGCAGCATTATCCACGGTCACACCGACATCGTTCTCGGACACCCCGAAAATCCGGTCAGCGACGAGCGGCTTGAAGAGAAGTTCCTCGATCTGGTTGTGCCTGTGCTCGGCAAGGAAAAGGCGAAGATTCTTCTCGATTCCGCCTGGCGGTTTGGAGCGAAAAACACGCTTGAAACAATCGGAGCAACGCTCCAGAGCGCGTGACCAGCTAAAAACTAATATTAATCCGGAATAATAATCCAAATTATTCCGGATATGTTTTCGTGCGCATTAAATTTTTGCTTTTATTTGAAATTATTTTTTAAATAAACGCAAATAAACGCAAATAAATGACTTAAACAACGAACGAAAAATACCGAAGTTCGAAGCAAGGTTTTCCGCTCTCAATCACGGGAAAGCCCACCGGCAAGAATTCGAATCGTCGATTGCGCGGCCTTTTCCTGGAAAACGGTCCGCGCCAGCTCGACCCCTAATGGAGAGACCATCAATGCAGAACAACGCCCTGAGGGGGCCGCTCCTAGCCACGGTTGCCGTGGCTTCGGCGCTCCTTCTCACCCAGCCCGCCTTCGCAGAGGACGCCGGCCGCACGCTGACGATAGCAACAGGCAGCGACATCATCTCGCTCGACCCGTCCAACCACGGATCGACAGCCACGAGCGCAGTCCTCAACAATGTTTATGACCAGCTGATCGCGACGGACTATTCCACCGGCCGTCTGGTGCTCAAGCCTAACCTCGCCCAGTCCTGGGAACAGACCGGGCCGAGGACCTGGGTCTTCACCCTGCGCAACGACGTGAACTGGCAGAATGGCGACCATTTCACCGCGGAAGACGTGAAGTTCACCATCGATCGCCTGAAAGGCAATACGAAGCTGCGTTCCTATCTGAAGTTCCAGAGGATCACGTCGGCTACTGTTATCGATCCCTACAATATCCAGATCGAAACCGATGGTCCCGATCCGGAGCTTCTTCTTCGCTTCGTCGGCAACGGCCCCAACATTCTGCCGAAAAAGGCCGTCGAGGCCGCCGGCTCGGACGATGCGTTCTTCCGCAACCCTGTCGGGACCGGACCTTACCGCCTCAAGGACTGGAAGAAGGCGGATCGCGTAACGCTCGTGGCCAGCGACAACTGGTGGGGCGGCAAGCCGAAATGGAAGGAAGTTACCTTCCGCGCCATTCCGGAAACCACGACCCGCGTTGCAGAACTGATCACCGGTGGCGTCGACATCGCAACGGCCGTTCCGCCGGAAGACGAGCAGCGCATTCGCGCCACCGGCAAGACACACACCGTTGCATCCAACAGCGCACGCAACTGCATTCTGATGGTACGCACCAGCGGCGACTGGGTGACGGCAAACCCCAAGGTGCGTGAAGCCATCGATCTGGCGCTGGATCGTGACACCATCGTCAAGGAAATCGTTGCCGGTCTGGGCGTTCCCTCACGCGGTTTCTTCCCGCCGGAAATCCCCAATTCCGAACCGGCTCTGGATTCCGATTTCCGTTACGACGCAAAGAAGGCCCGAGAACTTCTGGCCGAAGCCGGCTTCAAGGACGGCGTCAGCCTTCAGTTCGCAACGACGGATGGCCGCTACCTCAAGGACAAGGAAGTCAGTGAAACCATCGCCGCCTATCTGGAAGACGTCGGCATCCGCACCAACCTCCAGGTGCTTGACTGGACTGTATATAAGGATCGGCAGGCCGCCGATAAGTTCGGCGAACTCTATTTCCGATGCATGGGCGCTTATACTCACGCATCGACCTTTCTTGACCGGGACTGGAAAGAACATATCGGCTGGAACAACGCCAAGTTTGAAGATGTGAAGAAAAAGGCATTGGCGGAAACGGATCCGGAAGCTCGTTCGGCGCTGATCCGCGACGTTCAAAAAATCGTTGCCGATGACCGTGCGCAGATCGGCATCTATTACCCGAAGGCGAATTTCGGCGTCAGCGACACCATCGACTATACGCCGCGCTTCGACGAAATCTTCATCGCCGAGGAAATCAACTCGAAATGATGTGGCGGCACGTCATGAGATCGTTGTGGCAGGTCGTGCCTGTGCTCTACCTGATCTCGCTGATCGTCTTCATTCTCGTCTATCTTCTCGGTGATCCCGTCGTTCTGCTTCTGGCGGAAGACGAGTTCACCGCTGAAGCAAGACAAAGGCTGACCGAGGCGCTCGGCCTCGATCAGCCATGGTATGTTCAATACTACCACTACATGAAGAACATCTTCACCGGCGATTTCGGAATTTCCTATCGCTACGGCACTTCGGCCCTGCCGCTCGTGCTGGAAAGGATTCCGGCAACGCTCGAACTGACGTTCGGTGCACTTCTTGTCGGGGTGGTCATCGCCACCCCGCTCGGAATACTCGCGGCCCGCTACCGCAATTCCGTGTTCGATGTCATCGTCTCAGGACTTTCGGTGGTCGGCAAGGCCATGCCGAATTTCTGGGTCGGCATCATGCTCATTCTGCTGTTCAGCGTTCTGCTGCGATGGTTGCCGGTTTCCG
Organism: Neorhizobium puerariae; assembly: GCF_042429745.1. Classification (NCBI taxonomy): domain Bacteria; kingdom Pseudomonadati; phylum Pseudomonadota; class Alphaproteobacteria; order Hyphomicrobiales; family Rhizobiaceae; genus Neorhizobium; species Neorhizobium puerariae. Next base: position 62,466 of record NZ_JBHMAA010000019.1, on the reverse strand, counting down.
GACGAGGGACCCTGCTGCATCTCACGCTGCCCGCCCTTACGCTCGGCACGGGCCTTGCGGCGGAAATGGCCAAAATGATCCGCTCCAGTATGCTGGATGCGCTGAATCAGGATTACATCCGTACCGCCCGCGCCAAGGGCGTTTCGGAATTTCTGGTAACGACACGCCACGCGCTGCGCAACGCGCTTCTGCCTGTCACCACCATCGTCTCGCTCAACATCGTCAGCCTGCTTGGCGGCGCACTGGTCACGGAAACCGTATTTGCCTGGCCGGGGCTGGGGCAACTCATGGTGCAGGCCGTCTACACCAAAGACATGGCTGTCGTGCAGGTTTCCGTGTTCGTCATTGGCGTGCTCGCGCTCGCGCTCAGCATCGTCACCGACATTCTCTACGCGCTCCTCGATCCGCGCATAAGGTATCGCTGATGACAGGCATCGCCATCAAACGCAGCGGGGCAGAACGTCTGCTCCGGTCGCTCCTGACCCACAAAGTCGGCCTTATCGGTGCGGTTATCGTTCTCACCGCAATCATTCTCGCCGTTGCCGCGCCTTATATTGCGCCATTCGAACCGGGCCAACGCCATCTCGCCCACCGGTTTACCCCACCCATCTGGGTCGAAGGCGGCCGCGACGGCTATCTGCTGGGAACCGATCAGCACGGCCGCGATATTCTGAGCCGCATCATGTTCGGCGCTCGCATCTCGCTCGTCGTCGGAATTGCGGCAGTCGTGCTGTCGTCCGTCGTCGGCCTGCTGCTCGGGCTGGCTTCCGGGTTCGCAGGCGGCATCATCGACATCGTCATCATGCGCACGGTGGATGCCATGCTGGCCATTCCGACTATCCTGTTCATGCTGGTCATCGTGCTTGTGGTCGGCTCCGGCCTCTGGCCGCTCATAGCGGTCATCGGGGCAACGAACTGGGTTTCCTACACCAAGCTTGTGCGTGGCGAAGTGTTGAGCGTGCGCGAACGTGACTATGTGAAGGCCGCGCGCGCCGGAGGCGCCGGCCTGCCGCGAATTCTGCGCCGACACATCATTCCGAACATCTTTTCGGCTTTCGTGGTCATTTCCACCCTCAATGTCGGTTCGGTCATCCTGGCGGAATCGTCGCTGAGCTTCCTTGGTCTCGGCATTCAGCCGCCCGACCTCTCCTGGGGCCAGATGTTGAGTGACGGCCGGCAATATCTGGCGACAAGCTGGTGGATCGCAACCTTCCCCGGCCTTGCCATCACCATCACCGTTCTCGGCATCATGTTCCTTGGAGACTGGCTGCGGGACTATCTCGACCCGAGGCTGCCATGACCGAGACATTCAATCCCCATGAAAGCGAGGCCGGAACGCCTGTCAAGCCACGCAGCGTGCTCGAAATCGATGGCCTTACCATCGATTTTCCGGCCATCGGCGGCAAACCGGTCGTTAACAACGCCTCGCTCAATGTCAGGGAGCGAGAAATCGTCGCGCTCGTCGGCGAATCCGGAAGTGGCAAGACCCTGACATCACTTGCAACACTCGGCCTGTTGCCCGGCGGCGCCAGGATCGTTTCGGGCAGCATCCGGGTGGATGGTATCGATGTGGTCGGCGCCTCCACCCGCACGCTTCGTCAGTTGCGCGGCGGGCAGGCAGGCATGATTTTTCAGGAACCGATGAGTTCACTCAACCCGGTCCTGACCGTCGGCTTCCAGATCGCCGAAGCGGTCAAGCTTCATGCGCCGGAACACCGTGGCAATATCGGTGGTCGCGTGGTGGACCTGCTCGATGCCGTCGGCATCGCACGGGCTGCGGAAGTGGCCGAGCAATACCCGCACCAGCTTTCCGGCGGAATGCGCCAGCGCGTGATGATCGCCATCGCGCTGGCCGGCACGCCACGCCTGCTGATTGCCGACGAACCGACAACCGCACTCGATGCCACCGTGCAGGCGCAGGTTCTGGAACTGATGGTCTCCATTACCCGCAAACTGCACACCAGCATTCTCATCGTTACTCACGATCTCGGCGTCGTCGCCCAGTTGGCCGACAGGGTCGTCGTCATGGAACATGGCTTCGTGCGCGAAGAGGCGCCGACGCTGAACCTGTTCGACGCGCCGTCGCATTCCTATACGCGCAGGCTGCTGGCGGCCGTGCCGCGCATCGACAAGAACGCACCGCCCCGTATCGCCGCCAATGACGGGAAGGAACTGCTGCGCATCGAAAGTCTTCGCAAGACCTATGTGGCGGAGCGCCGGTTGTTCAACCGGGGCAGCACGGTGGATGCGTTGCGTGACGTGAGCTTTTCCGTGCAGGCCGGCAGAACGCTCGGCGTCGTCGGTGAGTCCGGCAGCGGCAAGTCCACGCTTGGCCACATCATCGCCCGTCTGACGGATTCAGATGGCGGCAGCGTGTTCTTCGAGGGCCGTGATGTGACCAACGCCACCGGCGCGTCGCTCGCCCGTCTGCGCAAGGACATACAGATCATTTTCCAGGATCCGTTCGGCTCGCTGGACCCGCGCATGAGGATCGACGAGACAGTGACTGAACCATTGATCTCGCAAAAGCTGATCGCGCCGAAAGAGGTGCGGGACAAGGCTGCTGAACTTCTGGAAACCGTCGGCCTACCGGCCGGATTTTGCGACCGGCTGCCGCATGAGCTTTCAGGCGGGCAGCGCCAGCGCATCGGCATAGCGCGCGCTCTGGGAACACGCCCGAAGCTGATCGTCTGCGACGAGCCGGTCTCCGCCCTCGACGTGTCGATCCAGGCGCAGATTCTCGATCTTCTGAAGCGTTTGCAGCGGGAATTCGGGCTGACCTACATCTACATCGCCCACGGGCTGGAATCCGTTCATGCCATGAGCGTCGATGTGGCCGTGATGCAGCAGGGCCGCATCGTGGAATATGGCCCGCGCGACCGGATTTTCGACGAACCTTCCCATCCTTACACCCGCCAGCTTCTGTCCGCGATGATGGTGCCGGATCCGCGCCAGTCGCGGTTTCGCGAGGACGTTGTGGAACCCTGGAAATCACGACAAGGAGGTCTCTCTTGACCAGCGAAACCGCAGCCGGAAACCAGCGCCGGCAATTGCATCTGGGCCTGTTCAACCAGCCGCTCGGCCGGCATGTCGCCGCCTGGCGCCGCCCGGAATTTACCGGCAATCCGCTCGACATCAACTATGTGACGCAGCTTGCTCGCATCGCCGAACGCGGCAAGTTCGATTTCTTCTTTCTGGCCGACAGTCTCGTGGGACCGACACCGGGCGCGACCCAGCGCGCCGGCAATCTGGAACCGTTGACCACGCTGGCGGCAATCGCGGTGCAGACCACGCATATCGGCGTCGCCGGCACGGCCACGACAACCTTTTCAGAGCCGTACAACATCGCCCGCTCCTTCGCCTCGCTCGACCACATCAGCCGTGGCCGCGCCGCGTGGAATGTCGTAACCTCGACATGGAACGCCGCCGCACGCAATTTCGGCGCCGAGCGTCTACCCGACCATGCCGAACGCTATGACCGGGCGCGCGAATTCGTTTCTACGGTCAAGGGGCTGTGGGACACCTGGGCGGATGATGCCATCATTCGCGACAAGAGCGCTGGCGATTACATCGCTGCGGACGGCATTCGCGAGCTTAATCACCGCGGCAAGCATTTCGCCGTCGAAGGCGCGCTCAACGTGCCGCGCCCGCCGCAGGGCCACCCTGTTATCATTCAGGCAGGCGCTTCCGATGACGGCCAAAATCTCGCGGCGGACATTGCCGACATCGTGTTCACGGCACAGGATAACATCGATGATGCTCGTGCCTTCTCAGAGGGGCTGCGTGAACGCGCCCGCCTTGTCGGCCGGGAAAAGCTGCCGCTGGTTCTGGCCGGCGTTCTGCCCATCGTCGGCGAGACCCGTGAGGAGGCGCAGGCTATTCTGGAGCGCCTGGAGGAAAGCAGCGACATCGCGCAGGGCATCGCCCAGCTTTCGCAGCGCTGGGGCTTCGATCTCTCGACCTACCCTCTGGACGAACCGCCGCCACCCGCCGTTTACGATGGCAACAGCCACAGCGACGGCCACAGCCGCCGCAAACTGTTCGAACAGCGTGCCCGCCGGGAAGGGCTGACATTACGCCAACTCGCCCGCGTTGCAATCGCCTCACGCGGACACCGCCTGATCGTCGGGTCCTATGTCGATATCGCCGATGATTTCGAGGAATGGTTTCTGACCGGTGCGGCAGACGGCTTCAACCTCATTCCGCCGGTAGCCCCGGAATCGGTCGAGGCATTCGTTGATCTCGTCGTGCCGGAATTGCAGCGGCGCGGGCTGTTCCGCCAGGAATATGCCGGAACGACGTTGCGCGAACATCTCGGCCTGAAACGCCCCGAACGGATACGGGCTTGAGGTATGAAGGGCTCGGCGAAGAAGAGCGAGACGGAGGATGCACCGGCGCTAACTGGCACGGCGCACCGCATCGTGCCGCTCATCGTCGCAACGTCGCTCATCATGCAGCAGATCGATTCGACGGCGGTCGCCACCGCGCTGCCGTCGATGGCGGCCAGCATGAACCTTTCCTCGCTCAGCCTGCATTCTGTCATCACCGCCTATCTTCTGTCGCTCGGCGTATTTCTGCCGCTGAGCGGCTGGGTGGCGGACCGGATGGGCGCGCGCCGTGTATTCTGTGCCGCCGTCATCATCTTCACGCTTGCTTCCGTTGCCTGTGCCCTCTCCTTCGACCTCGTGACGCTCATTGTCGCCCGCCTCATACAAGGCATCGGTGCCGCGATGATGCTGCCCACCGCCCGGCTTATTCTCGTGCGCCTCGTGCCGCGTTCGGAACTGGTTGCCGCCATGGCGCTCATGAGTATGCCCGCCGTCATAGGCCCGGTAGTGGGTCCGCTGGTGGGGGGCTTCATCACCGATGTCGGCTCGTGGCGCGGCATTTTTTGGATCAACCTGCCGGTCGGCATCATTTCCGTGGTCATGACGTTGCTGCTCGTAAAACCGATTCCGCCGGAAAACGATGTGTCTTTCGATTTTCGCGGTTTCGCGTTATCCGGCATCGGCATCGGCGCACTCATTTTCGGCCTCGATTCCATATCCCGTGACATCGACCTTCCGGCGCTTGCTCTGGTTTTCGCGGTCGGCGCAGCCTGCCTCGGGCTTTATGTCCGGCACGCGCTCCGCTGGCCTGCTCCCATTCTCAACCTCGGCCTTTTTCGCTATCGCAGCTTCCAGGCTACCGTGTTCGGCGGAACGCTGTTTCGCATCGGCTTCGGCGCCATGCCTTTTCTGCTGCCGTTGCTGATGCAGGAAATTTTCGGCTATTCGCCGTTCCAGTCCGGGGCGATTACCTTTGTTTCCGCCATCGGCGCCTTCGGAATGCGCGCCCTGACACGCCGAATTCTACACCGCTTCGGTTTCCGTTCGGTCCTCCTTTGGAATGCCCTGCTTTCCAGCCTGTCCATCGCGCTTTGCGCCATCTTCACGCATCAAACCGCGCTGACGCTGATGATAACTATCATCTTCATGGGCGGTGTTTGCCGCGCCCTGCAATTCACCAGTCTCAATTCACTGGCATTTGCCGAGGTGACAAACGCGGAGATGAGCCACTCCACGACGCTTTCGCAGGTCGCGCAACGTGTTTCGCAGGGACTGGGCGTTTCCATCGCCGCCGCATTGCTGAATTTCTTCGCCGCTACCAGGGGTGAGATGACGGAAAGCACTTTCGCCGCAACATTCGTGGCAATCGCGGCCATCACCTCCCTATCCTGCATCTCGTTCTTCAAGCTACCACAAACAGCGGGCGACGTTCTTACCGGTCGACGGCAAAGGCGGGAGGCAGCCTGATGCGCATGACCGTCCACCCGTTCGCCATTTTCAAGCTTGCGGCGAGGAAACCATGACCGTCAACAGCATTTCCACCGTCATCGTCATCGGGGCTGGCATCTTTGGCATTTCCGCCGCCGTACAACTCGTCCGGCGGGGTGTTCGCGTCACTCTTGTCAATGACGGCCCAGTCGTGAATGGCGCATCGGGCCGCTCGCTGTCCTGGCTTAATTCCGCGCGGCGGCGCTCGACGGCATATCACCAACTCCGCGTTCTCGGCATCGACCGTTATCGCACGCTGTCCTCCCGCTTTCCCGCCGCAGAATGGCTGCGTTTCGACGGCGGCCTGACCTGGGACGCGGAAGCCGACAACGAAATCGGAGAGGCTTTTCGCCATGAAACCGCGACCGGCTATGACACCCGGCATGTTCAGGCTGAAGCTGTGCGCGATGTAACGCCCGGCGTGGATGTCACGACGATCCCGCCGCAAGGCGCGATCTTCAACGCAGGTGAAGGTTGGGTGGACTTGCCGCTGCTCGCAGGCGTTCTGCTGGAGGAATTCACCAGACGCAGCGGCATCCTGCTCACGCAGGACGGTACGGCAAGCGTAATCGTCGAGAACAACAGGGTAAAGGGCGCGGCAACCGCGTCCGGCAAGTGGCTTGAAGCCGATGCCATATTGCTGGCAACCGGCGCCGGCGTGCCGAAAGCTGTCGCAGCCACCACCGGCCAGTTCATCGGTGATCGCACATCGACGGGGCTTCTCATCCGCACCAGGCCCCTTGCTCATCCGCTTCGCGCCGTGCTCAACACGCCCCGCGTTGCCATTCGGCCGGCTCCAGGCGGCGCTTTCGTGCTGGATGCCGACTGGGCGGCGAGTGAAGTGACCCGCAGGGCAGACGGCACCCCGAACGTGCGCGTCGAAACGTTGGTTGCGCTCCTTGCCGAGGCTTCCAGGGTGCTGGAAGGCAACCCGGTACTTGAAGTCGAAAGCCATGGCGTGGGGGCAAAACCCATACCGGGTGATGGCGAACCCGTGTTCGGCGAATTGCAGTCCACATCGGGTTACTATGTCGCATTCAGCCACAGCGGAGCAACCCTCGGGCTGATTGCGGGCGAATTGCTTGCCTACGAGATCGCAACTGACGAGCGCCATCCCCTGCTTGCGCCATTCCGGCCAGAGCGGTTTGCCAGCACCGCATGAAAACGTTCGGATCATCAAAAAAGGAGCCCGCCCTGCAACGTTGCTCTGACGACAGCGTTTGCAGGCTCGATGAACAGACGTGACCCATTTTTTCTTACCCCCGGAAATCAGCCCGTGGTTTGCAGCACTCCTCGTTGCCGCCAGTTTTTGCACCTCAGCCCTCACTGCCGCCCTTGGCCTTGGCGGGGGCGTAGCCATGCTCGCGCTGATGGCGACGGGTATGCCTATTGCCAGTCTTCTGCCTGTTCATGGCATTGTTCAGCTCGGCTCGAATTTTGGCCGAAGCGTCATCCAGTTCCGCCATATCGTCTGGCGGCTCGTTCTCTGGTTCCTGATCGGCAGTATCATAGGCATCGCGCTCGGCGGATGGGTGGTTTCCTTCATTCCTGATAGTCTCGCCAAGATGACCATGGCTTTGTTCATCCTCTGGTCCGTCTACGGCAAGAAACCGAAACCGGAGGCCGTGAGCCACCTGTTCTTCATGGTCGGTGGAACGCTAACCAGCTTCGCCACAATGATCGTTGGTGCGACCGGGCCGCTGGTGGCGGCGCTTCTTTCCGCACGCGGATTGAGGAAACAGCCGCTGATTGCCAGCCATGCCGCCTGCATGGTGCTGCAACACGGCCTGAAAATCCTCGTTTTCGGGCTGATCGGCTTCGCCTATATGCAATGGCTTCCCATGCTGGCGGCGATGATAGTGAGCGGCGTTCTCGGCACGCTGGCCGGCACCATGGCGCTCGACAATTTGCCGGAGCAGCTGTTCCGCCTGGCTTTCCGAATCGTGATGACGCTGCTCGCCCTGCAAATTCTCTGGAGCGCCTTCAGCCGGCAATGAGCGGCAACACACCATTTCGCGCGAAACCATGACAAGGACACAGAACATGACTGACACCGCATCCCCCATCACTCTCGCGCTGGCGGGAGAAACGCTCTGCACCCGCAGGCATTCGAGCTATGACGACGCGCCTTTTACCGGGTTGGTCAATCTGATCCGCGATGCGGACGTATCGGTGACCAATCTCGAAACCCGCGTCCACACCTTCAAGGGCTACCCCATGCCCACCGATACGATGGGCCATGGGCAATCCTACCAACAGGCCGATCCTTTCGTGGCGGAAGAACTGCGCTGGATGGGCTTCGACATGATTGCCCGCTCCAACAATCATGGCATGGATTTCGGCCCGGAAATGGTGGAGGAGGAAGGCGAAATTCTCGATGCCGCAGGCTTTGTCCACGCCGGCGCGGGGATGAATCTTGCGGCAGCTACCCGGCCCGCCTATTTCGAAACGCCGCGTGGCCGCGTGGCGCTCATCTCGCTCTGCACCGATTTTCCGCCCCATTGCCCGGCAGGCGAACAGAGGCCGGACATGCAGGGCCGCCCAGGCATCAACGCCTTTCATTTCGATACTCGTTACGAGTTGGATACCGCAGCCTTCGCCAGTCTAAAATCGGCAATGCAGGACTTCGGCCTTGCCAACCGGGTCAAGGGCGACCGCATCATTTCCTTTGACCAGCTTTTCGTTGAGGCGGAGCGCTCTCAGGCCATCCACACGGCGCGGCAGGCGGATTTCGAGCGCAACATACGCGCCATTTCCGAAGCCCGGCGCGCCGCCGATTATGTCCTGATCCACATTCACCAAAGCACCAAGACAGGTCACCGGGCGGCTGATCGCATCCAGACGCTTTGCCGCAGTTTTATCGATGCCGGCGCTGACGTGATTCTTGGCGATGGCCCGCATGTTCTGCAGGGCGTCGAGATCTACAAGGGGCGGCCGATCTTCTATAGCCTCGGAAACTTCTTCTACCAGAGTGAGACGATCAAGCGCTTCCCCGCCGAGTTCTATGAGCGCGCAGGGCTTGGCCATGATGCAACCCCGCAGGATGCGCTCGACTTCCGCGACAGCCTGCGTACAGGCCGCACCGCCAGTGATAAAGTGATCGCGGGCCGCACCGGCGAGGCCTATATGAAGTGGTTCGAGGCGCTGTTGGCAGAAGTCGTGTTCGAGGGGCCGCGTCTGGTAGAAATCCGTCTTCACCCGGTGTGGAACTACCACGAACGACGCTCACAGCGCGGCTTGCCCCGCCTCGCGCCAGACGAGCACGCCGCCGATATCCTTCGAAGGATGCAGGACTATTCCACCGAATGGGGCACCCATATCCGGGTTTCTGAAAATGTCGGCTACATCCATCCGGCTTGACGAGCAGCAGATGATCCGCCGGTCCGTTCCGGCTGTCATGCCAACTCAGCATCCACTTCTAAATGAATAGCTACAGAGGTTGAAAATGGGAAAGATCTATAACGATTTCACGGAACTTGTCGGGAACACGCCCTTGGTCCACCTCGGCAGGATTGGAAAGAAGTACGATTTGCAATCCAGGCTTCTCGCCAAGCTCGAATATCTCAACCCCGCCGGCAGTATCAAGGATCGAACAGCGTGGGGCATCATCCGTGAGGCGGAGGAAAAAGGCGAGATACGGCCCGGCGACCTCGTTATCGATCTCACCAGCGGCAACACCGGGATAGGGCTCGCCGCCGTGGCCTCGGCGCGGGGATACAGATCGAAATTCTATCTCAGAAATACAATCGGCAAGGACAAGCTCGACATCCTCCGTCAGTTCGGCTCCGAAATCGAACTTATCGAGAATGAGGAACTGTTTCAGCCCGACGCCATCCATCGCATCATTGAACGCATAAGGGCGGAAAACCCCGGCGCATTTTACAGCGGACAGCGCTCGAACGAAGCCAACCCACGAATCCATTTTGAGACGACGGGACCGGAGATCTGGGCCGACACAGACGGCAAGGTCGACATTCTCGTCGGCACCATCGGAACAGGGGGCACGCTGTCGGGTGCCGGCCGTTTCCTGAAGGAGAAGAATCCAGATATCAAGGTCGTGGTAGCGGAGCCGACCGAAGATTCAGTGCCGTCGCCGGACAACCCGGGTGCGCTGACGATCGAAGGCGTACATAAGGTCACGGAGGTGGAGGAGAGCCTTCTCCCGGAGAATTACAACAAGCATGTCATCGATGAAGTGATCGCGTTGACGACGGATCAGGCACGGCAGGCGGCAAGTATCGTCGCACGCGAGGAGGGTTTTCTTGTTGGAACCTCTTCCGGGGCCGCGATCGCCGCCGCCATTGAGGTGGCGCGTCGCGTGGAAAACCATGGCAAAACCATAGCGGTTATATTTCCCGATAGCGGCGAGCGCTATCTTTCACTCTTTGCCGCCACCGATTGAGACGGCGTTCGCGAAGGCTACGCAAGGCGCTGGCGACGGCGAAGCGCACGTCGCTGTTTTCCTCTGGGGGCGACCGATGATGGATTCTCCCGATTTCACGGCGCAATTGCGCCTGCGGCCAGAACCGCCGCGCGTTAGCGGCTTTCGCGGAAAATTCTGATCGGAGCCGGCGGCGTGGCGGGCATCGCCATTGCCGGTGCTCTGTTCTGGGCGCTCGACACCAGTCGCCGCGGCAACCAGTCGGCGACGCAACTCTACAACGTCGACAACAAGACACTAGCCGATGGGCTTGCCGGTCTGCCGAAAGACTATACCAATGTCCCCAAATTCGGTCCCGCGCTTCCCAGCGATCTTGGCCGCCCGATCCTGCGGGCGCAGGAACAGGGCAAGCCGGTTGCCGCGCCGAATATCCAGACGCCGCGCGTCGATCCGCCGTCCGCCCTTGCTTGCCGTTGCGCGTTTCTGTTTCCAACCGATTGACCAGATCGACAACGTTGAAGAAGCGGCCACGTGTGCTGTTGCGGATGAGAGCACGGGCAATCGCGATGGCCAGATGGCTCTTGCCGGTTCCCGTGCCGCCGACGAGGACGACGTTGCGCTGGTCAGCCACAAAGGTGCCGGTAGACCCATGATGCGTATTCGGCGATCACGCAACCTTAGAGAATATTGACGGTGGTATTGGTGGAGAGAGATCTGTAGCGTTTTTCTTTTGGTTTCAGAAGCTTGAAAAGCCGCTTGCGGAAGCAGACGGTCCGCAAATAGCGGGAAAGCCTAATCCTGATGACTTTCGGCCTAAGTAGCTGTTCTTCTTGGATTCCATCTGCCGAAATCACTTGTCAAAGGTTCGGATCCCTTCAAGAGCGTAGGGCCGAAGAAGTTGCGGACGCAGATGATCCGATCGGTCCGTTTTCGCCGACCCCGACGTTGAAATCGTGTCGCGAAAAGTCCTGCTGCTACGGGAATGAGTGTGTTGAGTCCCTGCGAAGCCGCCGCACCCTGGCCGGCTACTCGGCTGCTTGACGCAGCGGATATTCTGCCAGGTGTTCAGCAGGCGCGAGGATCTCGAAGTCGTCTGGCATGGCGTGCTGGTCAGTGCCCAGGAGCGCCAACGTCCAGTAGTCGCGCTCCGCGCCGAACACGGTAGAAACCTGGACCACCGTAACCCTGCCGTCAAAGTACTTCGATGAACGCGCCCAGTAGAGCGCATCGGGGACCAAACTCGTGACAGCCATGACGCCTACTCCATTCGACGGCGTCGTTTTTAACAGACCCGCCATAGATGAACATCTCTCATTTTGTTCGAAGACGCGTCACGCATCCCTGCCTTCGTCGATTAAGGCCTGCTGCTCCTGCAGGTAGGCGTCGGCATCAGCCTCGTTGGCGAAGAACTTGTCCTGCACGGTCACCCCGCCGACATTGTAGATCACGATGCTGCTTCTTGACCACCCAAGGTTTCCCGTCTGCTTCCGCCATGACACTATCTCCGTGGATGTTGGACTGCTTGATTTAGGCGTAAGCGGCGGGAAGGCAAGGACGCCGTGGGATGGCAGATGTTGCCCTCACACTGTCGCGAACAACGGCGATGTCCAAACACGCGACTGATCACGCTCGCGAGCAGTCAGAAACAGTGGATGTTCTCTCCCGGGCGCCAAGGCGAGCTCGCCGAACGATATCTCTCCGCAAAGCTCACGGGGTAGGGCCGTATCAGATACACGTTCCAAAATAATCCGGAGCTCTACGCCGGGAATTTCGACAAGGATTTCCCTCTCTTCTATCAATTGCTTTCCCGTAGCGCTCAGCGACACCTTTGGTGCATGAATGTGTGGCGGTGGCTGCAACGGATCGCCAACTTTCGTATAGCCGAATAGTTCAGCCGAAATCGCGAACTGCGCTTGCTTCAAATCAGATAAAGTGAGCTCAATGGCATCCGTATCGCCATGGGTGGCCGAGGCAAACCCAAGCGTGCCTAGACCCTTACGCCATGCGGTTTGTTCAGGATGATCGAAGCCGAAGCTCTGTACATCCAGGAGGGCTGCCCCAATCACGGAAATCTCACCGTTCCAATAGGCCGCGCGATAGCGGTCCTTGATCCGGGCCCCGCCAATGCGCACGCGCACTCGCCGATCACTAAAGCCGTTTTCCTTGTGCAGGTCACGGCGCCAAACTGGCTTGTCACCGTCGAATAACACTGCCTCCTCCCAGCCCGAGCTGCCGAGAAGCCGGTAGCTGATGGGAACGCTGGGGTCTGCGTTGAAGACTTCGCCCATGAGATTTGCGCCGGATGCCAGGCGCGCAAAATTACGTTCGCCAGTTGTCGCAAAGGTTCTCTTGGCTCTAAGGGCACGTCCAGCACCTTCACGATCAAAGCTATCGGCCAGGACACCTGTCAGGCCGCCACGCGAGCCGAAGGTTCCAGTCGCCGGCGCACCGCCTCCGCATCGTCCTTGATGCTCGTCGCTTGCCGCCGATGCACCAACCCTGTGTCCACGGGAAAGAGCGTCAGTGTAGAGCCAATGGAATTGCCCCCAGGCAGACGTGATCTCGATCAGACGCTCCAGTTCGGGATGACTCCAGGCGAGGTTGCAGCGTCTTCCACCGACGTGCGGGATAAGCAGATGGCCTTCGGGATCGTCTTCATACGCTTGATATAGTCGGTCGACAGGCCACAGGCTCGGTCGGATCGTGCCCTTTGTGTTCTCATTCCATTCGAAGGAACGCATCGATTGACCGTCACGATCAAAGGGAAAGCGGGGCTTTCCGTCGCGAAGGAAGACGATATTGCGGTCGCCTCCCGCAGCCGAGTTGCCGCACCATTCGGTTCCTGGATAGCAGACAAAGCGGTTGTCCTGGTTTAAGTCGTGGATGATATCGACGGCCTTGTTCCAGTTCTCTTCGGTGATGTTGAAGTCGTTGACTGTGTAACCGACAATATCGAGGCCAGCGACGTCGCGGCCGTAGGTGAGATTGTAGGTGGCATCGTTGGTCCCAACCGTATCGTCCGAGTGGACGTGCAGGTCGGCGTACAGCGGACGGCTCACGCCTTCCTCGGCGGTGATATACGCTATACATGCGGGAACGCCAGGAGCGTTGTCGAGGTGTGCCTCCAAACGCCATTCGCCCGTCTCTTCCAGCTTAGTGTTCGCTATCGTCGCGACAGACCAGCCCGTTTTCTCGAAAATCAGGGGCTTTGCGATAACAACGCCATTCGGCGATATTAAATCAAGCCTACCGCGCCGTTCCCGATCGCGATCAGTGTTTCCCCAGACATCGTCAACGCGCACGAGGACATTGAAGCTGTCAGAAAGCGCAACAAGTCGCGGCGCTATGACCTTCAAGGCGCTGGCATCGCCTGGCCCAATATCGATAGTGCAATCGCCCGGAACTTCTGCGAATTTAGAGCTCCCCAGTGGGTCGATGAACATCCGAAAGCGGAATGCTTTTTCGACGAATGTCTGGACCCGCGTACCGGCGCCGCCCTGGCGGCGGTCACCAAGCCGGATGACGATCCGATCGCCGGGGTTGAGGTACCCGTCCACGACATCAACGATAACCGCTTTTTGAAAGGGTCGTTCATGGCCCTTCTGGTCAAAGCGCACCTTAAGCGCCTGAACGTTCGAGGGAGTTTGGCCAGGACCGAGGGGGCCGGCATGATACTCTGCAGACACGAAGTTGGCTGCGCTTGGGTCGCTCGTCTGAAACAAGGCCCAGTCGGAATAAAACTTGAACGCCAGCTTTAGCCAGGCGCCATCGGCAAGACCAACAGCACCCACCTCGTAGACCAGCACAAGCTCGGTCCACTCGCCGGCCTTAAGGTCCCCTTTGTTGCAGGTCAACCGACCGAGGAAGGGCAGGGAATCGAGATAGTCGACATATCCCGCAGGCGCGCGCGGCGTCCCCGGCAGAGAAGGGGATTGGGGAACTGTCATATTCGTGATCCTATTATTGGCCGCGCCACTGCGCGTATTGTCGTTCGATGCGTTGAAACACCAGGCCTTCCATGAGCCAGGCGATGAAGCCGATGAGCGCAATGCCGAGTAGGACCTGGCTGGCATTGCCAACCTGGCCGCCCATCGCCACCATCCAACCGATGCCCTGCGAAGCTCCGATCATTTCTGCAGCCACAAGCGCTCTCCATGCCTGAGCAAAGCCGATCCTGAGGGCTGACGTCAGAAACGGGAGCGAGGCTGGTAGGTAAACATGCGCGAATAGCTGGATCGGCCGGGTCCCCAACATGCGCGCCGCACGAATCTCGCCATCCCGCATAGCAAGAACACCGTCTTGAATGGTGACGATCATCGGAAAAACGGAGGCGACAAAGATGACGGCGGCGATCGAAAGATATCCAATTCCGAAGAAGATCAGCGATAGGGGTGCCCATGCGATGGGCGGTATCGACATGAAGAGGCTGATCAGCGGTTGAGCGAACTCACGAAATGATCGCCATCGTCCGGTCGCAAGACCAAGGAGAGTGGCTATCAACGTTGCAGCGCCAAAACCGCCGAATTCGCGAAGGACGCTCGCTAGCAAGTGAGGCCATAGTTTACCGGACCGGATCCATGCCTCTGCCTCCTGCAGAACCTCCCAAGGCTGCGGTAGCACGTAGGAGGGCACGCGATTGGCCGCAAGCATCCACACGAAGAGGAGGGCGGGAAGCGATGCCCAACCCCAGTTTGGTTTGAACAGGCGCTGGCGCTCTTTGGATGGGAGAGGTGACATTAGTTTTGAAGACCGGCACTCTTGGCGATCGTATCGTCGACAACCTCAGAGACGTCGATTTTGGCATTCAAAAAGCCGAGAGAGACAGAGTAATCGATCAGCTTTTGGATGAAGGCACGATCGGAAGACGAAATCTGAGCCGACCATCCAAGTCTCTTTCTTGCCTCCGCGACGATCACAGCCGGCTGGACTTCCGAGCCGTCCTTTGCCTTGATGGCCTCCAGGTTGAACGCTTTTGCTATAATCTGATTTGCTTCATCGGGCTGCTCATTCAGAAACGCAATTGCCTTGGCGTGTGCACGCAGCAGCCTTTCCAGGTCTGATCTACGCGTTTCCAAAGTCTTTTCTGGTGCCGCTATGACATACCATGGATATTCGGGCAGTTCCTTGTTGACGTCGAGAACGACCTTTCCGGTTCCGCGCAGCAACGACTGGCTGATAAACGGCTCCCAGAGGAACGCCGCATCGACGAGACCCGTGTCGAGAGCGGCGTTCATGTTGCCGACCGGCATCTGAGAAATAGTCACGTCGCTGTCCGGATCGAATCGTGCTTTCTCCTTCAGGACAAAGCCTCTAAGGAGAACATCCATGCCGCTACCACGGCTGACGCTAGCGATAGTCTTTCCCTTGATATCACTGAGCGACGTGATTGGGCCTTCCGCCTTGGCGATCAGAGCGGCCTGGCCATAGTTCACTTTGGCGATGATCTTCGCTTTGAGGCCGCGCGCTGCCCATTGATAGACCGGGGGCGCACCGATATAGGCCACATCAATCTCGCCGCTCGCCACCGCCTGTTGGATGACCGGACCGTCTCCGAAACCCTTCAATTCCACATCTAGGCCTTCGGATTTATAGAACCCTTTTTCCTCAGCGATGATTGCGGGCGCGTTTGCCATGGCCTGCACCCAGCCGATCCTCAGGTGATGTGCAGCTTCTTCGGCATGGCCGGAGGAGGCAAGAGCGGTCAGAATTAGGCTAGTAAGGATAGCTTTCATGGGCAGGACTCCTGGAAAGTCAGAACTGTGTTTTGGATTGAGCGTTGGCGATCTCCTGCGAGAGTTGCCGCCTTAGCGCGTGAAACCGCGGGGCATCGCGGGTTTCGACCTGGTGCCTCGGGCGCGGGAGCCCGACCTTGACCTCAGCACGGATGCCCTCGGGAGCCAGTCCCAGGACGATAATCCGATCGGCGAGGTAAATGGCCTCATCGATATCATGGGTGATGAAGAGGACTGACTGCCCAAGTGTCGACCAGAGGCGAAGAACTTCATCGTTTAGCGTCGCGCGCGTTATCGCATCCAGCGCTGAGAAAGGCTCATCCATCAAAAGCAGGGCCGGGTTCATCACGAGCGATCTCGCCAGGGCAACTCTTTGCCGTTGCCCGCCTGACAAGCGATGCGGAAAGGCGTTGGCGTGATCAGCAAGACCAACCAAGTCCAAGAATGTCTTCGCTGTCTGGTATTGTTGCCCGTTTGACAGCTTCGCGGCCATACGAAGGCCGAAGCGAACGTTTTCCAGAACGCTTAGCCATGGAAACAGATTGGGTGACTGAAAGACATAACCAAGAGCCGGGTGTTCAGGATATACAGCTGATCCATTGATCTCGATCGTCCCCTTCTGCGGCGTGAGGAAGCCTGATAACAGGTTGAGAAGTGTGGATTTGCCGCATCCGGATGGGCCAAGGATGGCGACGAACTCTTCTGGCTGTGTGTGAAGTGAGAAGTTTTGAAAGACTGGTCCAACTCTGCCATCATAAGCAAAGGTGATGCTATCCGCCGTGAAGGACGATCTGGATAAAGATTGTACCAGCAGGTCTGGATGCATGAGGGGAATGACCCGTTGAACATGGACTTACGATGATAATACATTATAATACAAGTTACCCAACGCTGAGTTCGTCCCTTTTCTGGGATTGGGGAGAATGGAATTCCCGAGCCAGGCTGGTTGCTAGCTTAATTTTACCCATCGGCATGTGAATGCAGCTCCTTCGTAATAATCCCGTCTCGCTCTACAAACAGATCGCTGACCATCTTCGCCACAACATTGCACAGGGATCCTACGAGCCGACGGGCCGGCTTCCCTCGGAGGCGCAGATCATGGAGCAATTCGCGGTCAGTCGCGTGACCGTTCGTCTCGCACTTGATGACCTCGAAAACGAGGGGTTGATTGAGCGACGGAAGGGAAAAGGCACGTTTGTGGTTGGCAAACAGGTCAGACACCGGATCGATACGCTTCGCAGCTTTCATGAATCCTTGAAGATCCAGGGGCTGGATGCGACGATGCGGATGATCGATGTCCAAGCCATTGATACTCCGACTTCGCTTATCCCGCATTTTGGGCCAAGGTGCACACGGTTGATCAGGCTGCATCTAGTTTCGAACGAGCCGGTCGCACTTGGCCGTAGTTTCCTGCCCCAATTCATTTCGACGCTGGACGTTGAGGTGATTGAGAGAAATCCGACCTATGCCCTTGTCGATGCGCAATCGGAAGAAAAGATCATCAGCGCCGAGATTGAAATCGGTGCCAAGGTTGTCGACGCGGCGATTGCTGGACCATTGTGGGTCGAGGCCGGCGCTTTTCTGCTGGTGATGGAACGTGCCTCATTTTTCGACAGCGGGGCCCGTGCGGAAAAGTCGGAATTCTACATTCGTCCCGAACGTTACAAGTTCATTCTGGCAAGCCAGCTTGCCTAAACACAGACGCCACTTCGCATTTGAACCGTGTTGGATGGCGCTCTAAGCTGCACCTCCCGCCGGCCGACTTTAACTTTTGACTATCGAACGCGTGGTGATGGAAGATTACCACCGCAGCGGCAGCCTGCGCCTGACCTCATGCCTGTCATGTATGGCGGGGCGTGCAACTCAGTCAGTCGATCACCTTGATCGGGAACGTCTCGACATCAACGATTTCGGGATCGCGGCTGAAGCGGCTGCCAGTGTCGAGCGCGTCGAGCGCTTCTAGCTCCTCGACCGACAGCTTGAAATCAAAGATGTCGAAATTCGACCGAATACGCTCCGGCGTCACGGATTTGGGGATTGCCACGACGCCCTTTTCCAGATGCCAGCGCAGGATGATCTGTCCATTGGTTCGACCATGCACCTTGCCGATTTCGGCGATAAGCGGATGATCCAGAGGGCCGGGCGTCGCGTTAA
The DNA here is from genome assembly GCF_042429745.1 of Neorhizobium puerariae. Classification (NCBI taxonomy): domain Bacteria; kingdom Pseudomonadati; phylum Pseudomonadota; class Alphaproteobacteria; order Hyphomicrobiales; family Rhizobiaceae; genus Neorhizobium; species Neorhizobium puerariae. Next base: position 44,383 of record NZ_JBHMAA010000019.1, on the reverse strand, counting down.
CCGGGTTTCTTGCGACGATGTTTCCAAGCGGAGCCCAGGCTTCCGTAACAATGCCATGACGCAGATTCGTTTTTCTTGCCTCCTTCTGGGCAAAGAAGGGATGAAGCTCGATCTGGTTTACCGCCGGAACGGTGCCGGCATGCTCCAGCAGCCTTTCGATATGCTCCGGCTTGAAATTCGACACGCCGATCGCCCGGACGCGGCCATCGGCCAGCAGCTTTTCCGCAGCCTTGTACGAGGCCAGCGTCGCTTCGAAATTCAACGGATAAGGCCAGTGAAGTAGGTAAAGATCTACATAGTCGAGGCCGAGGCGGCGCAAGCTCCCCGAAAATCCGTTGAGTGCTTCTTCGTAACCGTAATGGCCGATCCACAGCTTGGTGGTGAGGAAAACCTCGGAACGATCGATGCCCGAACTCCTGATCGCCTCTCCGACCTCGCGCTCGTTATTGTAATTGGCGGCCGTATCGACCAGTCTGTAGCCGGTTTCCAGCGCCTGCCGCACAGCGTCGACAGTCAGGTACGGCCGGTCGCGGTTCAATATGCCGAAACCGAGAGCCGGCATGGCGACGCCGTTGTTGAGGGTGACATAAGGCTGCGACATCTGCGGTCCGATCCGTGGGAAGAGAGTATGTGGGAAGGGTGCCGCTCAGGCGGCCAGTGTGACGCCTTTGGGTGCCAGCAATTCTATGCAGGCGAGCCGCTCCTGTGCATCGACGACCGGAGGATCGAGTACAAATTCCTCGATCCCGTAGGTTGCGGACAGTCTGCCCAGTTCGGCGCGAATGGTCGCAGGCGTGCCATACAGAACCGCCGGGATCCGCTCTTCCACTTTATAATCCTCGACGCCGGCCTGACGCGCGAATTCCTTTGCCCTGTCAAGACTGCCGACCAGCTGAGACTGGCCAGTTTCGAGCGTGATCTTGAAGATCTTCAGTTCCGCGACCCTGGCAGCCGCCAGTTTCGCGTTTTCGGCCGCGTAGACGGCCAGCGCCACCACGGGAGATCTGCCGCCGCTTGCCTGCCGGTAAAGATCGAGGCTGCGCTTCAGATTGTCCTCGTCACCGTTGAGATGGCCTGCAAACACGAAGTTCCAGCCGAAATCGGCCGCGATCTGCGCACTCTCCGGGCTCGCACCGAGCAGGAACCGTTCGGCGCCAATCTTGGGACACGGTCCGGCGAATGCGGTGTCACCGCGCTCCTGGCTCTGGGCTGCGTCGAGGAAGCGGTTGAGCTCTCCCAGCTGTTCGGTAAAGCCGGGTTTGCCCTTGTAATAGACTTGGAGGGCTTCCGTCGAGCGCGGCAGACCGCCCGGTGTTTTTCCGACTCCAAGATCTATCCGGTCAGGGGCAAGGCAAGAAAGGACATTGAACACCTCGGCGACCTTGTAGGGGCTGTAGTGCTGCAACATCACCCCGCCGGAGCCGACACGGATACGCGACGTTTTAGCGAGGATCCATGAAATCAGGACTTCGGGGGCGGAGCTGGCAAGCTCTTCGGAGCCATGGTGTTCGGCCACCCAGAAGCGGTGATAACCCAGTTCATCCGCGCGCTTGGCTAGACGAACCGTGCCAGAAAGGGCCGACAGCGCATCTTTGCCGGGCGGGATAGGGCTCTTGTCCAGAATGCTCAGGGTGTACATGCTCTACCTCTCATGCCGGTGAATCGACCGCGCCTTGCCGATGACGGCGCGGACCGGATCTGTGGAAAGAATGCCTTTGCCGCGATCTGTCCTACAGATGCGGCCGGCGAGCTTGCCGGCCTTTAACAGTCGGCCGGTATTCATGTGCTTTTCTTGTCGCCATTAGCCGGTGAGACTTTCAGACCTGATCGAGGCCGGCGCTTCGGCCTTGGGCGGCCCGCCCGGATGCTTCAGCCCGAGATTTTCACGTAGCGTGCGGCCCTCATAATCTGTGCGGAAACGTCCACGGCGTTGTAATTCCGGGATGACGAGTTCGGCAAAATCCCTGAGGCCGCCCGGCATAATCGGCGGCATGACGTTGAAACCGTCGGCGCCGTAATTGTCGAAACGCTCCTCGAGCACATCGGCGATATGTTCCGGCGTGCCGACGACCTGCCAGTGGCCGCGAGCTCCGGCGATGCGCAGGTAAAGTTGGCGGATGGTAAGATTTTCGCGGCGGGCAAGATCGACCACCAGCCTCTGTCTGCTTTTCGTGCCATTGGTCTCGGGAAAATCCGGGAAGGGTCCGTCGAGCGGGTGACCGGACACGTCGAAACCGCCGGAAAAACGGGACAGGGTATCCACGCCGACCTCTGGATGGATCTTCTCCTGCAGCGCCTCGAACTTGTCCTGCGCTTCCGCTTCGCTGCGGCCGACGACGGGAAAAATGCCGGGCATGATCTTCAGATCATCCGGGGACCGGCCATAGGTTGGCATGCGGCTCTTCACGTCGGCGTAATAGGTCGTTGCCTCCTCAAGCGTGATCTGGGCCGCAAAGACGACTTCCGCGGTACGAGCGGCAAGCTCGCGCCCGGGATCGGAAGCACCGGCTTGAACTAGAACAGGGTGACCCTGCGGAGAGCGTGGAACGTTGAGAGGCCCCTTGACCTGAAAGTACCGGCCTTGATGATTAAGGACGTGAAGCTTGCCCGGGTCGAAGTACCGACCGTTTTCGCGATCGCGGATAAAGGCGTCGTCTTCCCAGCTATTCCAAAGACCCAAAACGACGTCGGCGAACTCCTCGGCCATGGCATAACGATCTCGGTGTGCGATCTGGTTTTCGCGTCCAAAGTTCAGTCCTGCGCCGGGATCAGGCGAGGTGACGAGATTCCAGCCAGCGCGTCCCTTGCTGAGGCGGTCCAACGAAGCGAACTGCCGGGCGAGATTGAACGGCTCCGTAAAACTTGCCGAGGCGGTCGCAATGAGGCCAATGTTGGTTGTTGTCGCCGCGAGGGCAGACAAAAGGGTAATAGGTTCAAATGGAAGAAGGCCAGTATGCGCCTTGCGGCTCGCGGCATCTAGATTTTCGAGGCGCACTTCCAGTCCATCCGCGAGAAAGATCGCGTCAAACTTTGCCGCTTCTGCGATCCGCGCAAGCTCTATATAGTCTTCAAGCTCGGTGTTCTGCATGGAATCCTGATGGCGCCATGCCGCGACATGGTGGCCCGTATAAAGCAGGAATGCACCGAGCTTGATCTGATCCTTGCGCTTAGTCATGTCGTCTCCTTGGAGCAATCGCGTCCGCAAAGGGCGCCGGCGGCTGGGGCACGGCCTCCAGAAGCTGGCGGGTAAAGGGATGGGATGGGCGGGCGAAGATCTGCACGCTCTCGCCAGCCTCGACGATCTGTCCGGCCTTAAGAACGATGGTCCGGTCGCAGATCGAGCTTACGACGTTGAGATCATGGCTGATGAACAGGAAGCTCATGGAGAGCTCTTTCCTGAGTTGTGCAAGCAGGGCGAGGATCACCGCCTGGATGGAAACATCGAGCGAAGCAGTCGGCTCGTCGAGCACGAGCAGGCGCGGGTTGACCGCGATCGCGCGGGCAATTCCGACACGCGCCTTCTGGCCGCCGGAAAGCTGGTGCGGCAGCCTTTGCAGAAGCTGACGCGGCAATTCGACCATATCGGCGAGTGTCTCGACGCGCCGGCGCAGGGCATCGGTTTTCAGCCTTTCCAATCTCTGCAGCGGATCGGCAATCGCGGCAAAGGCTGGAAGATGCGGGGCGAGACTGTCTGTCGGATCCTGAAACACGAGCTGAATAGCGGGTCTGACGGGGTTTCTGTAAAACGCCCGGGCCGGCACTGCGCCGATTTGCTCGCCCGAAAACTCGATCGAACCCGAACTCGGATCGATAAGACGTGACACCATGCGGGCAATCGTACTTTTGCCTGATCCCGACTCTCCCACCAGCCCGACACTTTCATTCGTCGAAAGGGAGAAGGAGACACCCTTGACCACGGCCCGCCCGGCGAAAGACTTCTGAAGGTCCCGCACCACCAGTAACGGTTCGGTGCCACGTTGCCGAACGTTCACAATTTGCAGGCGCGGCGTTGCTTCAATCAGCGTACGGGTATAGCTCTCGCTTGGCGCAGAAAAGATGTTTTCGGTCGCCGCGGTTTCGACGACCTTTCCACAGCGCATCACGGTGATGCGGTCGCAATATCGCGATGCAAGCGCCAGATCGTGAGTGATGAGAAGCAGCGACATATCGCGGGAGCGGACGATGTCGTCGAGAAGGTCCATGACGGCCTTCTGCGTCGTCACGTCGAGACCCGTCGTCGGTTCGTCGGCGATCAGCAGCTTCGGCTCGCAGGCGATCGCCATGGCGATCATCGCGCGCTGGCACATGCCGCCCGAAAGCTCATGGGGGAAGGCAGTCAGGGCGCGCGCCGGATCGTTGAATTTCACGTCTTCGAGCAGCTCCAGCGCCTGCGCCCTCGCAAGCTTGCGGCTCGTCCTGCGATGGGCGCGGATGACATCCTCGATCTGGCGGCCGATCGGGCGAACGGGATTGAGTGATGCGCGGGCATTCTGGAAAACCGCAGAGATCTGGACACCGCGGATCTGCCGCAATCGCTGTTCGGATGCACCGGCGATCTCGGCGCCGTCCAGCCGTATCGTTCCGCCCATTATCCTTGCGTTTTGCGGCAGAAGGCCGAGAGCAGCCATTGCCGTCGTCGTCTTGCCCGAGCCGCTTTCGCCGACGACAGCAAGCTTTTCGCCGCGTCTCAAGGAGAGGTTCACACCGTTGAGGCCGGTGCTGACACCGTGATGCGTTGCGAAGGAGACAGTCAGGTTCTCGATGGAAAGGAGAATATCGCTCATCGGCGTTTCCTCGGATCGAAAACGTCTCGCAGGGCATCACCCAGAAGATTGAAGCAGAAGACGGCGAACATCAGCGCGAGACCCGGAAAGGCGACAAGCCACCATTTGCCGCTGGTGATGTATTGCGCGCCGTCGGCAACCATGATGCCCCATTCCGGCGTCGGCGGCTGAACACCGAGGCCGAGGAAGGAAAGGGCGGCGGCATTGAGGATTGCCCAGCCAAGATTGATGGAGATCTGCACCATTATGACCGGAAGCACGTTCGGCAGGATCAGGAGCAGGATGATGCGGACATGGCCGTTACCGGCCAGCCGCGCCGCTTCCACCCAGCCAGCGCCACGCCGCGCATTGACCTCGGCACGGGCGACCCGGATGTAAAAGGGCAGGTTGATCAGGGCTGTCGCATAAACGATGTTCATGACGCCGGTTCCGACGACCGCGATCAGCGCCATGGCCAGAACGAAAAGCGGAAACGCCATCAGCATGTCGACGGCGCGGCTGACCAGCCTGTCCGGCCAACCGCCGAGATAACCGGCAAAGGCGCCGATCACGGCACCGATCGCAAAGGAGAGGAGCACCGAGACAACGGCAATGAAGATATCGAGCCGCGTGGCAACCAGGAGGCGCGAGAGCACATCGCGGCCGACCTGATCCGTCCCGGCCCAGTGCCGCCAGTCCGGCGTGGCAAGCGCGTTCTGCACATTGGACTGCAACGGGTCGTGAGGGGCGATGAGCGGACCGAACAGCGCCACGGCAATCAGGATGGCCGTGCCCGATCCGGCAAGAAGAAGCGTCGGGCCGATGCGGGGGCTGCGTATTGTCGGCGTGTCGAGAATATCGGTCATGACAGCGATACTCGCGGGTCGCTCAGTCCCGACAGGATGTCGATGAGAAGATTGACGAACAGATAGACGCCGCAGACCAGAACGACGAAGCCCTGCACCGGCGCGTAATCGCTGCTGAGCAGCGCATCCATGGCGTAGGCGGAAATACCCGGCCAGGCGAAGACCTTCTCCACGACAATGCTGCCACCAAGCAGACCGGCGACGGTGGTGCCGAGAATGGTCAGGACAGGTAGGATCGCGTTGCGCAATCCATAGGTCAGGACGATCTGGCGGCGGGGCAGGCCGAGTGCGCGGGCCGTGCGGATGAAATCGCTGCTCATCGCGGAAATCATCGATGCGCGGGTGACGCGGGCAAGTGGAGGAACCGTGGCGATGGTCAGGGTCAGGATAGGCAGGACAAGCTGGCTCACTGCCGACACGAATGTCTCGAGGTCTCGAACTAGGAGCGTATCGATCAGGATGAACCCGGTCACGGTCGGCGGAACAATTGCAAATAGATCGAGACGCCCCGTTGGCGCGGGTGCCCAGCCGGCGAGATAATAGAAGACAAAGACGAGCAGCAACCCGGTGACGAATGCGGGCAGCGTCACCCATATCGTACAAAGAATTCGAACCCCGTGGTCGATCAGCGAATCCGGGCGGAGTGCTGCGGTTATCCCAAGCGCAAGTGCGGTGACGAGAGACACGACGAAGCTGAGCGACACCAGTTCCAGCGTCGCGGGCAGCCTGTCCCACAGGTCGTCAGCAACAGCCCGACCCGTCATCAATGACCGGCCGAAATCACCGCGCGTCATATCCCAGAGATAAAGCCCGAGCTGTTCGGGCAGGGGGCGGTCGAGGCGCAACTGCTGCCTCAATTCGGTGACATCGGCTGCCGTGGCGGAAGGCGAGGCGGCAAAAAGTGCCGCCGGATCACCCGGCAGCACGCGTAGCAGCAGAAAGATAAGCACCAACACGCCTGCCAGGGCCGGAATGGCCGACAGAAATCGCTGAAGGATCATGCGCGTGCGGGGGCCGATCATGATGTCAGGCCGACCGCGACAGATCGCGCGGATCGACCTGATTGTGGAACCAGGTCGTGAAGCCCTTCACGGATGCGGAGGTCACGATTTCCAGGGCGGGCTTCCAGAACAGGATCGACGGCGCCTCTTCATAAACGAGGGCGATCAGCCGCTTTGCGCCGGCGGCATATTTCGCGTCGTCCTTCTCGAAGCGGATCGCGTCCAGAATCTGCGCCACTTCCTTGTTGTCCCACTGCGAGCGGTTCCAGCGCTGGCCGCCGAGGAAGAAGATCCGGAAGAAGTAATCCGTGACCGGGAACATAGCGAAGGTACGGTCGAGGGACAGCGGTTCCTTTTTCGTGTGGAGGGATTCGGCCCATTGCGCATCGGTGTAGGGCTCGACCTGAATTGTGACACCGATATTGGCCAGCGCTTCCTGGATCAGCACGGCCGGGGATGCGAGATAGGCCGCTTTGCTCGTCGTGTAGTGAAGCTTGGTCGTAAAGCCGTTCGGGTAGCCGGCTTCCGCCAGCAGGCGCTTTGCCTCAGCGAGGTCGGTTTTCCAGGGAAGGGCCTGCGGATACTGGTAGGTATCGGGCTCCTTCTCCCAAGTCGCTCCGAATAGAGGTTCGCCAAAGCCGTTGGCGCCGATCTTGAAGAGATCGTCGTACGGGATCGCCAGCGACAGCGCCTTGCGGACCTTCACATTGTCGAAAGGTGCAATCTGAGTGTTGAAATTGAGGAGCGTAAAACCGCCAGGCATCGGCTCGGCGATCGTGTTGACGGCCGGATTGCCCGAAAGCGTGGTGAAATTCTCGCGCAGCAGGCTCACCGTCACATCCGCATCGCCGCGGGAGATCAGGTTTGCGCGTGCGGACGCATCCGGAATGGTCTGGATAATGACGCGCGGGAAATTCGGCAAGGTGCCGCTCTTCCAGGCATCATGGCGGGCAAGTGTCAGCTGCTGTCCCTGCACATAGTTTGCGACCTTGTAGGCGCCGCCGCCGGCCGTGTTTTCCTTGAGCCACGTCTCACCCCAGGGCTCGGCCGCTCCGGCCTTTTCGCGCACCAGCTTGGAATTGTAGATCGGCGCAAACATGGAGGCGAGGTTCGGCAGGACAAGACGATCTGGCTGCTTCAGCTTGATCTGGAACGTATGCTCGTCCACGACAGAAAACTGCTCGGCATCGGTCAGCGAACCTGTCTGCAGCTGCGAACGACCCGTTACCTTGCCAAGCACGGCGCGATCGAGGGACCATTTGACGTCTTCCGCCGTGACCGGCCGGCCGTCATGGAAGGTTGCGTCGTGACGGAGGTGGAAGGTGTAGGTCAGCCCGTCTTCGCTGACCTCGAAACGCTCGGCAAGTTCGCCGATGATCTTGTTGTAATCGAAGATAAAACTGCCCTTGTTGCGGCTGCTCGGCAGGCGGTCGAAACGCACGAGGCGATCATAGACGCTCGCGCCTAACACGACCGAGTCCGCCGATGCACCAACGCCGATCGGGTCGAGCGTGTTGAAGATGCCGCCGCTCACATAACGGAGGGTTTCGTTACGGGACTGCGAGAAGGCAACACCGTTGCCGAGATAAACCAGCGGAATGGAAACGCCGACGGTCTTGATGAAATTACGCCTTGAGAGTTTGCTCATGAGTTGAACCTGGCCAGGAAGTTAGGTGTTTTGAATTGCTTCGGCGGGCGGCGCCTTAGGCTGCCGCTCCGGTATTGCAAGCCCGAAATGATCGCGCAGGGTGCGGCCACTATACTGCTTGCGGAAAATGCCCTTTGCCCGCAGCAGCGGCACCACTTCGTCGACGAAGATCGACAGCCCGTGCGGCAGGATATCCGGCATGAGATTGAAGCCATCCGCGGCGCCCGCCACGAACCAGGCCTCGATCTCGTCGGCGATGACCTGCGGCGTACCGGCAAGAAACCGGTGACCGATACTGCCGCCGAGCCTGCGAATGAGTTGCCGCGCTGTCAGCTTGTCCCGTCGTGCCGCCGCAAGCGTTGCCGCAGCAAATGTGTGGTCGCCATTGGCCGGTATCTCGATATCGTCCGGCAGTTGCCTGTCCAGTTCCAGTCGCGTTGCGTCGATGCGGAACAGCACTGCCAGCCGGTCCACGGCGGCCCGCTCAGGGAACAGACCCCAGAGCTCTTCCTCGCGGCGCTTCACCTCTGCTTCGGTCGAGCCGATGAGTGTCGACAAACCCGGCAGAACGAGGATCGGACCCTTGCGGCTATAGGCTGCCGCTCGACGACGTATATCCGTCGCAAACTCCACGCTCTCTTCGATGGTCTGGGCAATGGAAAAGATCGCTTCGGCATATTTTGCCGCGAGATCGCGTCCGTCATTCGAGCCGCCAGCCTGGATCAGGACCGGATAACCCTGCGGTGAACGCGGCAGGCTGAGAGGACCCGACACGCTGTGATACTCGTCCTGGAAGTCGATCGGCCGCACCAGATCGGTATCGATGAACAGGCCGGACTGCTTGTCACCGACGAAAGCGCCGTCCTCCCAGCTGTCCCAGAGCGCCCTGACCACCCGCGTGAAGGAATCGGCTCTGAGATAGCGGTCATGATGCGGGACCTGGTCGCGATATCCGAAATTGCGGGCAGCGGCGGCCTCGGCCGTGGTCACGACGTTCCACCCGGCCCGGCCATGGCTTGCGTGGTCGAGGCTCAAAATGCGTCGGGCAATATTGTAAGGATCGTTGAACGTGGTTGAGGCTGTAGCGATAAGGCCGATCGTTTCAGTCACCACAGCCATGGCGGACAGAACGACAGTCGGTTCCAGCGCCTGGTATGGGCGCAGCCGCGGCAGCCCCGTTATGACTGGAATATCGGCCATGAAGACGGCATCGAACGTCCCGCGTTCGGCGATCCGCGCGATCTCCAGAAAGTGCTTGATATCGAGAAAGGCTGCCGGATCGCTGACCCCAGCACGCCATGCTGCGCCATGAAATCCGGAATTCAACGCGTTGACGTTGAGATGCAGTTCGCGCTTGGTCATGGCGCCAGAGCGTCCTTAAATTGCCGGCCTTCGACGGATTTCCGTCCTGCCTTCCGGTTGATCGCGTACAAGGACCGAACTCCTTAGAAAAAGCCGTTGTCCGGGAGGGATGTCCCGTTGAGTTCCAGCGCGCCAATGGCAATGGCCTTGTAGGATGCCGGATTGTGGGAGATCAGCGTTCGGATATTGCGCCAGTGGCGGTCGAGATTGGCTTTTCGCGTGGCAGCCGAAGCACCGCCGACATCGAAGATCATACTTGCCGCCCGGGTGCCGATCTCGTCGATCGTCACTTTTGCCTGCGCTGAAGTGAGCGCCGCGTAATGCGCCTTTTCGAACGTATATTCCCCGTCGTTCGCCGCGTCGAGCGCATCGGCTGCTGCAAGTACGGTCGCTTCTGCGGCGAAAGCGGCGCTTGCGATCTGTCCGAGCGCCTGCTGAAGGATCGGGTCCTCGGAAGGATTTGGTGTCGGAGCATGAGCGAAGCTCCGGTTTCTGCGCTTGATCAACCTCGCTGCGTCGTTCCCGGCCGCCCGAATGACGCCTGCTACGACGGCGGTGACGAGAAGATGGCCCAGTGTGGTCGAATAGGCGGTTCGGAATCCGTCTTCCGGAGCGTCTGGATAAATTTCATCTTCGTTGATCGCGACATCGGAAAAGCGCGTCGTGCCAGAGCCGGTGAGCCGTTGTCCCATGCCGTCCCAGTCATCTTCAATCTCTACGCCCTCGCGCTTGGCAGGAATGACGACGGACACCTTCCTGCCGTCCTTCCAGGCTGCTCGGACGAGGATGTAGTCCGAATAAAGGCTGCCAGTCGAATAGAATTTCGTCCCATTAAGCCTGATCGAAGAACCAACCCGATCGATTGTCGTATCCACAAGACCTGCGCCGGCGGTCTTACCGAGTTCACCGGCTGCCAGCCCGAAGATATGGCCTTCGGCGACGAGCTTTATCCATTTCTCGCTTCTGGCGATGTTCGGCTGCGCAAAAAGTTCGACAAAACAGTAGTGATTGCGAAGAATATGCGCGACATTCGCGTCAGCAGCCGCAAGATCAACGACAGTCTTGATCAATTGGCGAAAGCTCGCCCCGGCGCCCCCCGCCGAGATTGGGAGACGCAGTGCGCCAAGGCGGTTTTCACGAACGATCTCCAATGGCGCATAGGCAAGCTCGCGCGTCAGGTCGCGCGCCGATTCCCCTTCACCGATCTGCGTGATGATCGATGCGAGCCTCGCCGAGCCTGGCTGCGGAGGGCTGGTCCCTGAGGTGATCGCGATCGCTTTGTTCATAACTGTACCAGCCTGGGGAGGTTCGTATGTGATTGAGGCGCCTGTTGTAACGGCCGCCAGATGGAGAAGAAGAAATCACGCTTTAAAATGCACTAAATTTATAGAAAATTATCCCGCGAACCGGATCTCGCCGTCTTACCGAGAAACGGAGTGGCGCGCGGCGCGCGAGGTTTCTATACCTTAATCCCTACCGAGCGTGGCCGTAGCCTTCGCGCCCCGCGATCACAGCGCTAACTGGGGGCTTCACCGAACTGATTTCGGTAGTGCTGGCAGTCAACAAAATTCACATATGGGTCGGCGGTTCGTTATGGCATAAGAGCAAAGCCACGTGTCAAACGCACCGACGTGACCGGATCAGCCGTCTGTTGATTGCCACTGAGAACTGACCCGGCGTTGGAGTGAACCCCTCGGGCTGGACCAGAGAGCCGCTTCTAACTAAGCCGCCTGCTGGGCGAGTTGGGTTTCAAATTCTGCTGGCGCTCTGTCCAAGGGCTGAGTGCAGCCGCTTGTAATTGTAGACCTCCTCGATGAACTTCGGCAACCGCTCGGCGACGTCCGCAAAGGTCTCGTAGCCTGCGGGGTAGATATCCTCCACTTTCAGTGTCTTCATAAAGCTCTCTGCTTGCGCATTGTGATATGGGTTTCCAACGGCGCTCATGGAGCCTATCAGCCCGGCCGCATCAAGCGCCCGTCGGTAGGTCTTGCTTGCGTATTGGCATCCGCGGTCCGTGTGATGAATGCAGCCCGGCGGAGGTCTCCTATTCTCGATCGCTGAATGCAACGCCGCCAGCGCTAGAGCATCGGATTGGAAAACGGAATCTCTGACTTCCCAATAGGATCGGATGGTGATTCACTTGGCCAGGAGGTGCTGCATGGCCAAGTCGTATTCGTCGGATCTTCGTTCCCGTGTTGTTGCTTATGTGGAGGCGGGTCATTCGCGTCGCGCAGCGGCCCGTCGTTTCAGTGTCAGCGACAGCTTCGCGGTGAAGCTGCTGCAGCGGGTTGCCGAACATGGCACGCTGTCTCCCGCTCGTCAGGGTCGCCCCCGTTGCGGCCGGCTCGTGCCGTTCGAGGGTTTCTTGGTCGGCACGGTCGAAAAGCAGCCCGACATCACCATGCCGGAGCTGGCGGTGCGACTGTTTGAGGAACACACGGTGAAGGCAGACCCGGCGGAACTGTCCCGGTTCCTGTGCCGATGTGGCTTCACATAAAAAAAAAGCGCTGCTGGCGTCGGAATGCGAACGCGCTGACGTCGCCAAGGCCCGGCACAGATGGCGGCAGTCCCGTCAATCGCGCATGCGCAATCAGCCCGGTCGCCTGGTCTTTATCGACGAAACCTCCGTCACCACGAAGATGACACGTCTGCGTGGACGAAGCCGTAAGGGAGAACGTCTCAAAGCACACGCTCCTTTCGGTCATTGGGGCACGCAGACCTTCATCGCAGCCCTGCGATGCGATGGGCTGACCGCTCCCTGGATCATCGACAAGGCGATGAACCGAGCAGCCTTCGATACCTATGTCGAGACCCAGCTCGCACCGACCCTGCACAAGGGCGACGTCGTCATCCTCGACAATCTCGCCGTTCACAAGAGCGCAAAGGCAGCCGCATGCCTCAGAAACAAAGGCGCATGGTTCCTGTTCCTGCCGCCCTACAGTCCCGATCTCAATCCCATAGAAATGGCCTTCGCCAAGCTCAAGGCACACCTGAGAAAAGCGAAAACCAGAACCTTCGACGCCTTGTGGCGAGCTGTCGGCGACATCTGCAATCTCTTCACTCCAACTGAATGTTGGAACTTCATCAAAGACGCAGGATATGCGTATGCTTAATTGTCCGATGCTGTAGCGGCGTGTCCAGTCGCTTTGGCAGACCATAGCCGACGACTTTCCGACTGCAGGCATCGAGAATAACAGCAAGATAGCAGAAGCCCGCGGCAATGCGGATATAGGTAAAATCCGCCACCCAGACCATGTTGGGCCGAGCGGGGATCAGGTTGCGGTAGAGGTTCGAGTAGATTGGTGAATCGTGGCCACTGTCCGTCGTTCGAACATAGCGCTTTCGAGGCTTGATGCCCAATCCATTGGCCCGCATGACACGAGCCACGCGCTTGTGATTGACGAGGTGCCCCCGTCGGTGAAGCTCGTGCGTCACGCGGCGATAGCCGTAGCAGGGCAATTCATCCTGAATGCACTCGATGATCGCAACGAGTTCGGTATCATCGAGATTCAAAGTCCTTGCTGTGGAGCGGTAGTAGTAGCTGCTTCTCGGGAGGTCGATCATCTTGCACCCCATCGGACGGAGCAGGCCGCGGGCCGGTGACGATGGAGGAATTCTCGTTGCCGCCGGCGATCGGCTGCCGCGGAGTTTTTTTAACCAGGTCCAACTCCATCGTGAGCTGGCCGACTTTGCGTTCGAGCGCCGCGATCTGCGCCTCATATTCGGCGATGACGCTAGCCTCTGCCTCTTCATCGTTCAGTTCGCCGCGGTGGAACTGCGTCAACCACAACTGGATAAGGTTGGCCGAAACGCCGTACGTGCGTTGCGCGTCGCGCCGTCCAATGACACCGTTTCGAATATCCTGGCAAAGCTGCAGCTTGAACGGCGTCGAATGCCGTCGATATAGTCCTCGGGACTTCATGAGCCTTCTCCGATTGAGGCCCACAGAGCGTATCAGTTTTTCCGTCTCCCGTGGTCCAGCCCGAGGGGTTCACTCCAACGCGGGGTCAGTTCCCAGTGGCAATCAACAGGTCAGAAAGTTGGCGTCATCACGCACGTCGCTGCAATGATCGAACGGATTGCCGTGCAGATTCGTGTAGAAAAGCGTGGCGCTGGGCGATCGGAGTTTCAGACGGATCGACGCCGATGTGGCCTCTGTGAAGACCTTAACACGAGCATTTGCATAGGTATCAAAGTTTGCCGACTAAACCGAGATGTTTTTGGTTCGATCTTTATCAAGACCTGTGGCTGTTCACCCCAATGCGGGTGTCTCTCCGCATGCCTTCCATATCAAATCCTCCGGCATAGTCTGGAAATGATCGGTCGGTATTCAACTGATCGGATAGCGGTTCTCGAACACATAATATATTGAAAAATATATAAAAATTATGCATCGCTCGACACAAAGCCATTCTTAGGTGGACGAGACGGATTTTGAATATTGACAAATCGTCAGACAATAAGACAAGATGATAGCAGATATGAAAGAGGGAAACTAAATGCACTTTTTGCTTGATGGCGATCCTGGCCACGATGACATGCTCACCCTGTATCTCGCCGCGAAGCATGTGAATGTCGTAGGCCTGACCACGACCTTCGGCAACAGTTCCGTCGAACATACGACGCGCAACGCGTTGAGGTGCCTGCAGATGGGCAATCTGAATCATATTCCGGTTGCGAAGGGATCCGTCCGTCCATTGGTCAATGAGCCGCGATACGCGCCGCATATCCATGGCGACACCGGTCTTGACGGAGCCGAACTCCCGGAAGCGACCGTGGATATCCAGCCGTTGCATGCCGTGGACTTCATTATCGAGCAGAGCTTCAAATATGACGATCTCGTCCTAGTGCCGACGGGACCGTTGACCAACGTCGCCTCGGCCCTGATCAAGGACCCTACGCTTGCGAAGCGCCTGAAGGGGATTTCGCTGATGGGCGGGTCGTTGACCTTCGGCAATACGACGCCCGCGGCGGAACTTAATATTTATCTCGATCCCGAAGCGGCCGACGTGGTGTTCCGCAGCGGCGTTCCGATCAAGATGTTCGGTCTCAACGTCACGCGCATGGCGAATGCGACGAAGGAGCGAATCGCTGATATTCGTGCAATCGGCACTCCCTTTGCGGCAACCGTTGCCGACCTCATCGAATACTACAGGATGGCGCTCAACAAGGCATTCGGACTTGAGGGTGCGTCCCTTCACGATCCGCTGGCGATCGCCGTTTTCATCGCTCCGGAACTGTTCACCCTCAAGAAGATGAACGTTCAGATCGAACTCAACGGCAAACTCACGCGCGGCATGACCGTCTGCGACTACCGGTCGAGCGATGGCCGCCGCGTCAAGCGCGACGACGCCGAGTTCGAGAATGATTCCGCAGTCGTTTCCGGATTTGAAGAGAATGTCGAGGTCGCCGTCGACATGGATGTCGACGGCTTCTTCAAGCTCTTGAACGAAACCCTTGCAATGTATCAGTGATCGACGATGCCCAGCCAATCCCGTGACCAGATATTGAGCGCCTATATGGAAACATATGGGCTCGACGAGAGCCAGTTGATGGAGGACAGCGTTTCGGAAACGAAGGCTGTTCTCGACGCCGCCGCCGATTATGCGCTCGATAGGCATGACGCCTTTGAGATCAAGCCGGAACGATGTGCGCTGGTGGTCATCGATATGCAGGTCGGCTTCGTTGCGCACGGCAGTGCGCAGTGGATCCCGCAGGCCGAGCGCATGCTTCCGCCCTTGATCGGTTTTGCCGATGCCTGCCGCGATGCTGGAATTCCGGTTTTGCTGACGTCGGCCAATACGCTGAGCCCGGCCCCTAACGATGCGCCTCGGTTTTCCAAGGCGATGGCGGAAGGGAATCTGGGAGATGATGCGCCCGGTCTCGAGATCATGACCGGTCTCCACCGAAAGGGCGATTATCTCATTACAACGAAGCGGACCTACGATTCGTTTTATGGAACCGACCTCGACATGCAGTTGCGCTCGCGCGGGCGCGATACGGTCATCATTACCGGCACGATGACGAACTATTGCTGCGAGGCCACCGCCCGCAGTGCGTTCGATCGCGGCTATCACGTCGTCTTCATGTCGGACCTGACCGCGACCGACATCGCGCTCTGCCATGAGGCGACGCTCCTGACGATGCGGCGCGGCTATGCGCGTGTCATGGACCGGTTCCGGTTCCTACAGGAAATTGGCGTCGAATGACTGGCAGCCGGACCGGCCTCCGGAAACAGCGAAACAGGGTCGAGCGCAGTTCTCGGCCGATCCATGGATGGTTTGCAAAGGGAATAACTTGGCAATGCTTGGACGCACTGAATTTTACATTGACGGGCGTTGGGTAGCTCCAGGCGGAGTTGGCCGTATCGATGTCGAAAACCCGGCGACGGAAGAAATTATCGGTGTCGTCGGCGAAGGGGTTCCTTCGGATGTTGATGCCGCCGTCAAGGCCGCCCGAGCCGCATTTCCGTCCTTTTCCGCAACAAGCAAGAGCGAGCGTCTGGCATTGCTCGAACGCATCGTCTCGGTCTTCGAATCCCGCACCCACGATATTGCCAGTGTCATTTCCCGGGAAATGGGATCGCCGATTTCCTTTGCCTATAAGGC
Organism: Neorhizobium puerariae; assembly: GCF_042429745.1. Classification (NCBI taxonomy): domain Bacteria; kingdom Pseudomonadati; phylum Pseudomonadota; class Alphaproteobacteria; order Hyphomicrobiales; family Rhizobiaceae; genus Neorhizobium; species Neorhizobium puerariae. Next base: position 28,135 of record NZ_JBHMAA010000019.1, on the reverse strand, counting down.
GCAGGCCTGCGGCCCGCTGGATCACTTCCGCACGGCGATACAAACCCTGCAAAGCTATTCCTTCACCCATGAGATCGACGGCGCGGAGGTGGTTCGCGAGTCGATCGGCGTATGCGGCTTCATCACGGCATGGAACTGGCCGCTCAGCCTGATTGCCTCCAAGCTCGCCTATGCGCTGGCGGCCGGCTGCACGGTCGTCCTGAAGCCGAGCGAAATATCTCCGCTTTCGGCTCTCATGCTCGCGCAGGTCCTTCATGATGCAGAGGTCCCCGCCGGGGTCTTCAATCTGGTCAATGGCACGGGTCCGGTTGTCGGTCACGCCATAGCGAGCCATCCTGATATCGATATGGTTTCGTTTACCGGCTCCACGCGCGCCGGCGTGCTTATCGCCAAGGCTGCCGCGGATACGGTCAAGCGCGTTCATCAGGAACTCGGCGGAAAGTCGGCTCATATTGTGCTTCCCGATGCCGATGTCGCCGCCGCCGCTCATGCAAACGTACAGCGGCTGTTTGCCAATGCCGGCCAGTCCTGCCAGGCGCCGACACGCATGCTGGTCCATTCAAGCCGTTACGAAGAAGCGCTGATACATGCCCGCAATGCCGCCGAACAGGTCAAGGTCGGCGCACCCTCGGATCCTGACACGTTCCTCGGTCCGGTTGTCTCAAAAACGCAGTTCGACCGGGTCCAGACCCTTATAGAAAGCGGGATCAGCCAAGGCGCTCGCCTTGTGACGGGCGGTCTGGGCAAGCCGGAGGGGCTGTCGAAAGGTCACTTCGTACGGCCGACGATTTTCGGCGATGTCGACAACAGCATGACCATCGCCCGCGAAGAGATTTTCGGCCCTGTCCTGCCGATCATTTCCTATTCGAGCGTTGATGAGGCCGTCGCAATCGCAAATGACACGCCCTACGGGCTGGCCACATATATCCAGGCTGAAACGAAGGCGGAAGCCCGCGAACTGGCCCCGAGGCTGCGCTCGGGACGGGTCTATCTCAACAGCATGGGCGCCCATACGCGTGCGCCGTTCGGCGGCTACAAGCAGTCGGGCAACGGACGAGAGCAGGGTGAATTCGGCCTTGAAGAGTATCTCGAAGTCAAGGCGATCATTTCGTAAGGGGTAATGGCGATGAAATATGCTCGGTTGGGCCGCTCGGGTCTCGTCGTATCCCGTTTCACGCTCGGCTGCATGAGCTTTGGCGATCCCGCCAAGGGTGCGCATGCCTGGACAGTGTCGATCGATGAGGCTCGCAAAGTCGTTCACGCCGCGTTGGATGCGGGTGTGACGGTGTTCGATACCGCCAATCTTTACTCCGATGGGTCGAGCGAGGAAATCATCGGCACACTTCTGCAGGAGGCGGGAGTGCGCGACGAGATCGTTCTGGCGACCAAGGTCTGGGCGCGCATGGCGCCGGGTCCCAAGGGTGGCGGCCTTTCACGGGCGGCGATCCTGCGGCAGGTCGACGAGAGTCTCAGGCGCCTGCGCACCGACTATATCGATCTCTACCAGATTCATCGCTTTGATCCCGATGTTCCTGTCGAGGAAACGATGGAGGCGCTGCACGACCTCATCCGCGCCGGCAAGGTTCGATATATCGGCGCCTCGTCCATGTTTGCCTGGCAATTCGCCAAACTGCAACATGCCGCGGATCTGAACGGACTGACGCCCTTCGTATCGATGCAGGACCAATACAATCTCCTGATGCGCGAAGAGGAACGCGAAATGCATCCCTATTGCGCAGATCGCGGCGTCGGGATCATGGCGTGGAGCCCGCTCGCCCGCGGCCGCCTGGCGATCGCATGGGGCGAGACGACCGGTCGCATCGAGACGGATGTTTATGGTGCGACACTATACACCCAGGACCAGAACTCCAATCGGGCAATCATCGATGCCGTGGGCAGGATTGCCAGCGAGCGCGGTGTCAGCCGTGCCCAGATCGCGCTTGCCTGGGTTCTCGGTAAATCTCCGGTGAATACCGCCATCCTCGGTCCGACGCAGGTCGATCAGTTGTCGGATTGCCTGGCCGCTGTCGATCTTGAACTGACGGCGGAGGAGGTCGCAAGCATCGAACAGCCTTATACCGCGCGGGACATTCCGGTTTTCTGATCGATCTCGCGATAATGCCCAATCTTCTAACACAAACCCCGATGCGAGGTCAGGGAGAAAGTTCACGGTAAAATTGTCAGACAATGCCGAATTCTGACATTATGGCAAAATCATAAATTCCGGCAATCGGCAGCGATCGATAACAAAGAGGCGAACATGAAAAACAGAAGATCAGTCATCATCACCACCTTTGGCGCCGCGCTTGCCGCCTTCGCATTGGCGACCAGCGGTGCTGGCCATCCCGCCTTTGCGGAAGAGCAGAGCATTGCGGGTGTCCTGTCCGGACCGCTCGGCGATTTGAGCTTCATGGACTCGGCCAATGCCGGTTTCAAGAAGATCACCAGTGGACTGAACATCCCGGTTCGCGTCCTCGAGGGCAACACGAGCGATGCGCCCGGCTGGGAACGCAATCTCACCCAGATTTCCTCGACCGGTCAGTACGGACTGATCATCGCCGGCAGCACGCAGATCTCCTCGACGCTCAAGAAGGTCTCGGCACAGTTTCCCGATCAGAAGTACGTCATTTTCGACAACGCCACCGTTGGTCCCAATGTCACGGGCATTGCATTTGCCCAGAACGAAGGAGCCTTCCTCGCGGGCGCGCTCGCAGCACTGGTCACCGACCATCCCGATCTTTTCCCGCGCGCCAAGGGCAGCAAGAAGGTTGGCGTCATCGGCGGCAAGGATATTCCGGTTATTCGCGACTTCATCATCGGCTTCGAACAGGGCGCCAAGGCCGTCGACCCGTCCATTGCCGTGGACATTCGCTTCACGGATGATTTCGGCAACGCCCAGAAGGGCTTCGACGTTGCTACGGCAATGTTCAATGATGGTGTCGACGTCATCTATCAGGTCGCCGGCGGTAGCGGCATCGGCATTCTGAAGGCCGGTCAGACGTCCGGCCGTTACACGATCGGCACTGACACCGACCAGAGCCCATTGCAGCCCGAATCTGTTGTCGGCAGTGCGCTGAAGGACGTCGGCGCTGCCGTTTTCAACGCCGCGGAAGCTTTTTCCAAGGGCGAACTGAAGCCCGGTACGACGCTCATCAGCGATCTCAAGAGCAAGGGTGTAGACTTCGTCGTCAATCCGAAGCTTACGCCTGACTCGATCACCGGCGAGCTTGACACCTATCGTCAGAAGGTCGTTTCCGGCGAGATCAAGGTCAACTCGGCATTCAACAAATGAGCGCGGCAGCGGCAGCAACCCGACGGCAGGACATCGTTCCTGCCGTTTCGATGCGGGGAATAACAAAACGCTTCGGCTCCATGGTGGCGGTCGATGCGGTCGACTTCGAAGTGATGCCGGGAACCGTTCACGCCCTTCTCGGTGAAAACGGGGCCGGCAAGTCGACGCTGATGAATTGCCTTTTCGGCCTCGTCAAATGCGATGAGGGCGAAATCAGCCTTTCGGGGCGGCGCGCCGAAATGAATTCGCCGCGCGACGCCCTCGAACTGGGCGTTGGAATGGTTCACCAGCATTTCAAGCTGGCACCGACGCTGACCGTTGCCGAAAATGTCTTCCTCGGCCGCGAAAAGACCCGCTACGGGCTCGTCCGGAAAGCAGACAGCGAGGCCGAGCTTGCGGCAATCGCAAGCAAATACGGCCTCGATGTCAGCCCGGGGCAACTCGTCCGAAACCTCTCCGTCGGTGCGCAGCAGCGTGTCGAAATCTTGCGGGCCTTGTCGCAGAACATCACCACGCTCGTTCTCGACGAACCGACCGCGGTCCTGACCCCGATTGAGACCGACCGCTTCTTCGAAACGGTGCGGGGCTTTGCGGCGCGGGGCCTGGCCGTGATCCTGATCAGCCATCATCTCGATGAAGTACTCAAGGTTGCGGATGAGGTCACGGTCCTTCGGCGTGGAAAAAGGGTCGCGCGCCGGTCGATCAAGGACGTCGATGCGAAAATGCTTGCCGAACTCATCGTTGGCGAGCAGCATGACGAACTCTCGGATGTCCCGCTCGCCACGCCCGGCGAGGCAGTCCTCAAGGTCAGCCAATTGTCGGTGAAGAACCGTTTCGGCAAAACGATGGTCGATGATGTGAGCTTCGACGTCAGAAGCGGCGAAATCGTCGGCGTTCTCGGGATTGCGGGGAACGGGCAGACGGAACTCGTCGAGGCGGTGACCGGGCTTCGCCGGCCGACAGGCGGCTATGCCGCTATCGGCAGCGTCCGCACAGGCGGAAGGGATACCGTGGCGCAATTCCGGCGTGCCGGAATGGGGCACATACCGGAGGACCGCATCGGTCGCGGCATGGCCGGCTTCTGGTCGGTCGAAGACAATATCGCCATCGGATTTCTCGACACCGGGCGGATCGGCAAGCATGTTGTCAGCCGCAAGGCAAAATCGGAACTGGTCAAGGGACTGCTCAAGGCGTTCGATGTGCGTGTCGCTTCTTCGCAAAACCTAGCCCGGCGTCTGTCGGGCGGCAATGCGCAGAAGATGGTTTTGTCCCGAGAACTCTCGCAGAATCCGTCGATTATCGTCTGCTCCGAACCGACGCGCGGCCTGGATCTGGCAGCGACCGACTTTGTGCGTCGCCAACTGGTCAAACGGAGGGATCAGGGCGCTGCCGTGCTTCTCGTTTCCAGCGAAATCCGGGAAGTGCTGGCAATTGCCGATCGTGTGCTGGTGATCCTGAATGGTCGGATCGTGGCGCAATTTGCCGGGCGCGCCGCTGAAGCGGATGTGGGCCGGGCAATGCTTGGAGACGCGAAATGAACGATACGGCCATGAAACCGGACGACAGGAGCGCGCGTACGCGCACCGTGGCCTTGGACGCTTATCGAATTGTTCCGCTGGGTGTGCGCCAGTCGGGTATGGCGCTTGCGCTGGGCCTGGCTGTCTGCCTCCTGCTTATCCTGATGGTTGCGTCTTCTCCGTATGAAGCATTCACGGCCTTCGTAACCGGCACATTCGAAAGCCGTTATTCCTTCGGTACGATGATTGCAATCGCCACCGTCCTCGGAATCACCGCGCTTGGTTCCGCGCTCGGTTTTCGGGCCGGCGTCTTCAACATGGGCCCGGAAGGCCAGATCCTTGTCGGAGGATTGACCGCCGCGCTGGTGGCAATCTATGCGCCGGGGCCGGGATGGCTCGTCGTTATCCTGGCGCTGCTGCTTTCTGCCGTCGCCGGAGCGCTGTGGATCCTGATTCCGGTTGCGCTACGCGTCGGCCTGCGTTGCAACGAGCTTCTGACGACACTGATGATGAATTATGTCGCGGCATCGGTGACATTGTTTCTCGTCAACACTTATTTCCGCGACCCGGAAGCCGGTTCCATCGAGACCTTGCCGATTCCGCCTGACCGATGGCTATTGCGATGGTTGCCGCCGTCCAACGCCAATGTGGGCGTCATCCTGCTGATCGTTCTCGCCGTTGCAATATGGTTCTGGCTGTCCCGCACGCGATCCGGCATGCGAATGGAGGCGATGGGCCTGCAGCCTGCCTTCGCCCAGTATCTCGGAATTCCGGCCAATCTCTACCTCGTCTGCGTCATGCTCGGCAGCGGCGCCTTGTCCGGTCTGGCAGGGGGTGTCGCCATTCTCGGAATTTCGCATGTCTATCAGGAGGGGTTCTCACCGCAGTACGGGTTCCTCGGCCTGACCGTTGCGCTGATCGGCCGGCTGCATCCGTTCGGAGTCGTCGCGGCCGCAGTTCTCTATTCCATCCTGATCACGGGGGCGACCGCCATGCAGACCATGACCGATGTTCCGTTCGCGCTGGTCTACGTACTTCAGGGTGTTCTCATCCTTCTCGTCACCAGCCAGCGCATAGCGAGGGCACAGAAATGACCGCTTTCGGAGATTTTCTCAATCTGGCTCTGTCGAGCCTGACCCCCATCCTCATCGCGGCACTGTTCAGCAGATATGCGGAACGTTCCGGCGCCACCAACATCGCCATCGACGGCACGATGCTGCTCTCTGCTTTCGCGGCGCTTGCTGTCGCCTATGGCACGGGAAATGCGTGGCTGGGCCTCGTCGCAGCCATTTCGGCCGGCATGCTGTGTGCTGCCTTCCTGGCTCTTTTCGCCCTGGGACTGCAGTGCAATCTCATCATCGCCGGGATCGCCTTCAACATGCTGGCCACCGGGTTGTCCTATCTGCTGCTGCGATCCATCTTCGATGCCGCAGGTAATTTCTCACCGATCGATGTGTCGCTGCTGCCGCGGGTCGACATCGGCACGCTCTCGTCCGTGCTGGTAATCGGCGGCATGTTGAAGAACCAAAGCATACTTGTCTATCTCGTACTCGCCCTGGTGGTGGGACAGATGGTTCTCCTGGATAGATCCGCCTTTGCCGTGCGGGTGAGGGCGGTTGGAGATACCGAGGATGCGGCGGCGGCCGTTGGTATCCGCGTCTGGCTCGTGCGCACGGTTGCACTCGTGGTCAGCGGCGCCGGCGCCGGGGTTGCGGGCGCCTATCTCAGCCTCAGTTCTGTCGGGTCCTTCAACCCCTTCCTGACCGGCGGCCTTGGTTTCATCGCGTTCTCGGCTGTCATTTTCGGGCGGGCGACTTCGCCGGGTATTATCCTTGCCGCCGTGCTCTTTGCCACGTTCAGCGCCCTGGTGATCGTCCTGCAGGGAACCGGCGTCCTCAACCAGCAGCTTCTTCAGGCGCTGCCCTACGCCACCACGATCGCAGCTCTTGCCCTTCATGGCGCAATCAACCGCAGACGCGACAGGTTCGAGACGACGGATACGTCCAGCATGCCGGTGATCGTACCACGCGGGTGAGAACGGCGAAGATGCCGCTCTAATTGGGCGCACCGTTTGAGCATCTGTTCGTAAACGGAAGTATGTGCAATGGATGTATGATGTAGAAACCCTCGGGGGAGGATTTATTGAAGCTTGCAGTTGAGCCAAGGACCGTACTCACTCTGGCGGTCGAAAATCTTCGCCGAGCTATTCTTGAGGGTGTCTTCACGCCTGGCCAGAGGCTCGTCGAGGCGGATCTGATGGCCCGCCTGCGTATCAGCCGGCCATCCCTGCGAGAAGCCCTACGCACGCTTGAGGCAGAAAGACTCATCGTCATCACGCCCAACCGGGGACCTTCGGTTGCCATTCTGTCCTGGGAGACCGCACAGCAGATATACAAGGTTCGTGCGCTTCTGGAAGGTGAGGCGGCGGCGCTTTGCGCCGCGCGGCCCGATAAAGGCGTGCTTGAACGGATGGAAACTGCGCTGAAGGCTTTCGCAAGCGCCGTGAAGGCGATCGATCCGGCGGGACGGATCAAAAGCACCTCGGACTTCTACGAAGCCATCCAGACCGGCAGTGACAACCAGATCATAGAGGAACTTCTGCAGGGGCTTTTGTCGCGTATCAATTATCTTCGCACGCGATCGATGGCGAATGGCCAGCGAGCCAGGGAAAGCCTCAAGGAAATGACGGCCATCCGTGACGCAATTCGGGCCGGAAAGCCGGATGCGGCCCGCGCGGCGTCGCATATACACATAGAAAACGCTTCAAAGGCCGCTGAACTTGCATTTGCCGCGGCGGCAAACGACAAGAGCGTCGAACGTTCACGCCGTGACGTTTCGGCGATTGCCGAATAGGAAATCAGGGCGCTTAAGCTCAGGGTATTTCCGGTGAAGGCGAAGCGCCTTCAATGCCTTATCTAAAGCGTGTCGCGATCTTCTAGATCCGCTCCCTACGCTTCGGGTCTTTGCCTTATCACATTTCGCCGCCGCAAAACCGCTTCGCACTTTTGCTGGAATTCCTCCAATCGTCGGCCCATGAACCTTCATCGGTAATGACCAAGGTTCATGGGCCTGCCTGAATCAGCGCGTACGTTCGATCGCTGCTTTGTAGATATCGTATGCCGACTGCATGCCGGAGTTCTCTGCTACGATTTTGGGCCCTACGGGAAGAAGAGTGTCGAGGAATTTCCGACGCTCATCAGCGGACAGCGGCACGATTTCACCGCCCTTTTTCGTCCATTGCGCCTTTGCGTCGCTCACGTCATCGATAGAGAACTGCTTGACGGTTTGCGTCGCTTCCTGACCGGCAGTGACAATGATCTCCTGCAGATCGCTCGGCAGATCCTCGAACCATTCCATCGAGATGGCAGCGAATGAGGAAATGGAGCCGTGGTTCGTTTCCAGGAAATATTTCGCGCCATCCATGAAGCCGAGACCTTCCATGACGGGAATGCAGCTCATCACGGCATCGAGCGTACCCTGCTGCAGCGCGGGGAGGATTTCAGACGGGGGCATCGGAATGGGCGTGCCGCCGAGGGCCCTGATCTGCTCCTGCTGAAGCTTGGCTGCGAGAACGCGAACCTTGGCGCCGGAGAATTCTTCCGGTGTTTTCCATAGAGTGCGCGTACAGAAAGCCGTCGGCCCCGAGATGAACAGGCCAAGCCCCTTCAGACCCTTGCTTTCGCCCAGGCTGAAGACGAAGTCGTTCAGTTCGGGATCGGACAGGGTGCGGGCCGTGTGTTCGAGATCGCTGAATTCGCCCGGAGCCGAAAGAATTCCATAGGCCTCATTGATGCCGCCGAGGAATTCCGGCGGGGTAACGACGCCCTGGATCGTCGCCATCTGGGTCTGCTCGATCATGCGCGGCGTCGCGCCGAGTTGGCTCGCCGGATAGATCTCAACCTTTATCCGGCTTTCGGATTTGGTGTCCACGATCTTCGCGAAATCGATCATCCACTGGTGCTGCGAATCCTGCAGGGTCGAGGTGCCGAGCTTCATGATGATCTGGTTCTGTCCGAAAACCCGGGCAGGCATCGCGCTCGCCGCCGTGCCAGCCGCCAAAACCGAAAGAAATGTCCTGCGTCTCATTATCATTCCCCTTTTTTCCAATGCACGCGAGGCCGCGCCATCTGCATAATCGTCTTTTGCCGATCCGATACTGCGTCTCAAGCGACTGCTTGCTACGTTTGGCATCCACCGGATAAAGGATTATTGACAGATTGTCTTACGATTTGTCAATATAGGCCAAGGCCATATGGGGAACCGACATGAGAATAGCACTTACCAATATTGAGCGAATCGCAACGGGCGATATCGAGCGGCCGCTGGCCGAAGGCGGCGACATCGTCATCGAGGACGGGCGGATCCAGTCCGTGGGCGTTCCGGCCGATACAGCGGATTGCGATGTCGTGATCGCCGCGGGCGGCATGATCGCCGCGCCGGGACTGATCGATAGCCATGTTCACATAACGTTCGGCGATTATACGCCACGCCAGAAGACGGTCGGCTTTCTTGAAAGCTATGTTCATGGCGGCGTCACGACCTCGATTTCCGCATCGGAGGTCCATGTGCCGGGACGTCCCCGGGACCCGGAAGGTGTCAAGGCGCTCGCCGTCGCGGCGATGAAGTGTTTTCTCGACTACAGGCCCAGCGGGATGCGCGTGCATGCCGGCTCGCTCATTCTCGAGCCGGGACTGACCCGCGCCGATCTCGAGCAGGTCCGCGCGCTGGGCGTATGGATGGTAAAGGCCGGGTTCGGCGCTTTTTCCAACGCCAACGACTATGCGCCGCTGGTCCGCATCGCCCGTGAACTGGGAATGGTGTCGATGGTTCACACCGGCGGCTCCTCCATTCCCGGGTCCGGCGGGATATGGGCAGAAAACCTCCTCGCCATCAATCCGGATGTTTCCTACCATGTGAACGGCGGGCCGACGGCCATGCCGGAGGAGGGCTTCGCCCGCCTTGTCCACGAATCCGACATCGCGCTGCAGCTGTGCACGGCGGGCAACCTGCGCACCTCGCTTCTCGTGACACGGCAGCTTTTAGCCAAGGACGACCTGCACCGCCTGCTCATCGCGACGGACACGCCGACCGGAAGCGGCATCATGCCTCTCGGCATGTGGTACACGATTTCCTATCTGGCCTCCCTCGGGGTGCTGCCGCCGGAACTGGGTATTGCCGCCGCGACCGGTAACAATGCCCGGGTTTTCGGTCTCAACAGCGGAATTATCGCTCCCGGGAAAGATGCCGACATCGTTCTGATCGATGCCTGCGACGGCGGCTCGCAAACCGACGCACTTTCGGGCCTCCTGAACGGCGACATTCCCGCTATCGGCGCGGTCATCTCCGGCGGCGTTCCTCGGTTCGTGGGCCGCAGCCGCAACACCCCCGCAACCATGCGCAAGGTACGCGTAGTCAAATCGACGATCATCCAGAATTTCTCTTCCGAAACGCATTAAAAAACAGACGGGAACAGCAATGCAACACAGCTCCGAATCGGTCTCTCCGACCGCGGAAAGGGGCATCCGCGGTATCGCAATCGCAGTGGGCGATGGCATCAGCCTCTTTTGTACGCAACTATCGGGCCTGGCCCTGATAGCAATCGTCCTGATCTGCACCTTCAACGTCATCGGTCGCTACGTTTTCCTGCATGCCTTTTCCTGGGCGGAGGAAGCGATGGTGTACTGCATGATCTTCGTGATCTTTTTCGCCTCCGCCGCCGTTACCTGGCGGGGGCAGCATCTCAATCTCGATATGGCCCTGCGGAAATTCCCGAAGGGCATGCAGCGCCTGATCGTCTACGTGGGGACGCTCGCATCGGTGGGCCTGCTGGTGCTGCTCGCCGCCACCTCCTGGAATGTGGTCGCGAAGCTATATCGTTTCGGGCAATTATCGGAGGCACTCGGAATCCCGATGTGGATTCCCCAGAGTTTCGTGCCGATCGGCCTGCTTCTGGTGGCGCTCATGATGTTGCTGCGTCTCGTTGCGCACGATCCGCTGCCAAAGGCGCATGATTTTGCCGCGGAGGATCAGGAACTATGACACTGGCCATCTTCGCCGTAATGCCGATCGTTCTGATCTGCCTGGGCATTCCAATTTTTCTGGTTCTTTTCGCAGTTTCGGTCGCGGGTATCCTGCAACTGGATCTCGCCTCGCTGAAGGTCATACAGTCGGCAATGTTCGGCGGGCTGGACAGCTTTCCTCTGCTGGCCATTCCGCTGTTCATCCTCGCCGGCGACGTCATGGCACAGGGGGGGATCGCCCGCAGGCTGATCGCTCTCATTCTGTCCATGGTCGGCGGCATTCGCGGCTCGATGGGGGTGGCGGCCATCGGCAGCGCGGCGGCGTTCGGGGCGATGTCCGGCTCGTCCGTAGCCTGTGTGGCCGCCATCGGCAACCTCACCATACCAACCCTTGTCGAACAGGGTTACGGCAAGAAATTCTCCACCAGCTTGATCGCCGCGACGGGCGTGATCGACATCATCATCCCTCCCTCGATCGCGATGATCCTGTACGCGATCACCGCGCAGGTTTCGGTCACGAAACTGTTCGTCGCCGGGGTCGTGCCGGGCATCATCATCGCGATCCTTCTGGCTCTGTTTGTGATGTTCAAGGCCAGAATGCTCAATATCCAGATCACGGCCCGGCCAAAACCGCGCGAGATCGTCAAGGCGGCGCGGGCTGCCATCTGGGCCATTCTGGCTCCCGTCATCATCATCGGGGGAATCTATGGCGGGATCTTCACCCCCACGGAAGCCGCAGGCATTGCCTGCGCCTACTCGATGCTCATTTCGGTGCATGTCTACAAGGAACTGAGTTGGCGCGATGTCTGGAACATCAGCGTGCGATCCACGATCCTTGTTGCGCAGATCATGCTGCTCGTGGCTGCGTCGACCGTGTTCGGCTGGGTCATAACGACCTCCGGCATGCCGCAACTGTTCGTCTCCTTTGTCGACAGCCTTCATCTCGACAACTGGCAAATTCTGTTGATCTTCAACATCGTCCTGCTGTTTGTCGGTACGGTTCTCGAACCGCCTCCGGCAATCCTGATCCTGACGCCGCTTCTGGTCCCCATCGTCGTCGATGCCGGGATCGACCCGATTCATTTCGGATTGATCGTGACCATCAACCTCGCCATCGGGATGTTCCTGCCGCCCTTTGGCATCAACCTCTTCGCCGCCAACGCCCTGTTCAAGGTTCCGCTGCCCGCCCTCTATCGAGGCGTGATGCCGTTCCTCGTCATCTATCTCATCGTGCTGGCGCTGATTACCTATATACCGGAACTGACGACGGTTCCCGTCGGCTGGGTCAACTGACCCGGCCGCCACCGCCCGGGAAATCCGCCGATGCCGGCGGGTTCTTCGAGCGGCGGCCAGCTTTTCGTAAACATGTACACCAATGAGAAAGGCGCCCGCAATCGCGGGCGCCTTTAACTTTATGAGACTTTTGAAGATCCCGTCCCGGACCGTTACTTGCCGAGTTGCCGGTGAGAAATCTCGTTGGCGTAGAGGGAAATGCCAAGTTTTGGCGCCAGCGGCGCAGGCAGAGCCTCCGTCTGAAGGAGGAAATCCTTGACCAGAGCGATGGACGCCCGGTCGTAACCGGCAACTTGCGAGGCAAGCGTTTCGGCGACGGACGACAGATCCCCTGCCGGAACGGCACGGGCGGCAAGCCCGCCGGCCACCGCCTCGGTCCCCGACAATTCACGCCCGGTGAAGATCAGGTCGCCGAGAATGTTGCGCGGCAGGACATAGCGGTAGTGGCTGAGCACGATGGTCGGCGGAATGCCGTGCGGAATTTCCGGAAAGCTCACCACGGCATCCTCTGCGATCAGCACGATGTCTGCACGGGCGGCAAGGGAGAGACCTGCACCCTCGCACCGGCCGTGAATGGCGGAGATGGTGACGGCACGGCAATGTTGCACGGCTTCGTTCAGTTCCTGGATCAGGCTGAATTCGGCGACGATGTCGGCGGGATCGGCCGATTGCTGCGCCGGCCGCTGCCGTCCGAGCGAAAAAACATCGCCCTCCGCCTTGAGGATGACGACCGCCGGGCCGCCGTTCAGCGGGTCGGCATTGCGGTAATCTTCCAGCAGAGCGCGGATCATTTCGGGGCTGATGCGATTACCAGCCTCGGGGCGGTTGAGGCCGAGTGTCAGCACATCGTTAGTGCAGGAGCGTATGACTGTCATAGTGTTCTCCGTCAGCATTCGAAGGCGTCGAGAATACGGTCCGCCACGGCGATGCGTCCATCGGCGTTTCTGGCATATTCGTCCTTGGCGGCCGCAAGATCGGCAGGGGAATGAACGGACTGTTCCATGGAAAGCCATTCCCTTGCGAAGGTATAAACGAAAGCGTTGCGGGCGAAGCGCACTTTTCCGTAGGCCGTCAGACGATCGTCGACGCTGCCGTCACCGGAAAGCAGAAGCTTCGCGAGAACATAGCCGTCCTCGGCGGCCATGGCGGCGCCGGCGGTCAGGTGCGGCGGAACGATATGAGCCGCATCGCCGCCCATGACGACATGACCCTTGTGCCATGGATAGGGAACGATGAACGGTTCCAGCGCGCCGTAGACGATCGGGCTTTCCGGCGTGAGGCTGTCGGCGATCTCCGCCACATAACTGCCGAACTGCGCCAGGCGCTCCTTCAGCAGGACATGCAGTTTCTCCCGGGGGAATATTTCTCCCGGCGTCTCCGGGCGAATGTTGAACAGGTACATCTTGTCCTGTGCGATCGGAATGGCTCCCGCCTTGCCGTCGATGCCCTGAAGGAACTCCATGCCGGTGACGCAGGATGGCCGGTCGACCTGGATGCGCCATGCGCCGATGCCGGAAGGACGGGGGCCGAACATGTCGCCGACAATGAACTGCCGAACCGTGGAACGAATGCCGTCAAAGCCTGCGACGACATCATAGTCCGCCTCGCTTCCGTCGTTGAAGCGTACCGCGGTGCCGAGCGGGCCGACGAATTCCGCCACTTCGGTCGAGAAACGGAATTCGACGCCGAGCGACAGCGCGCGCCGGTAGAGGGTCGAATGGAGGCTCGATCGGGACAGGGCGCAGAAAGCCGGCAGCCCGTTACCGCCCATCAGGAAACGATGCTCGGCAATCAGCGTCCGCTGGGGGTCGAAGATCGACATATGATTGTAGGAAAAGCCAGTATCGAGAATCTCGTCAAGGATGCCGAATTCCCGGTAGACGCGAAGCGCGCAAGCAGGCTGACCCAGCCCGACGCCCGGCACGTTGAAATCGGGCCGCTTTTCGACGAGATCGACTTCCACGCCCCGCGATGTGAGGGCTATCGCGGCGCACAGTCCCCCGACACCGCCGCCGGCGACCAGTACCTTGCGAACTTTAGTCATCTGGAATATTCCCATTTTCAGTTATTGGATATTATCAAGCAACCATTTTGCGACGGCAAAGATGCGGGCATCCTGGTGATGGCCGCCGATGATCTGGAGGCCAAGCGGCAGACCACCGTCTTCCAGAACCGGAAGGCTGAGCGCGGGGGCGCCGAGATAGGAGGCCGGCACGTTGAAGGAGGGATCGCCGGTGGTCGAGAAGTCCGCGGGAGCGGCGGACACGGCGCCGAGCGTGAGGATGCAGTCATAAGCGCCGGATACGTCGCGCAATCGCGCCCGTGCGCTGTCGCGCATGCTCAGGGCCTCGGCATAGCTTGCCTGGTTCATGGCTTCCCCCTGGGCGAGCCGCATGCGCATGGCATCGGACATGCCAAGGTGGGACTGATCGCCATAAACGTTAAGCGGCCAGCGCATTTCCCATACGAGGACGTTCCAGGTCTTGTCGAGGGCGTTTTCGATCGCGCTTTCCAATGCCGCAACCAGGGTATCGTTCTGCGCCGTTCCGATCTCCACGCCCGCGGCGCCGAGACGGACGAGCTTGTCCTCGAAGGCCGATTTCACCGCATCGGATGTCCGAAGCCATCCATCCGTGCGAAGCACCGCAACGCGCGCGGGCCGTTGGACGGACACCGGCACGTCGGGTCCGAGAACGCCGACATGGCCCGGGTCGCCTCCGGCGCGGATGGCGATCTGCCGCGTACCGACCCACATGTCGTCGAGATGGCGGCCGATGATCCCGACGCAGCTCTGGCTGAGATAATCGTAGCTGCCGCTTCGGTTGAGGCCGCCCCAGGTCGGCTTGTATCCGAAGGCGCCATTATAGCTCGACGGCCTGAGCGTGGAGCCGACCACCTGGGAGGCGAGCGCCAGCTGGACCATGCCGCATCCGACGGCTGCGGCCGAACCGGACGACGAACCGCCCGGCGTGCGGGCGGCGTCGTGCGGGTTACGGGTCGGGTAGAACAGTTCGGTGGAGGCGAATTCCGTCGTAGTTGTCTTGCCGATCACGATCGCGCCGGCGCTTTTCAGCGCCGCGACGCTGGCGGCATCGCGGCCGGACCGGAAACCTTCGAGAGCCGGCAGGCCCTGTCCGGTCGGAAAATCGACGGTCTCGATGATGTCCTTGACGCCGATGACCATGCCGTCCAGCGCAGAGAGTGGCGCATTCTTCCGCCACCGGGCCTCGGAATCTTTGGCCTGCCGCCTGGCGGCATCCACATCGAGACACACGAAGGCGCGGACATCGGGCTCGCGTGCGCCGATAACCCGCAGATGATTTTCGAGGGCCTGAACAGGCGAATCCGCGCCCGTCCGAAAGGCCCCGGCGCGGGACACGTATGAAACATTCTCTGGCATCTGCTGGATTCCCGAAATAACATCTTTCTCTGGAGAAGCGCCTGTTGGCGTTCTTCGGAACGCCAACAGGCCTATCAATCGGAAGCTTTGCGCGCGACGACCTCCTCATGCGTCAGCCCGCCCACGCGCCAGTTCAGACGCTTGCCGGAGGAGGCGCAGAAAATGACGGCGATCTCGTCAGCCTGCGGTGCGCCCGCAACGCTGACAGTCATGCCGTCGTAGTGGGAGCGGACGTAGACATCGTCCTTGTGGTTCATCGGAATGTCTATCTTGTCGCCGGGGCAGGCAAGCTTCTGGAACGACGAGATCCACGCATCGGCTCCGCCGATCGCATCGCGAATCGGATTGGCGAAAGCGGTGGTCAGCAGGGCGTTGGCATGCTCGGCCTCTCCGCCGATCCCGACCAGTCCTCCCTTGCCATAGCCCTGGATCTCATGGTCGCCCATGACCGCGAGCAGCTTTTCGCCGACACGTTTTCCAAGCTCGGGACTGACCTCGATGAGGGGGGTGAGATCGCTGCCCTTCGTGCCGACATAGGGATTTTCGACGATGAAAATCACGGCTGCCTTGCGCAGAGGCGTCTGCACGCGCGTTGCGCCCTCTTCATAAAGATCATCGACCTGCGTCACGATCCTGCGAATACTCAAATCCATAAAAATCTCCGTATTGTCTTACAATCTTACGATAGTCTTTATCATATTGTCTGTCAATTTTGCAATTGCGTTTCATGCTCCCCTAACGATATGAGAATGGAAACAATTAAGCATTGCACAACGAAGAGGACGGGCCGTGGCTGCTGTTCGGGCCAATGTGAAGGCTGTGGAAATCAAGATCGAGAAGGACGGGATTCGCGCCCAGGTCGTGCGCGTCCTCCGGCAGGCCATCATTGCCGGGGACTTCCTGCCCGGCCAGCGGCTCGTGGAAGCCGACCTGTGCGCAGCGCTCGAAATTTCCCGCCCCTCGCTTCGCGAGGCGCTGAGGCATCTGGAAAGCGAACGTCTGGTGCAGTTCATACCGAACCGGGGCTGTTTCGTCGCCAAACTCGCCTGGGAGGATGCCGAGCAGATCTACCAGACGCGCATCCTGCTGGAGCCGGAAGTCGCCGCCCTTGCCTCGGACCACGCCGACAAGGAAAGCATCCAGGCGCTCGGCGAAGCGCTGAATCAGTTCCATCAGGGCATGTCCAGTTCGGACAAGCTGCTCGAGGTTTCCGCTTCGACCCACTTCTATCAGATTATCGCCGATATGGCGGGAAATGCCGTGATCAAGGACATTCTGGAAGGACTGAATGCCAGAATCAACGTTTTGCGGGCGCGGTCCATGTCCCATCCGGCTCGCTCGAAACATTCGTTTCAGGAACTGACCGCCATCCACGATGCGATTGCACGGCACGACGCGGCCGCCGCCCGTGCCGCCGCCCGCGTCCACATCGAGAATGCCTGCGCTGCGGCCAAGGCTGCGATGCAGGCGACGCAGTAATCGCGCCGCCTGCGGAAGTCAGGCTCCTTCGCGCGGCGGTCAGACGGCATCCGCGACACGAAAGACGGTGGCATCGTCGAAGTGCCTGCCGACGATCATGAACCCGACGGGCTTGCCGTCGTGATGGCCGCAGGGGACGGAGATTGCCGGATGCCCGGTGATGTCAAACGGGCAGGTATTGTTCTGCATCGTCCAGCTATCGGTCAGGAGTTCGAGGATCGGCGCATCGTGCGGCACGATCTTGCGGGCGGTCATTGGCGTGGTCGGCATCACAAGCACATCGTAACGGGCGAGCGCCGCGTCGTATTCGGCGCGAAGCCGCCGGCGCAGGTTATGGGCCTTGGCGTAGAGCATGCCGCCGTGCCGTCGGAATATTTCCCCGGCCAGAACGGTCGTCTTGCCGGTTGCAGCCAGTTCGTCGATATGTTTCTGCCAGCCGGAAAAGGCGCGCATGAAGGCGATGGAATAGTCTCCGTCACGACCGTAGCCCACGCCGTTGCCGTACATCATGGCCATGTAGTTGCCCTCGAGGGCGATGGGCTTCCAGATCTCGGTGCCATAGAGGTGCCAGGGAATGGAGATTTCCTCGACTTCGGTGCCGTCGGCCTGAAGGCGGGCGGCGGCCGCCCGCACCACGGCATCCACGCCTTCCTCCGATTCCTCGCGGCCGAAGCCTTCCTTCACGACACCGATGCGAAGGCCCTTGACGCCGCGGCCCAGCGCCTCGGTATAATTTTCCGCCCTGGCGCCGCGCCAGCGGCCGTCGATTCCATCATTGCCTGCGATCACTTCGAGAAGCAGTGCGCAATCGGCCACACTGCGGGCCATCGGGCCGAGGTGGTCGAAGGTGTATTCGATGCTGAGCGCGCCGGTATAAGGGACCAGGCCCCAGGTCGGCTTGTGGCCGACGATGCCGGTGAAGGAGGCCGGCATGCGAATGGAACCTGCCTGATCGGCGCCGATGGCTAGATCGACCTCGCCCGCCGCCACCAGCGCCGCCGAACCGTTGCTGGAGCCGCCGGTGGTGCATCCCGGCGCGTTCGGGTTTTCCACCGGCCCGTCGGCGGAGGTGGAACTGTTGCCCGACAGGCACAGATATTCGCAGGTGGATTTTCCCGTAATCTCCGCGCCGGCGTCGAGAATGCGGGTCACTACCGTGGCGTCCACGTCAGGGACGAAGCCTTCGAGGATTGATGAGCCGTTGCTCATCGGCACACCCGCGACGCAGACATTGTCCTTGATGGCGACGGTCCTGCCCGCCAGCTTGCCGGTCGGCGCACCCTTGATCGAGGTTTTGTAGCGCCAAGCGTTATACCGGTTTTCCGAGGGATCGGGCCGGTAGCCGGGCGTGCGCGGATACTTGATTTCCGGTTGCCCGGGAGAGAGCGTTTCCAGCAGCCGCATGGCGGGCGTCATGCCGTCCATCAGCGCGTGCAGCGCTATCGCGTCCTCCCTGTTCAGGTTCATGCCGAGTTCTCGGGCGATTGCGGACAATCCGTCCACGTCGGGGAAATGGTAGGCCATGTCATGCTCCAGTTTTGAAAATCGGAATCTGGTTCCGGTGATTTACGGGGAAGGGGTTGCGAAACCCATCAGGGCCGAGAGCCGATGGGCATCATGGGCTTCCGCCCGGCTCATCTCGCTTGTGATGCGTCCACGTTCGAGCACCGCGATGCGATCCGCGAGCGCGCGGATGAAATCGAGATTCTGTTCGACGAGGATGGTCGAGAGGCCGAGCGAAACGTGCAGCCGCGCGAGGGTTGCGGCCATCTGCTCGACGATGGATGGCTGCACGCCTTCCGTCGGCTCGTCGAGCAGCAGCAGCCTGGGCTGGGTGCACAGGCACCGCCCCAGCGCCAGTATCTGCTGCTCGCCGCCGCTGAGCGCACCACCCTTGCGCGAGGAAAGCCGTTCCAGTGCCGGAAGCTCGGCGATGATTTCGTCGACGATGGCCGCAGGCCGGCGCGTCGCGCGGGCGGCGACAGTGAGATTTTCCCGCACGGTGAGCTGGGGAAAGATGCGGCGGCCCTGTGGTACATATCCGATACCGAGATGCACCCGCGCAGGGGGCGGGAGCGCAGCGATGGAACGGCCCTCGAAGGTCATCGTACCGCCCGCCGCCGGCAGATGGCCAATGATCGTTTTCAACAGCGTGGATTTACCCATGCCGTTGTGGCCGAGTATGCCGACGAACTCGCCCTTGGCCACCGTGATGTCGATGCCGCGCAGCACGTCGATGGAGCCGTAACCGCCTTTCAGGTTCCTGATTTCAAGCATGTCCGGACATCCTGCCGAGATAAACGTCGCGCACGGTCTCGTCGGAAAGGACGGCTTCGATATCGCCCTCCATCAGCACGGCGCCGCGATGGAAGACCGTGGCCTGTGAGCCGATCATGCGAATGAAGCGGATATCGTGATCGACCACGATCAGCGCGGCCCTCTTTTTCAGTTCGAGAATGAGGGAGGCCATGTGCTCCGTCTCCTCGTCGCCCAGTCCGGCAACAGGCTCGTCGAGAAGGATGAGCCTGGGGCTGGTGGCGACCACCATGGCAATCTCGACCCTCTGACGCTGTCCATGCGCCAGCCGGGCGGCCAGCATATCGGCTAGCGGACCGAGACGGAACGTATCGAGAATATCGCCCACGACGTCCGCGCAGGGTGCGCCCTCGCGGTTGCGGCGGGCGGCGATTGTCAGGTTCTGCCTCACGGTAAGGTTCTGGAACAAGTTCGGCACCTGGGTCTTGATGCCGATGCCGGCATTGGCGATCTCGTGCCTCTGGAGACCGGAAATGAACCTGCCGTCGAAACGCACGGACCCGGATGTCGGCGTGAGCATGCCGCAAAGAAGCTTGAAGAAGGTGGATTTTCCGGCACCGTTCGGCCCGATGAGGCAGCGCAATTCACCCGGCCCGATGGAAAAATCGACATTCTCGACGGCGGTCACCCCACCGAAGCGCATGGTCAGCGCATCCGTTGACAGAAGTGAAGAGGGGGAAGCGGTCATGGCGAGGTCTCTCGAACGACCAGACGACGGATGGCCGGCACCAGCCCTTGCGGCACGAAGAGAACGAAGGCGATGAAGATGAGGCCGAGAACGATGTTGTTGTCGGCGATCTGCCGGGCGCCGAGCCAGGTGGTGAGGCTCTGCACCAGCAGCGAGCCGAGAGCCGGGCCGATGGGGCTGGCGACGCCCCCGGCCACGGTCCAGATGATCGGTTGCGCCGCAAAGGCGAGGCTGAAGACGCTCGGTTCGATGAAGCCGCCCCAGGCGGCGTAGAGAACACCGGCGAAGCCGGCTATGGCACCGCCGGCGACGAAGACGACCAGCCGGTAGAAACGGCTGTCATAGCCGAGCAGTTCGGCGCGCAGTTCGTTTTCGCGGACGGCGATGACGGACTGGCCGAAAACGCTGCGTTCCAGAAGCCGTATGCCGGTGAAGGCGGCAATCAGCGCGCCGAGCGAGATGAAATACATGCCGTAGACATCCGCATAGAGCGTTGGATCACCCGGCATCGACAGCGGCGGCACACCGGGCATGCCCGTATAACCTCCGAGATTGGCCGCGCCGATCCGGGCGGCATCCCCCGACAGCGTGTTGATGTACTGGTAGATCAGCAGCGACACGGCCAGCGTGATGACGGCGATGTAGAGATCGCTGACCCGGCCGTAGATCGTGAAATAGCCGATCGCCAGGGCGACGGCGCAGGCGATCGCCACGGCGGCTCCGACCGACAGAAGCGTGTTGTCGGTGTTGATCATGATGACGGAATAAGCATAGGCGGCAATGCCGAAGAACACGGTCTGCCCGAAGCTGAAAATGCCGGCCATTCCCCACACCAGCGACATGCTGATCGAAAGCAGGGCGAGAATCAGGAACACCGTCACGGAAAGAAGCGATCCTTCGCCCGTGAATACGGGCAGAACCATGAACATGGCGGCGGCCAGGGCTGCGAAGGCCAGTTCCAGTTTGCGAAATGCGGTATCGGTCATATCGACCCCTTGAAGAAACGTCCGGTGATCCCCGAGGGCAGCAGGCGGAGAATGACGATTGCCGACAGCAGCATCGCCATTTGGCCGAGAATGTTCGAACTGTACTGACTGACGATCTGGTAGATGGCGCCGAACAGGGAAGAGGCGACGATCGTTCCGATCACGGCATTGGCCCCGCCGGAGATCACGGTGATGAAGGCCTGCGTCGCATAGGCTATGCCGGTCGTCGGGACGATACCGGTCAGCGGCGCGATCGCCGCACCCGCGAGGCCGGCAAGGGCCGTGCTGATGCCGAAGGTGAGGGCGTAGATACGGCCTGTGTTGATGCCGACCGCCGAGGCCATGTCGACGTCCTGCATGACGCTGCGGCACAGCAGTCCGAAGGATGTGAAGCGCAGGACGCCGTAAACGATGGCCGCGGTCGCGGCGGCGAGAGCGATGATGAAGAGCGTATAGGTGCTGACCAGTTCGCCGCCGATGGCGATGTTTCCGAACGGCGCGGTCAGCCCCGTCTGATAGTAGCCGATCCAGGTCGAGGCCAGACCGATGAGCAGCAGGCTCAGGCCCCAGGTCGCCAGTATGGTGTCGATGATGCGCCCGTAGAGCGGGCGTATGATGATCCGCTCCACGATCATGCCGAGCAGCGCGGTTACCAGCGGCGTGACGACGAGCATGGAAACGAAGAAATTGATACCCGCCTGACAGGCGAAGACCATCGTGAATCCGCCCAGCATGATGAATTCGCCATGCGCGAAGTTCACGATGCGCATCATTCCGAAGGCGACGGCAAGGCCGATGCTGGTCAGCAAAAGCAGTCCGATTGCGTAAAATATCTGGATGAGACCTATCAGCATCTGGTCCATGAATGCTCCTTCCCGTGTGTTTCCGGCCTGCCGGCCGGAAACACACGGTTTCTGTGCCGTTCTGGCATTTTCATGCGATCCCGCCGGGGACAGGTTGCCGGATCACGCCTTCGGCCCGAGTTGGACGTTGCTGGCCGGAGCCGCAATCAGATCGCAGCGCCCGACGAGATCAGCCGGCGGCACGGCGGACGTGGTCTCGATGACGCGATAGGCAGCATTGCGGATATCCATGACGCGAACGTCCATGACACAATGATGGGTTGCAGGATCGAGCTTCACATGTCCGCGCGGTGTCGCCAGCTCAAGGCCGGAAGCTAGCGCTGCAACGACATCGGCCTTGTCTTTGGTGTCGGCTTTTTCCACCGCTGCCTTGAAGAACAGCCAGCCGTCATAATCTGCCTCCACAAGATTGCCGAGATAGTCGCCGGTGCCGAAGGTTTCCTGGTATTTCTTGACGAGGGCCGTGTTCAACGGGTTGTCCAGCTCCTGGACGTAGTCGATGCCGACGACGACCCCTTCGAGCACTTCCGGAGGCATGATGAGATTCTGGCCGAAACTGCCGAGTGTCTGGGAGGCCAGCCCGATACGGGATTTCATGCCGGCCGTCGCCCATTGGTTGTAGAAGGAGAACTGCGGCGGCGTGACCAGGCTGTCGATGACGAAATCGGGAGCCGCCGCCTGGATCTTCGACAGCGAGGCGGTGAAATTCGATGCGTCAAGCGGGAAGAGTTCAGAGCCGACGACCTCGCAGCCGTTGTCGCGCGCATATTGCCGGATCCATTGTTCGGAAATCTGGCCGAAATTATAGTCCGGCCCGATGATGTAGGCCTTCTTGCCGAAGGTCTTTACCAGATAGGGCATGAGCGATTCGAGGATCTGCGGGGTGGTGATGCCGGTAATGTAGGTGCCGCCATCGCACAGGCCGCCCTCGTAGGCCATGTTGTAGAAATAGGGCGTTCCGCTGCGCTTGAAGATCGGCCGGATGACTTCGCGCGAAGCGCTCGTCACGCCGCCGAAAACGAAGTCTACCTTGTCCGTGCGGATCAGGCTCTGGGCGTACTGGGCATAGAGCTGGTTGCTGGACTGCGTATCGTAATGCACCAGCCGCACCTGCTTGCCGAGCAGGCCGCCGCCGGCATTGGTCTCATCGATCGCCATCTTGAGGATGTTCGCTTTCGGCCGGCCGAGCGGCTGGAAGATGCCCGTGCCGTCGAAAATGCTGCCGATGACGATTTCGTCGTCGGCAGCCCACGACCGCGATACATAAGGCGACGCCAGGGCGGTTCCGGCGGCGGCGAGAAATAGACGTCTGTTCAGTTGCATTTCGTAAACCTCCATGGTTCGGCACATCTTGCGACGCCGATGATGACGACTGCAGGAAAGGAAGGTGCACGAACTTGACACGCACGGGTCACGACATTCGCCGACGCATGTCACGGATACGGAGGGTGTGAAAGAGTCGCTTGCGCAAGCGCCAAGCCGGGCAGATTTAGAAAAGGTTTGGGGCGGCTTCGTTGCCGCCTGCGGTGCCGGATTTCGACAATGCCGCGTTCCTTACGTTCAAATCTGGCACGGGCCTGTCTTGCTGTCAACACATGCTTGCTGATTTCATGAGCAATTACAGAAAACCATGATATCTGCATAAATTTTCAGCATTTGCGATTGCGGCAAGCACCGGGCTGCCGAGGTAGCGGGCGCTCGGTGCTTCATTCGCCATCCACGATGCCCCGTGCGACGGCTTCGAGCGACTGGCGTTTTTCCATCGCGAATTTGCGCAGATGGCCATAGGCTTGGTCGGGCGCCAATTCCAGCCGGTGGGTGACAATCGCCACAGCCTTTTCGATCGTGCGGCGCATTCGCAGCCGTTCCTCGAGATGCGCCTGTTTCCGCTGCAAGCTCGATTGCTGCGCATGGATCGCCTGCGCCATGGCGATCTGGGAGATGATCGTGTCTATTCGTAACGGCCTGACCAGCAGGGCATGAACGCCGACTGCGAGAAGGCTGTCGATGACGCCCTTCTCGTGCGGGTCGACGGAGGCGACGATAGCGCCGTCGAATGCGTGCAGCATGTCGCCTGTCTGCTCCCTTCGAGCAGCTTCGGTGAAAACCACGGCGAGGTCGGCCGGAGGCAGAGGCCCCGACCACGGCCATAGCGAGGCGACATCGGCGTTCAGGCGGTCGAGTTGCGAGATGATGATCCCCGCATCGGCTCCCGGCGGGTGGACAAGCAGAACCGAAAGGGCGCTCCTGAGGTTGCGCGGCAGATCGGGATACGGTCTGGTTCTATGGGCGCTGTCAGGCATAGGCGACCATATAGGGGTCAGGCGTGACGGTCGTCGGCGCGGTGCGGACCACGTCGTATCGGCCCCGGTCATTGGCAACGCCGATCCTCGGGCAGGAAAGAATGCACTGGTATGTCGAATCGACGCTCACCTTTCCCTCGATGGAATCGATGCTGACATTCGGCAGGGCGTCCCGCATCGCATCGAGGTCCAGACTGCCCGATGCCTCCAGCGTTCTGGCAAAGAGGCGGATCTGGTTGTAGCTTGCCAGGGTGTGCATGTTGGCCCGCGCCCGCTGACCGTACAAAGTCTGGAGGTCGTGGACGAACGACCTGTTGCCGGCACCTTCGGCCCCGGCGAAATAGGAGCCGACGGCGATATGGCCGCTGACACATTCGTGATCGGCCACGGAGAAATCCAGATCCGAGCCGGCGACATTGGCAAGCGGCATGTCGATGGCATTCACGGCAGAGGCGCGGAAGGCCCGGAACAGTTTCTGGAGGCCAGGATAGACGACCGCCGAGACGACGATGTCGGCTCCCGCCAACCGCGCGTCGCGGACCATGCGGAAATAGGCGTTGTCCGGCGCATCGAGGGGAAGGTAGGTTTCCCCGACGATTTCCACTCCCAGTCCTTCGGCCAACTCGCGGAAGATCCTCAGGCATTCATGCGGGAACGAATAGTCCGAGCCGGCCATGAAGACCCTTCGGCGTCCCGTTTCCCGGATATATTCGATGAGCGGCACGTTGTACTGGTTGGGACAGGGGCCGCCATAGACGATGTTGGGCGAGATTTCGAAGCCTTCATACTGGTTGGGGTACCACAGGAGCGCCCCCAGCCTTTCCACGACGGGCATGGCCGCCTTGCGCGTCGGCGAAGTCATGCAGCCGAATATGTGCGATACGTCATCCTCCAGAACCAGCCGGCTGACCAGCGCCGGATAACGCGGCGGGTCCGATTGTGGATCGTAGAATACCGGCTCTATCGACCGTCCGCCTATGCCGCCGCCACGGTTGACGGACATGATGCCCGCGATCGTTCCCTGCATGAATGCCGTCTCGAAATCCCGGAAGAGACTGCTTGGCGAGAAGAGCACTCCGATGCGGACAGGCTCGCGGCTTGAAAACAATTCACCCATCGTTCAACCCATTCTTGACATCCATATGCGAAGCAACATTTATGCCACTCCCGAACGGGCGAGAGGCCAGGCCCTAGCCGGCGGTGGCGGCATTCCGGTCTTCGTCGATCAGGTCGGCTGCACGCTCGGCGATCATGATGACGGCGGAATTGATGTTGCCGCCGATCATATCCGGCATCGCCGAGGCATCCACCACCCTGAGATTGCGGACCCCGCGCAACCGCAGGCGGCCATCGACGGGGGCATTTCCATCGGCGCCCATGCGGCAGGTTCCCAGCGGATGGTGGGCGGTCGCCGCCGTCGAAAAGATATGCGCGTCGAGTTCCTCGTCCGATGCGCCGGGGCGGGGCGGGGCCTGCCCGGCGACATAGGAGGCGAGCGGCTTCTGCATACCGATCCTCTCCAGCAGGCGCAGGCCCATCCTCATGCGCGACAGGTCGTTCGGCGTGCTCAGGAACCGGTGGTGGATGCGCACCTTGTCTGCCGGGTCGCGGCTTCGAAGCTCGACACAGCCCCGGCTTTCCGGGCGCAGCAGCACCGCGCGGGCGGCGAATGCGTCGGGAAACGGCTGCCGGAAAGGTGCGAAGTACGGCCACGCCGCCAGCGGTCCGGCCCGGAAGATCAATTGAATGTCCGGAATGGATTCGGCATCCGTGGTTTTGAAGAAGCCCGTAAGACCGGCCGGCAATTCGGTTGCGAAGCCCTTGCCGCGAAAATAGCATTGCGCCAGAGATGCCAGAATCCTGTCGAGGCGCATCGCTCGAACGAAGGGTCCGGATTGCGATCTTTGATATTCGATTGCGACGGAAACATGGTCCTGAAGGCCCGTTCCCACCTCTGGCGAGGAGGCCATGACCGGAATGCCGTGGTCGCGCAGCGTAGCGGGGTCGCCGATACCCGACAGCATGAGAAGCTGCGGCGTATTGATCGCGCCGGCCGACAGGATCACTTCCCGCCGCGCCCGAACGCGGACGACCTCCCCGCTACGGCTGTAGGATATGCCGGTGGCGACAGTTCCTTCGAATTCGATGTTTCGCACCAGCGCGAGGGTTTCGACCTTCAGGTTCTTCCGTGTCCGAACCGGATGAAGATAGGCCACGGAAGCACTGCATCGCCTGCCGTTGCCGATGGTCGATTGCAGTTGCCCGATACCCTCCTGCTCTGCTCCGTTGTAATCCTCGCAAACGGGAAGGCCGCTGTCGACGGTCGCCTGAACATAGGCCCGCGTCAGGGGGTCGTCGTAGCGGGACAGCGTGGTTTTCAGCGGCCCTCCCGAGCCCCGGTAACGGTCGGCGCCGCCTTCCCAGTCTTCCTGCTTCCTGAAATAGGGGAGCACGTCTTCGTAAGACCAGCCGCTTAACCCGGAATCGGCCCAGCGGTCGTAATCCTGTGCGTGGCCGCGGCAATAGAGCATGGCATTGATGGAGGAAGAGCCGCCGATCACGCGGCCGCGGGCGCATTCGATGGCTCTGCCGCCGAAGCGGGCGTCCGGCTCGAAAAAATACATCCAGTCATGCAGCCGCTTGCCGAGAATGCGGCCCCAGCCGAGAGGAATATGGATGAACGGATCGCGGTCCCAGCCGCCCGCCTCGACCAGCAGGACAGACGTGTTTCCGTTCTCAGTCAGCCTGTTGGCCAGCACGCATCCCGCCGAGCCGGCACCCACGACGATATAGTCGAATTCCTGCATTTCCTCGTATTCCCCTGTCGATCCGACTGCTTGCGAGCCGGTGTTCGGAATTCAATAATCGACAGATTGTAAGACAATAATCAAATCGTCAAGTTACAATTGCCAATGGAGATACTCAGCATGATGGAGCCCATGGATATCTATATTGTGCGGGAATGGGTTCATCATATCCGATGAGATTGACTGAAGCTGGGCAGAATCTCGCACTCCCGGTTCGAATGCTTCTTCTCGCCGCCGGCCCCTGTGATAGGAACCTGAAGCACGTCCGTCGAACCGGATCCCCTTCAATGCGCTAAGCAGGGTGGACGGATTGCCGCATGAAGAGAGGCTAGGATTCCTCTGAGGGGATTTGTCTGATTCATGGAGAGCCGACTGATTTGGAGGTCGGCGATGTCCACGAATATGACGGAGAAGGATTGGGCGATGGCGCTGGAGGTGTTCCGGGCCTCGCTGCCGCGTCGGGGCGACAGTTGTTGGAAAGATATAGGCCGTAGGCAGTATCTATCGTACCGGCCGTGATAAGGCTTCGTGATCCAGCACCATGCGGATGGCACGCTCACGGACTTCAGATGAGAACTTGTTCGTTGTCTTGCTCATATCGGCTTTACTCTCTCATGAGAGTCCCCGGCAAATCCGGTGCGGTTCAAATCCTCAACGTGATCGGTGTTTGCGTGGTGAGCTATATCTTGGTTTATTAACCGCTCTTTGATCTGCTGTGAGAAGTCCAGTTCGCTGCCGATCCAATAACGGTTCTTCTTCTCGCAAACTGCGAAAGTCGTACCGGACCCACCAAATGGGTCTACGACCAAATCTCCCTCGATCGTGCTGATCTCAACTACGCGATCGAGGAGTTTAGTTGATAGGGCGTTTGCTGGCCGGCCCTTCGATTTGAATTTCCAGTGTCGAACTGTCGGAATATCAGTCCACACGTCTTTCAGATTGACGCCCAGTGGGTTCATCGCGTGCCGATGCCCGCCGTAATCTTTGATCTCTCCACCACAATGCCGACAGACCTCAATAGGCGTGCGAATTTTCCTAAACGTCCTGGGCTTCCCCTTCGTGAAATAAAGTAATGAATAGTGAGCAGGGTATAATCGACCGGGAATAGGTAATGTAGATTTCACCTCAACTGTGATGTCATGGCGAAACATCATCCCCAGTTCCATCAGAT
>NZ_JBHMAA010000064.1:0-605 GCF_042429745.1 Neorhizobium puerariae | reverse complement strand
CCGGCCCGGTCGGGGGCGGGCGGCTCGACCGGCGACATCGGCACGCATGCCTACAATCTCGCCGCGTTCGTCACCGGGCTGAGGCTGGAGAGCCTCGCGGCCGATCTCGACACCTTCGTCGAGGGGCGTCGCCTGGACGACAACGCCCATGTACTGCTGCGTTTCGAGGCCGTAGGGGGAGAAAAGCCGGCCAAGGGCATGCTGTGGTGCAGCCAGGTGGCGCCCGGCAACGAGAACGGGCTGAAGATCCGCGTCTATGGCGACAGGGGCGGCCTCGAATGGGTGCAGGCCGATCCGAACTATCTGTGGTTCACGCCCTTCGGCGAGCCGAAACGGCTGCTGACCCGGGCCGGCGCCGGCGCCGGTCCCGCGGCCGCCCGCGTCTCGCGCATCCCGTCCGGCCATCCGGAAGGGTATCTCGAAGCCTTCGCGACGATCTACACGGAGGCGGCGCGCGCCATCAACGCGAAGAAAAAGGGCATTCCCGCCGACGGCGCCGTCCTCTACCCGACCGTCGACGACGGCCTCGACGGCGTCGCCTTCGTCCAGGCCTGCGTCGCCTCCTCACGCAAAAACGGCGCATGGGTCAGGCTCTAGCACGCACA
>NZ_JBHMAA010000042.1:0-21089 GCF_042429745.1 Neorhizobium puerariae | reverse complement strand
GCTTACATCCCGACGCCCGAGCGTCCGATCGACCAGCCGTTCCTGATGCCGATCGAAGACGTGTTCTCGATCTCGGGCCGCGGTACGGTGGTGACGGGCCGCGTCGAGCGCGGGATCATCAAGGTCGGTGAGGAAGTCGAGATCGTCGGCATCCGTCCGACGACGAAGACGACCTGCACGGGCGTTGAAATGTTCCGCAAGCTTCTGGACCAGGGCCAGGCTGGCGACAACATCGGCGCGCTGCTGCGCGGTGTCGACCGCAACGGCGTGGAGCGTGGTCAGATCCTGTGCAAGCCGGGTTCTGTGAAGCCGCACAAGAAGTTCAAGGCGGAAGCCTACATCCTGACGAAGGAAGAGGGCGGCCGTCATACGCCGTTCTTCACGAACTACCGTCCGCAGTTCTACTTCCGCACGACGGACGTGACGGGGATCGTGACGCTTCCGGAAGGCACGGAAATGGTGATGCCGGGCGACAACGTGACGGTTGACGTCGAACTGATCGTGCCGATCGCGATGGAAGAAAAGCTGCGCTTCGCGATCCGCGAAGGCGGCCGCACCGTCGGCGCCGGCATCGTCGCTTCCATCGTCGAGTAAGCGATAGAAGAATATCGAATGAGGAAAGGCCTCGCCGGCAGCGGCGGGGCCTTTCCGCTTTCAGGCTTACCGCATGATCCGCCACGGAACCTCACCCAGGATCAATCGGCTTTGAAGAGCTCGTTCTCGTAACGGAAGTGTGCCCCGCCACGCGGCTTGCGGAAGGAGAGGGGCAGCCTTTCTGTCGTCTCCGACAGCCGGGCTGCAACATTCCCGACGCCGGCGCGGATCGCTTCCCTGCCGATGAAGCCGCCGCGAACCTGCGTGGTTGCCGCAAGCGCCCGGATGAACGCATCGAACAGGTCCGGGTCCGGAGCCTTCGGGTTTTGCCAGAAAGCAGCCAGGCTATCCTGAAAGGCGAGGCCCGGCACGTCGTAGATCGCCGCGCCAAGTGCGATGGCCGGCTTGCCCGAAGCAAGGGCCGTCAGCCCGACCGTGGAATTGACGGTCACCACGCCGCGGCACTTTTCGATCAGCATGTCCGTGCTCCCCCCGTCGGCGGCGAACACGCGGTGAGCCACGCCGGATCGTTTCGCGATCTCGCCGATCCGCTTCGGCCAGCGCGACAGGCCGTTGTCGATCGGATGGACCTTGAAGAGCAGCCGGCTCGATGGAGGAGCGTGCCGGGCGAAGGAGGCGATGGCCGCGTCCGCCAGCCTGAAGAGGTCTCCGCCCGGCGCATGCCGGCGGATCTGATAGTCTCCGGGCAGTTGCAGGGGAAACAGGAAAAAGCCACCGTCTTCTCCGCCTTCGGGCGTCACGCAGGCCGCGATAGCCTGCTCCGCATCTTTCCGTCGCCTGCGAAGGGCAAGAGCCTTCCAGATCCAGCCGCTATATTCGACGAGAGGATGGACGGGGCCATGCGTCCGGTAGTGAGGATGGACGAGCCAGCCGAGGAGTACGTTCGGAATATGGAACGCAAGGTCGTAAAGAGCGTAGGTGAGGAAACTCGAATGGTAGCGTTCCGACGAGGGAATTGCCGGCTCGTTTGCGGCAAGCGCCATGATTTCGCCGGGCTCGCGCGGGAAGCGCGAATGAGCCGACATGCCGTCCGGCTCGATGGTCAGCCAATCGGGCCTGAGATAGCCGTGTTCCAGGACATGGACGCGAAGTCCATGCCGGATGCCTATCTCCGCAGCAACCGCGTGAACCTGCCTGCCATCACCCAACATGACGATGTCTGTCACATTGTGATCGCCGATGTAGCAATTGAGATACACCGGCCATTCATTTTCGCGACCCCGGAACAGGTTGCTTTCCCTCGGCCACCAAAACACCATATCTCCCAGGCAGAAGCTGATTTTCTTTACGGAAGCTCCTTTTTTTTCAAGCTCTTCCGCGAGGAACTTCAAGAACGGGGAGGCGGGGCCCTGAAGAAGCAGGAAAGTGCGGGATTTCATGTCACACAACCTGTGGGAATGATTGGCATGGGCTGCTTTGGCATTGACGGGAAAACTGCCTTGAGGAAAATACCGATCGAAGTTCGTAGACACATCTCGCAATTGGGGCGCATCCGCAAGCCGGTCCTTTGCGTATGCAACCATCAAGCAGTATTGGTTCCCGCATGACCAAAGTCCTGTTCCTGCAAGGCCCTCCGTCGGTATTCTGGCGCGAACTGGCGGACGCGTTCGAAGCGCAGGGCATCGGGACGAAGCGTGTCAATTTTTCCTTCGGGGACCAGCTTTACTGGCGAAAGCGGGGTGCGATCAACTATCGCGGCACCTTGCGGGCCTGGCCGCGCTATCTCGCCGACCTTATTCGCCGCGAGTCGATTACCGATATCCTCTATTATGCCGACCGGCTTCCCTATCATCGTCTCGCATCGCGAATCGGCCGCAAGCTCGGCGTGCGTTGTCATGCCTTGGAATTCGGTTACCTGAGGCCCGACTGGATCACGCTGGAACGGGACGGGATGGGGCGGTTCTCGCATTTCCCGAGCGATCCGGATCATATCCGGCGGATCGCCGCGCAGGTCGGAACGCCCGATCTCCATTCGCATTACAGCCATACCTTCGGTCAGGAGGCGACCAACGAGGTCGTCTATAACCTGGTCGCCTATTTCGGCTGGCTGATGTTCCCGTTTTACCGGGCGGACAAATATTACGACCCGCTCTTCGATTATTTGTCCTGGCTGCCGCGCATGTTCAGGGCACGCCACGACCTGCCGGAAGGTTTTCTCGACGACCAGTCGAAGAAGAACTACTTGCTCGCCCTGCAGCTTCAGAGTGACTATCAGATCCGTGCGAATTCGCCCTACAGGCATCTGTCGCAGATGCTCGAACAGGTCATTCAATCCTTTGCGCGCCATGCGCCCGAAAATGGCCGGCTGATTGTCAAGCAGCATCCGCTGGACAACGATCTGGAAGGCTGGCGCAAGGTTGTCGCCCGACTTGCCGAACGGTACCGGGTGAAGGGCAGGGTGGTCTTTATCGAAAAGGGCAATCTGCAGGCGATACTTCGCAGTTCCCATGGCGCGATCGTGGTCAATTCCACGACCGGTCTGCACAGTCTCCGGGCGGGTGTGCCGACGATCGCGTTGGGTGCCGCGGTCTATGACGTTGCGGGGCTGACCCATCAGGGCGGCCTCGACACCTTCTGGCGCCAGCCGGAACCGATCGACAAGACGCTTCTTGTGGATTTCATCAAGGCGCTGGCCGGCAGCGTGCAGGTCAAGGGCAACTTCTACAACGAGGCCGGACGCAAGCTGGCCGCCGAGGCGATCGTCGCCCGTGTCTGCGGCGGTCTGGTCAATGAGCCGGACGCCTATGTGGAAAGGCCGCCCCGCCTCTCCTGGCAGCGTCTTCCCCTGCCTGAAAGAAGCGGTCAGTCCCCGGGCGTCCTGCCGGGAGGGCTGGATTTGCCGGGCAGGGAGATCCTCGTCGGCAACCGGGAGCCCGCGCTTTCGGTCGTGCGCTTTGGAGACGCTTCCGATCAGCAGAACAGAAAGCTGAGATAGAACGCGGGGATATTCAAAAACGCTCTTGCAAAGCGCGGCGCATCCCCTTAAAGGGAGCGCCTAGCCCGCCGGCGGTGAAATGGATCGCATGTTTCCAAGCCGGTGGGAATGAAGGGGTATAGCTCAGTTGGTAGAGCGGCGGTCTCCAAAACCGCAGGTCGGGGGTTCGAGCCCCTCTGCCCCTGCCATTTCCAAGACGATTGGCGCGAGTTCATCCGCAGCGGGATTGTCCTGAAATGGTGTGCTGCACAAAGCGGCAAATTTTCATCGAACACTGTTTTCCCTCTTGTGTAAAGGGGAAGGGGTGTTTATGTAGGGTTCAAAACAGACACGCGGTGCGTGGGGCTGGGCGAGATCAGCTTTACGCGCCGTAATTGCGTGGGCAATCTATGGCATCCAAAACCAATCCTGTTACGTTTCTGCGCCAGGTGCGCTCGGAGGCGTCGAAGATCCATTGGCCGTCTCGTCGCGAGACTATGATCTCCACGGCGATG
Organism: Neorhizobium puerariae; assembly: GCF_042429745.1. Lineage (NCBI taxonomy): Bacteria > Pseudomonadati > Pseudomonadota > Alphaproteobacteria > Hyphomicrobiales > Rhizobiaceae > Neorhizobium > Neorhizobium puerariae. The sequence continues at coordinate 17,045 of NZ_JBHMAA010000042.1, read as the reverse complement.
GTTTTGGTGATGGTGGTCTTTGCTGCGCTGTTTTTCTTCGCTGCCGACCAGTTGATGGGCTGGCTTTTGCGCCTGGTCCTGAACGTCAGCGTTTGATTCTGGAGAATGAAGATGGCGGCGCGCTGGTACATCGTCCACGCATATTCCAATTTTGAGAAGAAGGTAGCCGAGGATATCGAGAACAAGGCTCGCCAGAAGGGGCTTGAGCACCTGTTCGAGAAAATCCTTGTGCCGACCGAGAAGGTCGTCGAGGTGCGCCGTGGCCGCAAGGTCGATTCCGAGCGCAAGTTCTTCCCGGGTTATGTTCTTGTCCGGGCGAACCTGACCGACGAAGCCTATCACCTGATCAAGAACACGCCGAAGGTCACCGGCTTTCTCGGTTCCGATAACAAGCCGGTTCCGATTCCGGACTTCGAGGCGGAGCGGATTCTGGGGCAGGTCCAGGAAGGCGTGGAGCGCCCGAAGTCCTCGATCACTTTCGAGATCGGCGAGCAGGTTCGCGTCTCGGATGGTCCCTTCGCCTCCTTCAATGGCATCGTTCAGGATGTCGACGAGGAGCGGTCACGCCTCAAGGTTGAGGTTTCGATCTTCGGTCGCGCGACCCCGGTCGAGCTGGAATACGGTCAGGTCGAAAAGGTCTGATGAGTTTTGAAATGGGGCTTGTCGTTCGTTCGGCAGGCCTCGCGCGGCGTTTGCCGCAAGCGCGTGGGAGGGAGGCTTCTTTAGCCGGATGCCTTGGCCGAACCACGCAACCGCAGCCGCCGGATGTTCCGGCATGTAGGATCGGGTGACTGGTCCATAACGAAAGGCAGAGAGAAATGGCTAAGAAGGTAGCGGGCCAGCTCAAGCTGCAGGTCAAGGCAGGATCGGCGAACCCGTCCCCGCCGATCGGCCCGGCGCTTGGTCAGCGTGGCATCAACATCATGGAATTCTGCAAGGCGTTCAATGCCGCCACGCAGGAAATGGAAAAGGGCATGCCGATCCCGGTCGTCATCACCTATTTCCAGGACAAGTCCTTCACGTTCGCGATGAAGCAGCCTCCGGTCAGCTACTGGCTGAAGAAGGAAGCGAAGATCACCTCCGGCTCCAAGACCCCGGGCAAGGGCGCCAAGGCCGGCACCCTCACCAAGGCTCAGATCAAGTCGATCGCCGAAGCCAAGATGAAGGACCTGAACGCCGCGGACATCGAAGGCGCAATGGCCATGATCGAGGGCTCCGCCCGCGCCATGGGCCTGGAAGTGGTGGCGTAACATGGCAAAGCTTGCAAAGCGTATTCAGAAGATCCGCGAAGGCGTTGATCCGACCAAGCTGGTTGCCCTGACGGATGCCATCTCGATGGTCAAGTCGCGCGCCACGGCGAAATTCGATGAAACCGTCGAGATCGCCATGAACCTCGGCGTTGACCCGCGCCATGCGGACCAGATGGTCCGCGGCGTCGTCAACCTGCCGAACGGCACCGGCCGTGACGTTCGCGTCGCCGTTTTCGCCCGTGGCGCCAAGGCTGACGAAGCCAAGGCTGCCGGTGCAGACATCGTCGGCGCCGAAGACCTGGTCGAAATCGTCCAGGGCGGCAAGATCGACTTCGATCGCTGCATCGCGACCCCGGACATGATGCCGCTCGTCGGCCGTCTCGGCAAGGTTCTCGGTCCGCGCGGCATGATGCCGAACCCGAAGGTCGGCACCGTCACCATGGACGTCACCGGCGCCGTCAAGGCTTCCAAGGGTGGTGCTGTCGAGTTCCGCGTCGAGAAGGCCGGTATCATCCATGCCGGCATCGGCAAGGCTTCCTTTGACGCCAAGGCTCTCGAAGAGAACATCAAGGCTTTCGCCGATGCGGTCATCAAGGCGAAGCCGGCTGGCGCGAAGGGCAACTACGTCAAGCGCGTGGCGATTTCCTCGACCATGGGTCCGGGCGTCAAGATCGACCCGTCGACGGTCACGGCCTAATGATTTCGTCCGCAGCCCACAGGTTGCGGACTATCTGAATTCCCGGCCTTTCGGGGCCGGGGATTTCCGGAGAAATCCGGAATTCCTGTCCGAGATTGCGGGTGGCTTCGGCCTTAATCGTTTGACCTGCATGAGACGGGTAAGAACTTGGATTTTCAAGAGCGCCAAGGCGCCTTTCGAGTTCGGTTCGAGCCTAGTGTGCCTTGTGCCTGGAGCCGCTGAGGTGACAGTGCGAGGGGACAGGACCCTCAAGCGTCGCTCGGGATCTTTTAAAACGGTCCCTTGAGGCAAAGGCAAACCCGGTAGGGCCTGCAGGATTGCGGTCCTACCTACTGGAGACAGACAGTGGAAAGAGCGGAAAAACGCGAATTCGTCACGGAGCTGAACGAAGTCTTCAAGGCTTCCGGTTCGGTTGTCGTGGCCCACTATGCTGGTGTCACAGTCGCGCAGATGAACGACTTCCGTTCCAAGATGCGCGCTGCTGGCGGCACCGTCAAAGTCGCGAAGAACCGCCTGGCCAAGATCGCTCTTCAGGGCACGGAGTCGGAAGGGATGTCGGACCTGTTCAAGGGTCAGACGCTCATCGCCTACAGCGATGACCCGATCGTAGCTCCGAAGGTCGTCTCGGATTTCGCCAAGATCAATGACAAGCTCATTGTTCTCGGCGGCGCCATGGGATCGACCACGCTCAACGCGGAAGGCGTCAAGTCGCTTGCGACTCTGCCTTCGCTGGACGAGCTGCGTGCAAAGCTGCTGGGCATGATTCAGACCCCGGCAACCCGCATCGCAGGCGTTGTTCAGGCACCGGCAGCCCAGCTTGCCCGCGTGTTCGCAGCATATGCCAAGAAGGACGAAGCCGCATAAGGCGGAACTTCGCTGTTTATAACCAACCGGTTCGAACCGAATAAAAGGAACTATCAAAATGGCTGATCTCGCAAAGATCGTTGAAGACCTCTCTGCCCTCACCGTGCTGGAAGCTGCCGAGCTTTCCAAGCTGCTCGAAGAAAAGTGGGGCGTTTCCGCAGCTGCTCCGGTAGCTGTCGCTGCCGTTGGTGGCGCTGCCGGCGGTGCTGCCGCTCCGGCTGAAGAAGAAAAGACCGAGTTCGACGTCATCCTCACGGATGCCGGCGCGAACAAGATCAACGTCATCAAGGAAGTCCGCGCCATCACCGGCCTCGGCCTCAAGGAAGCCAAGGACCTCGTCGAAGGCGCTCCGAAGGCTGTCAAGGAAGCCGTCTCCAAGGCTGAAGCCGCTGATCTCAAGAAGAAGCTTGAGGATGCCGGCGCCAAGGTCGACGTCAAGTAATACCGGAATGCGGCGGGAGAGGGGGGCTCTCCTCTCCCGCCGGTTTCCTCCGAACTGATTACCCAAGAACCGGTAAAACGGTTCTTGGGTAATGGGTTCTCAAGAGGATGGTCCCGAACCGAACCGCTTTCAGGCAATCCGGCCGGCGTGTTGGGGAAGTGGGACGAGATTGGGAATACCCATTGATTGACGGGAGATCGACTGGCCAGCGAACCCCGTCCGTTGCAGGCCCGGATGCATTTTTGAAGGAGCGACGATGGCTCAGACCCTTTCGTTTAATGGTCGCAGGCGCGTACGCAAGTTTTTTGGAAAAATCCCCGAAGTCACTGAGATGCCGAACCTCATCGAGGTTCAGAAGGCGTCCTATGACCAGTTTCTGATGGTCGACGAACCGAAGGGCGGCCGCCCGGACGAAGGTCTGAATGCCGTTTTCAAGTCCGTTTTCCCGATCAGCGATTTTTCCGGCGCCTCGATGCTCGAATTCGTGTCCTACGAATTCGAACCGCCGAAGTTCGACGTGGAAGAATGCCGCCAGCGCGATCTCACCTATGCCGCGCCGCTCAAGGTGACGTTGCGCCTCATCGTGTTCGATATCGACGAGGATACCGGCGCGAAGTCCATCAAGGACATCAAGGAACAGTCCGTCTATATGGGCGACATGCCGCTCATGACCGATAACGGTACGTTCATCGTGAACGGCACCGAGCGCGTGATCGTGTCGCAGATGCACCGCTCTCCGGGCGTCTTCTTCGACCACGACAAGGGCAAGAGCCATTCTTCCGGCAAGCTGCTCTTTGCTGCGCGCGTCATTCCCTATCGTGGCTCCTGGCTGGACATCGAGTTCGACGCCAAGGACATCGTCTTTGCCCGTATCGACCGCCGCCGCAAGATTCCGGTGACCTCGCTCCTGATGGCGCTGGGTATGGATGGCGAAGACATTCTGTCCACCTTCTATTCGAAGGCCACTTACCAGCGTGACGGCGAGGGCTGGCGTATCCCGTTCCAGCCGGAAACCCTGAAGGGCGCCAAGGCTCTCTCCGACATGATCGACGCCGATACCGGCGAAGTGGTCGTGGAAGCGGGCAAGAAGCTCACCCCGCGTCTGCTCCGCCAGCTCTCCGAAAAGGGCCTGAAGGCGTTGAAGGCGAGCAATGACGACCTCTACGGCAACTATCTCGCCGAAGACGTCGTCAATCTGGAAACCGGCGAGATCTATCTGGAAGCCGGCGACGAGATCGATGAGAAGACCCTGCCGGTCATCCTGAACGCAGGGTTCGATGAAATCCCGATCCTCGGCATCGACCACATCAATGTCGGCGCCTATATCCGCAACACGCTTGCGGCCGACAAGAACGAGAACCGCCAGGACGCGCTGTTCGATATCTACCGCGTCATGCGTCCGGGTGAACCGCCGACCATGGAATCGGCGGAAGCCATGTTCAACTCGCTGTTCTTCGATGCGGAGCGTTACGATCTCTCCGCCGTCGGCCGCGTCAAGATGAACATGCGCCTCGATCTCGACGTTCCGGATACGGTCCGCATCCTGCGCAAGGAAGACATCCTGGCGGTCGTCAAGATGCTCGTCGAACTGCGCGACGGCAAGGGCGAGATCGACGATATCGACAACCTCGGCAACCGCCGTGTCCGTTCGGTCGGCGAACTGATGGAGAACCAGTATCGCCTGGGCCTGCTCCGCATGGAACGTGCCATCAAGGAGCGCATGTCGTCGATCGAGATCGACACCGTCATGCCGCAGGACCTGATCAACGCCAAGCCGGCGGCCGCCGCCGTTCGTGAATTCTTCGGTTCCTCGCAGCTCTCGCAGTTCATGGATCAGGTGAACCCGCTTTCGGAAATCACCCACAAGCGCCGCCTGTCGGCTCTTGGACCGGGCGGTCTGACCCGCGAGCGTGCCGGCTTCGAAGTCCGCGACGTTCACCCGACCCATTACGGCCGCATTTGCCCGATCGAAACGCCGGAAGGCCCGAACATCGGTCTGATCAACTCGCTTGCGACCTTTGCCCGCGTCAACAAGTACGGCTTCATCGAAAGCCCGTACCGCAAGATCGTCGACGGCAAGCTGACGAACGACGTGCTTTACCTCTCCGCCATGGAAGAGGCGAAGTACTACGTCGCGCAGGCGAACGCGCCGATGAACGATGACGGCACCTTTGCCGAAGAGTTCGTGGTCTGCCGCCATGCCGGCGAAGTGATGCTCGCCCCGCGCGACACCATCAACCTGATGGACGTCTCGCCGAAGCAGCTCGTTTCCGTCGCAGCGGCGCTGATCCCGTTCCTGGAAAACGACGACGCCAACCGCGCTCTCATGGGCTCGAACATGCAGCGTCAGGCCGTGCCGCTGGTGCGCGCCGAAGCTCCGTTCGTCGGCACCGGCATGGAGCCGGTCGTCGCCCGCGATTCCGGCGCGGCGATCGCCGCCCGCCGCGGCGGCGTGGTCGACCAGGTGGACGCGACCCGTATCGTTATCCGTGCAACGGAAGACCTCGATCCGTCGAAGTCCGGTGTCGATATCTATCGTCTGCAGAAATTCCAGCGTTCGAACCAGAACACCTGCGTCAACCAGCGTCCGCTGGTCTCCGTCGGTGACGTTCTGAACAAGGGCGATATCATCGCAGACGGTCCGTCGACCGATCTCGGCGACCTTGCCCTCGGCCGCAACGCGCTCGTCGCGTTCATGCCCTGGAACGGCTATAACTACGAAGATTCGATCCTGATGTCGGAGCGGATCGTGTCGGACGACGTGTTCACCTCCATCCACATCGAGGAATTCGAAGTGATGGCGCGTGACACCAAGCTTGGTCCGGAAGAAATCACGCGCGACATTCCGAACGTTTCGGAAGAAGCGCTGAAGAACCTCGACGAAGCCGGCATCGTCTACATCGGCGCCGAAGTCCAGCCGGGCGATATCCTCGTCGGCAAGATCACCCCGAAGGGCGAAAGCCCGATGACGCCGGAAGAAAAGCTCCTGCGCGCCATCTTCGGTGAAAAGGCCTCTGACGTCCGCGACACGTCCATGCGCATGCCTCCGGGCACGTTCGGCACGGTCGTCGAAGTTCGTGTCTTCAACCGTCACGGCGTCGAGAAGGACGAACGTGCGATGGCGATCGAACGCGAGGAAATCGAACGCCTCGCCAAGGACCGCGACGACGAACAGGCGATCCTCGACCGCAACGTCTACGGTCGCCTGCTCGACATGCTGCGTGGCCAGATGTCGGTTGCCGGTCCGAAGGGCTTCAAGAAGGGCGTCGAGCTGTCCAACGCCGTCGTCTCCGAATATCCCCGCTCGCAGTGGTGGATGTTCGCCGTCGAGGACGAAAAGGTTCAGGGCGAGATCGAGGCTCTGCGTGGCCAGTACGACGAGTCCAAGTCGCGCCTTGAACAGCGCTTCATGGACAAGGTCGAAAAGGTTCAGCGCGGCGACGAAATGCCTCCGGGCGTCATGAAAATGGTCAAGGTCTTCGTCGCTGTGAAGCGCAAGATCCAGCCGGGCGACAAGATGGCCGGCCGTCACGGCAACAAGGGCGTCGTCTCGCGCATCGTACCGGTCGAGGACATGCCGTTCCTCGAAGACGGCACGCATGTCGACATCTGCCTGAACCCGCTGGGCGTGCCGTCGCGCATGAACGTCGGCCAGATTCTCGAAACGCACCTTGCATGGGCTTGCGCCGGCATGGGCAGGAAGATCGGCGAGCTGCTCGACGAGTATCGCAAGTCGATGGACATTACCGACCTGAAGCGCGAGCTGACGGAAGTGTATTCCAGCCAGGCAAGGGACGAGGTTGCCAATTTCGACGACGCGTCGCTGGTCAAGCTGGCCGAGCAGTCCCGCAAGGGCGTCTCCATCGCAACGCCGGTCTTTGACGGTGCGCATGAACCTGACGTCGCTTCGATGCTGAAGAAGGCCGGCCTGCATGAATCCGGCCAGTCGGTCCTCTATGATGGTCGTACGGGCGAGCCCTTCGACCGCAAGGTCACCGTCGGCTACATGTACATGATCAAGCTGAACCACCTCGTGGACGACAAGATCCACGCCCGTTCGATCGGTCCGTACTCGCTCGTCACCCAGCAGCCGTTGGGCGGCAAGGCGCAGTTCGGCGGCCAGCGCTTCGGGGAAATGGAAGTTTGGGCGCTTGAAGCATACGGTGCGGCCTACACGCTGCAGGAAATGCTGACCGTGAAGTCGGACGACGTGGCAGGCCGTACCAAGGTCTACGAAGCGATCGTCCGCGGCGACGACACGTTCGAGGCGGGCATTCCGGAGAGCTTCAACGTTCTCGTCAAGGAAATGCGTTCGCTGGGTCTGTCGGTCGAGCTCGAGAATTCGAAGATCGAAACGGGCGAAGCAGGGCAGCAACTGCCTGACGCTGCAGAGTAAGGATAAAAGGCGCGCGCTTGAGATAAAGGCGCGCGCCGCTCCCCGACGCCGGTTCCCGCCGGCAGGATCGGGAAACTTTCGCCGCATTTCGCGGCTACGACCGTTTTAAGCGTCGGTCTGTCCCTCCCGGGAATTCGGACAGGACCGATCGCAAGCCGAGGGCTTCGGCCCCTAAAGGAGATAGGCATGAACCAAGAGGTCATGAATCTTTTCAACCCGCAGGTGCCTGCGCAGCACTTCGATTCGATCCGTATTTCGATCGCGTCGCCCGAGAAGATTCTCTCCTGGTCCTACGGCGAAATCAAAAAGCCGGAGACCATCAACTACCGTACGTTCAAGCCGGAACGCGACGGCCTCTTCTGCGCGCGCATCTTCGGACCGATCAAGGACTACGAGTGCCTGTGCGGCAAGTACAAGCGCATGAAGTACAAGGGCATCATCTGCGAAAAGTGCGGCGTCGAAGTCACGCTGTCGCGTGTTCGCCGCGAGCGCATGGGCCATATCGAGCTCGCCGCTCCGGTCGCCCACATCTGGTTCCTGAAGTCGCTTCCCTCGCGCATCTCGACCCTTCTCGACATGACGCTGAAGGATGTCGAGCGCGTTCTCTATTTCGAGAACTACATCGTCACTGAGCCGGGCCTGACCGCGCTGAAGGAAAACCAGCTTCTTTCCGAAGAAGAATACATGATCGCCGTCGATGAATATGGTGAAGACCAGTTCACGGCGATGATCGGTGCTGAAGCCATCTATGAAATGCTGGCTTCCATGAATCTCGAAAAGATCGCCGGCGACCTGCGCTCGGAGCTTGCCGACACCACGTCGGATCTCAAGCAGAAGAAGCTGATGAAGCGGCTGAAGATCGTCGAGAACTTCATCGAGTCCGGCAACCGCCCGGAATGGATGATCATGAAGGTCGTTCCGGTCATCCCGCCGGACCTGCGCCCGCTGGTTCCGCTCGATGGCGGCCGTTTCGCGACCTCTGACCTCAACGATCTCTACCGTCGCGTCATCAACCGTAACAACCGTCTGAAGCGCCTGATCGAACTGCGCGCCCCGGGCATCATCATCCGTAACGAAAAGCGCATGCTGCAGGAATCTGTCGACGCGCTGTTCGACAACGGCCGTCGCGGCCGCGTCATCACCGGCGCCAACAAGCGTCCGCTGAAGTCGCTCTCCGACATGCTGAAGGGCAAGCAGGGCCGCTTCCGCCAGAACCTGCTCGGCAAGCGCGTCGACTATTCCGGCCGTTCTGTCATCGTGACCGGTCCGGAACTGAAGCTGCACCAGTGCGGCCTGCCGAAGAAGATGGCGCTTGAGCTCTTCAAGCCGTTCATCTACGCCCGCCTCGACGCCAAGGGTTATTCCTCGACCGTCAAGCAGGCCAAGAAGCTGGTCGAGAAGGAAAAGCCGGAAGTCTGGGATATCCTCGACGAAGTCATCCGCGAGCATCCGGTTCTCCTGAACCGCGCTCCGACGCTGCACCGCCTGGGCATCCAGGCCTTCGAACCGATCCTGGTCGAAGGCAAGGCGATCCAGCTGCACCCGCTCGTCTGCACGGCCTTCAACGCCGACTTCGACGGCGACCAGATGGCCGTTCACGTACCGCTGTCGCTCGAAGCCCAGCTCGAAGCCCGCGTGCTGATGATGTCGACGAACAACATCCTGCATCCGGCCAACGGCGCGCCGATCATCGTTCCGTCGCAGGACATGGTTCTCGGCCTCTACTACCTGTCGATCATGAACCAGAACGAGCCGGGCGAGGGCATGGCCTTCTCCGACATGGGCGAGCTGCATCACGCTCTGGAAAACAAGGTCGTCACGCTGCACGCCAAGATCAAGGGCCGCTTCAAGACCGTCGACGCCGACGGCAAGCCGGTTTCAAAGATCTACGAGACCACTCCGGGTCGCATGATCATCGGCGAATTGCTGCCGAAGAACGTCAACGTGCCGTTCGAGACCTGCAACCAGGAAATGACCAAGAAGAACATCTCCAGGATGATCGACACGGTCTACCGTCATTGCGGCCAGAAGGACACGGTCATCTTCTGCGACCGCATCATGCAGCTCGGCTTCACCCACGCCTGCCGCGCCGGCATTTCCTTCGGCAAGGATGACATGGTCATCCCCGCCACCAAGGAGAAGATCGTCGCCGACACCGAAGCGCTGGTGAAGGAATACGAACAGCAGTACAACGACGGCCTGATCACCCAGGGCGAGAAGTACAACAAGGTCGTCGACGCCTGGGGCAAGGCGACCGAAAAGGTCGCCGAAGACATGATGGCGCGCATCAAGGCCGTCGAGTTCGACGCCGAGACCGGTCGCCAGAAGCCGATGAATGCCATCTACATGATGTCGCACTCGGGTGCCCGCGGTTCTCCGAACCAGATGCGCCAGCTGGGCGGCATGCGTGGCCTGATGGCGAAGCCGTCGGGTGAGATCATCGAAACGCCGATCATCTCGAACTTCAAGGAAGGCCTGACCGTGAACGAGTACTTCAACTCGACGCACGGTGCCCGTAAGGGTCTCGCAGACACCGCCCTGAAGACCGCGAACTCCGGTTACCTGACCCGCCGTCTCGTCGACGTCGCGCAGGATTGCATCGTCAACCTGGTCGATTGCGGCACCGACAAGGGCCTCACGATGACGGCGATCGTCGATGCTGGCCAGGTCGTGGCTTCGCTCGGCGCCCGTATCCTCGGTCGTACCGCGCTCGACGACATCGACAACCCGGTCACCGGCGAGAACCTCGTCAAGGCCGGCCAGATGATCCTCGAGCCGCATGTCGCCGAAATCGAGAAGGCCGGCATCCAGTCCGTCCGCATCCGTTCGGCGCTGACCTGCGAAGTCCAGACGGGCGTCTGCTCGGTCTGCTACGGCCGCGACCTGGCTCGCGGTACGCCGGTCAACATGGGCGAAGCGGTGGGCGTCATCGCTGCCCAGTCGATCGGTGAACCGGGCACCCAGCTCACCATGCGTACGTTCCACCTTGGTGGTACGGCGAACGTGGTCGACCAGTCGTTCCTGGAAGCGTCCTATGAAGGCACGATCCAGATCAAGAACCGCAACCTTCTGCGTAACTCCGAAGGCGTTCTCGTCGCGATGGGCCGCAACATGGCGATCACCATCCTTGACGAGCGTGGCGTCGAGCGCTCCTCGCAGCGTGTCGCATACGGTTCGCGGCTGTTCGTGGATGATGCCGACAAGGTCCGCCGCGGCCAGCGTCTCGCCGAGTGGGACCCGTACACCCGCCCGATGATGACGGAAGTCGAAGGTACGGTTCAGTTCGAGGATGTCGTGGACGGCATCTCCGTTTCGGAATCGACCGACGAATCCACCGGTATCACCAAGCGTCAGGTCATCGACTGGCGTTCGACGCCGCGCGGTTCGGATCTCAAGCCGGCGATCGTCATCAAGGACGCTTCCGGCGCGATCGCCAAGCTGTCGCGTGGTGGCGAAGCCCGCTTCCAGCTGTCGGTCGACGCGATCCTGTCCGTCGAGCCGGGCCAGAAGGTCTCCCAGGGTGACGTTCTCGCGCGTATCCCGATGGAAAGCGCCAAGACCAAGGACATCACCGGCGGTCTGCCGCGCGTCGCCGAGCTGTTCGAAGCCCGTCGTCCGAAGGATCACGCCATCATCGCCGAGATCGATGGTACGATTCGCCTCGGCCGCGACTACAAGAACAAGCGTCGCGTCATGATCGAACCGGCGGAAGACGGTGTCGAACCGGTCGAATACCTGATCCCGAAGGGCAAGCCCTTCCATCTTCAGGATGGCGACTACATCGAGAAGGGCGACTACATCCTCGACGGCAACCCGGCGCCGCACGACATTCTGGCGATCAAGGGCGTGGAAGCGCTTGCTTCCTACCTCGTCAACGAAATCCAGGAAGTCTACCGACTGCAGGGCGTCGTCATCAACGACAAGCACATCGAGGTCATCGTCCGTCAGATGCTGCAGAAGGTCGAGATCACCGATGCCGGCGACAGCCAGTACATCGTCGGTGACAATGTCGACCGGATCGAGCTGGAAGACGCCAACGAGCGCCTGGCCGAAGAAGGCAAGAAGCTTGCCTACGGTGAGCCGGTCCTGCTCGGCATCACCAAGGCGTCGCTGCAGACCCCGTCCTTCATCTCGGCCGCTTCTTTCCAGGAAACCACCAAGGTTCTCACGGAAGCTGCGATCGCCGGCAAGATGGACACGCTGCAGGGGCTCAAGGAAAACGTCATCGTCGGCCGTCTCATCCCGGCCGGCACGGGCGGCACCATGACCCAGATCCGCCGCATCGCCACGTCGCGCGACGACCTCATCCTGGAGGAGCGCAAGAAGGGTTCGGGCGCTGGCTCCGCGACCCCGATGCTGCAGGACATGGCCGGCCAGAACGCTCCGGCCGCCGAGTGATCGGCGGGGGTGCCCGTTCGTCGCACCCCATGGAATTGAAGAAAAAGAAAACGCCCGGAGCAATCCGGGCGTTTTGACGTTTTAGGTGGAAAGCTGAGACTTGAAGGATCGATCCGGGTCGGACATCCGGGGCAGGCGGACATGGCTGGAAGATTTCCAAAACCATTCCGGCGGCGACAATACGTCCTGACCGGCAGGATGCCTGAAATGACCTATCCGGTCCTGCTGCCGGGCCGGGGCAACGCTCCTGAGTCGGTCAACGCGATCCCCGACGGCCGGATGACGAAGACCGGAGAAAAGCCGGTCGGGGGACACTCGCCGGACTATGCCGGCGGGTGGGGGTCATCGCGCGGACACGCTATTCGAAACGGATGATGGCGACTTCGCCTTCCAGTGCGCCCTGATAGGCCGAAGCATGCGGCTCTTCCGTGGGCTCGTCGGTCAGCACGCCGATCTGGTCGAGGTCCGCTTCGAGAAAACCTTCCTCGGAGAGCGCATTGAGCGCCTCCCGCACCGCGGAATCGTCGTCTGGCGCGCGTAGCATGATATGGAGATCGATGCCGTCTCCACCTTTCTGCTCATAGCCCTTGCCGATGATGATGAAGACCATCGGCGCGTCGAGGTTATTGTCGTTGTCTGGCGTGGTGATCATCATTGTCTCCGCTCGGTTACATCTTGTCCGAGGAGAACCCCGGACGCAACATTCCCGCACTCTTTAGTTCCATTGCCGGCGATTCCCAAATATTAATACCGAAAGGGCTCTGAATCTCGCGAAACCGTGTTTCGAAACGCCCCGTTCGGCCCGGAACCCCGGGGTTTGAGGCATTATTTTCGGTGCGGCCCTTGACGGGCAGGGGGGAAAACAGTAAACGCCCCGCATCGGAAGCGATGTGAGGCTTGTCCGTCCGGGATGACTCGTTCCGGAATGTGGCCTCAAACACGGTTCCAAACGCACGTTGAAGACACGAATGCTGCACGCATGACGTATGAGGAATGCGTCCTCTGCCTTTTGTGGTCCATCCGGAAAATCGGATCGGGCCACGTTTTGCGCATGAGGAGATGTGTGTGTCGTCGCCAGCAACGGCATCAGGGTAGGCCCCGAAAGGGGCTTGGAAGAAGATTTTGCAAGGGATGGTTATATGCCTACCGTAAACCAGCTGATCCGCAAGCCGCGTCAGGCACAGGTAAAGCGCAACAAGGTTCCTGCTCTGCAGGAAAACCCGCAGAAGCGCGGCGTTTGCACCCGCGTCTATACGACGACCCCGAAGAAGCCGAACTCGGCTCTGCGTAAGGTCGCCAAGATTCGCCTGACCAACGGTTTCGAAGTCATCGGCTACATCCCGGGTGAAGGTCACAACCTGCAGGAGCACTCCGTCGTCATGATCCGTGGCGGCCGTGTCAAGGACTTGCCGGGCGTTCGTTACCACATCATCCGCGGCGTTCTCGATACCCAGGGTGTCAAGAACCGCAAGCAGCGCCGTTCGAAGTACGGTGCGAAGCGTCCGAAGTAATTCGGATACCGGTTTCCCCCGTGGGAGCCCGGATTTTGAAATCCCGGCGCTGCGCGAGGTCCTCCGCGTGGTAGAGCGCCTTAACAGTTGAAGAGACGAGAAGAAGAATGTCCCGACGCCATCGTGCAGAAAAGCGTGAGATCAACCCAGACCCGAAGTTCGGTGATCTCGTCGTCACCAAGTTTATGAATGCGATCATGCTCCACGGCAAGAAGTCCGTGGCCGAAAACATTGTCTATGGCGCGTTCGACGCCGTTCAGGGCAAGTCCAAGCAGGACCCGCTCGGTATCTTCCATCAGGCGCTCGACAACGTCGCGCCGCATGTCGAAGTCCGTTCGCGTCGTGTTGGCGGTGCGACCTACCAGGTCCCGGTCGACGTGCGTCCGGAGCGCCGCCAGGCTCTCGCGATCCGTTGGGTGATCGCCGCTGCCCGCAAGCGCAACGAGACGACCATGGTCGATCGCCTTTCCGGTGAGCTCATGGATGCTGCAAACAATCGCGGCAGCGCAGTCAAGAAGCGTGAAGACACGCACAAGATGGCTGACGCCAACCGCGCTTTCTCGCACTACCGTTGGTAATCTTCATCCGATCGAATTTCGAAAGGCAGTCTTATGGCTCGCGAGTATAAAATCGAAGACTACCGAAATTTCGGTATCATGGCGCATATCGACGCCGGCAAGACCACGACCACCGAGCGTATCCTTTATTACACCGGCAAGTCGCACAAGATCGGTGAAGTTCACGATGGCGCAGCCACGATGGACTGGATGGAGCAGGAGCAGGAACGCGGCATCACCATCACGTCTGCCGCCACCACGACCTTCTGGAAGGGTCGCGACGGCAAGATGCGCCGCTTCAACATCATCGACACCCCCGGCCACGTCGACTTCACCATCGAAGTCGAGCGCTCGCTGCGCGTTCTCGACGGTGCGGTCGCTCTGCTCGACGCCAATGCCGGCGTTGAGCCGCAGACGGAAACTGTCTGGCGCCAGGCCGACAAGTACAACGTCCCGCGGATGATCTTCTGCAACAAGATGGACAAGACCGGTGCGGACTTCTACCGCTCCGTCGAGATGATCAAGACCCGTCTTGGCGCGACCGCCGTCGTCTGCCAGCTGCCGATCGGCGCCGAAACCGAGTTCAAGGGCGTTGTCGACCTGATCGAGATGAACGCTCTCGTATGGCGCGACGAGTCCCTCGGCGCCCAGTGGGATGTCGTCGAAATCCCGGCCGACCTCAAGGAAAAGGCTGAAGAATATCGCGAAAAGCTGATCGAGACGGTTGTCGAGATCGACGAAGAAGCGATGGAAGCCTACCTCGAAGGCCAGATGCCGGACAACGACAAGATCCGTGCGCTCATCCGTCGCGGCACGATCGACGTCAAGTTCTTCCCGATGTTCTGCGGCTCCGCCTTCAAGAACAAGGGCGTTCAGCCGCTGCTCGACGCCGTCGTCGAATTCCTGCCGTCGCCGGCCGACATTCCGTCGATCAAGGGCATCGACGTCAAGACCGAGGCCGAGATCGAGCGTCATGCGGACGACAACGAGCCGCTCTCCATGCTCGCCTTCAAGATCATGAACGACCCCTTCGTCGGTTCGCTCACGTTCTGCCGCATCTATTCGGGCAAGCTCGAAAAGGGCTCCTCGCTGCAGAACACGGTCAAGGAAAAGCGTGAGCGCGTCGGCCGCATGCTGCAGATGCACTCCAACTCCCGTGAGGACATCGAAGAAGCCTTCGCAGGCGACATCGTCGCTCTCGCAGGCCTCAAGGAAACCACCACGGGCGACACGCTCTGCGATCCGCTGAAGCCGGTTATCCTGGAGCGCATGGAATTCCCCGAGCCGGTCATCCAGATCGCCATCGAGCCGAAGTCCAAGGGCGACCAGGAAAAGATGGGCCTGGCCCTCAATCGCCTGGCTGCCGAAGACCCGTCCTTCCGCGTCAAGTCCGACGAGGAGTCCGGCCAGACGATCATCGCCGGCATGGGCGAACTTCACCTCGACATCATCGTCGACCGCATGCGTCGCGAATTCAAGGTCGAAGCCAACGTCGGTGCTCCGCAGGTTGCCTATCGTGAGACGATCACGAAGCAGCACGAAGAAGACTACACGCACAAGAAGCAGTCCGGTGGTTCGGGCCAGTTCGCACGCGTGAAGATCTTGTTCGAGCCGAATCCGGAAGGCGAAGACTTCAAGTTCGAATCGAAGATCGTCGGCGGTACGGTTCCGAAGGAATATATCCCGGGCGTCCAGAAGGGCATCGAAAGCGTGCTCTCCTCCGGTCCGCTCGCGGGCTTCCCGATGCTCGGCGTCAAGGCGACGCTCCTCGACGGTGCCTACCATGACGTCGACTCGTCGGTTCTCGCGTTCGAAATCGCCTCCCGCGCCTGCTTCCGCGAAGCCGCCAAGAAGGCCGGCGCCCAGCTCCTCGAACCGATCATGAAGGTCGAGGTTGTGACGCCGGAAGATTACGTCGGCGATGTGATCGGCGACCTGAACTCCCGTCGTGGCCAGATCCAGGGCCAGGAATCGCGTGGCATCGCCATCGTGGTCGATGCGCATGTGCCGCTGGCGAACATGTTCAAGTACGTCGACAACCTGCGCTCCATGTCGCAGGGCCGCGCGCAGTACTCGATGGTCTTCGATCATTACGCGCCGGTTCCGACGAACGTCGCAAACGAAATCCAGGCAAAGTACTCCGGTCAGAAGTGACCGGGGTATCCCGTCTGAAACAGTAGAGATTTTTTCCCCGCAAAGGGGACAAGAATGGAGAGCCGGAAATGGCAAAGAGCAAGTTTGAGCGCAACAAGCCGCACGTCAACATTGGGACGATTGGTCACGTTGACCATGGGAAGACGTCGCTGACTGCGGCGATCACGAAGTACTTCGGCGAGTTCAAGGCTTATGACCAGATTGATGCGGCGCCTGAAGAGAAGGCGCGTGGCATCACGATTTCGACTGCGCACGTTGAATACGAGACGGCGAACCGTCACTATGCGCATGTCGACTGCCCCGGCCACGCCGACTATGTGAAGAACATGATCACCGGTGCTGCGCAGATGGACGGCGCGATCCTGGTCTGCTCGGCCGCCGACGGCCCGATGCCGCAGACGCGCGAGCACATCCTGCTGGCCCGCCAGGTCGGCGTTCCGGCGATCGTCGTGTTCCTGAACAAGGTCGACCAGGTCGACGACGCGGAGCTTCTGGAACTGGTCGAGCTTGAGGTTCGCGAACTTCTGTCGTCCTACGACTTCCCGGGCGACGACATCCCGATCATCAAGGGTTCGGCTCTTGCCGCGCTTGAGGATTCGGACAAGAAGATCGGCGAGGACGCGATCCGCGAGCTGATGGCTGCGGTGGATGCTTACATCCCGACGCCCGAGCGTCCGATCGACCAGCCGTTCCTGATGCCGATCGAAGACGTGTTCTCGATCTCGGGCCGCGGTACGGTGGTGACGGGCCGCGTCGAGCGCGGGATCATCAAGGTC
>NZ_JBHMAA010000004.1:0-195665 GCF_042429745.1 Neorhizobium puerariae | reverse complement strand
TTTGATCCGTTCCCACTGATCGTCTCGAAGTGCATCACAATCCATCGCTGATCTCCAAAATCAACGTTGAATCCGATTTGCTCAACTTTGGGAATCCCAATTCCCTAAATCGTCACCACGATCTAGTGCTGCAAGGTCCGGCGCCGAACGGTGTCCTGAGCTTCTCCCCTGCCTCCGGTGTCGACGCCTGAGCCTCACGGCACCCCGTCCCGATGCGGGACGGGGATTTCGGCGACCTTGATCCGCTGCCAGGGGAAAAGGCCGAGCACCAGCGCGCAGCCCAGGATGATGATTCCCGCGCCTGCGAACTGCACCGGCGACAACGGCTCCTTGAGGACCAGCGCGCCGACGAGAACGGCGACGACCGTGACGATGAACTCGACGCTGATCGCTTTTGTCGCGCCGATCGACCCGACGAGGCGGAAATAGAGCACGTAGGTCGTCGCGCTCATCACGCAGCCGGCAATCAGCAGGTAGAGGATATCGATGGCCCCGGGCACGCCCGGCACCGGCACGAGGACGAGAAACGGCGCGGCGATCAGCCCGCCGAAGAGGAAGGAGCCGATCGTCACCTCCCAGGAGCCCGTGTGCTTGAGCCTGTGGCTGGCATAATTGCTGCCGAACGCCGCGAAGAAACATGCCGCGAGTGCCGCCGCACAGCCGAGGATGAATTCCGTCGTGACGGGGACCGCCGGAAAACCGACCAGCAGGACGATGCCCGTGACGCCGAGCGCAAACCCCAGCAATCCGCTGGGACGCAGCCGCTCCAGCCCCCAGACCTGGCTGATGACCATGGAGAAGAGCGGAATGGACGCGACCAGGATCGCCGCCATCGCCGTGCCGATCAGCGGCGTCGCGTAGGAAAGGCCCATGAGCTGGCCGGCCACCGTGGTGGCGCCCACGACGAAGAAGGGCCGCCAGCCGGCGCTGAAATCGAGCCGCCGCCCGGTGATGCGGGCAAGCAGCAAAAGCGTCGCGCTGGCCACGAAAGCACGGATCGAGACCGCCGCCACCCAGCCGAAGGCGGCAACGACCTTGAGCACCACGAGAAAGGACAATCCCCAGGCGGTGGCGAGGAAAACATAGATGGCGAGATCACGAGGCTTCATGAAGACCTTCGGTTCGGGAACGCATGACGCTGGGACGCGGAGATCCCGGCCATCCTTTGCGCCTTCGGGGAGATAGCCGGGCTCTACCGACCGGCGCGGGCGAAATCAAGCAGCGGGAGCAATCGGCAGCGCGGCCCTTGCAACAAAATCGGTTTGGTGTGCAATTTGACGGCATGCACAACCCTCTGCCCCTCGTCTCCTTCATCGCCGCCAACCCCCGCTGCGTTCTCGTGGAGATCACGCAGGCGAAGGGATCGACGCCGCGGGAGGCCGGCACCTTCATGCTGGTCGCAAGCCGGGCGATCTGGGGCACTATCGGCGGCGGGCAGTTCGAGTTCATGGCGATCGACAACGCGCGGGCCATCCTTTCGGGCGGCGGCGAAGCGATGATGGACATACCGCTCGGTCCGGAGATCGGCCAGTGCTGCGGCGGCCGCACCCGGCTCGCCTTCTCGGCGATGACGCCGGCGCTTGCGGAAAAACTCGAAACGCGCATCAGGGGCGAGCAGGAAGAGCGGCCGGCCGTCTACCTTTTCGGCGCCGGCCATGTGGGCCGGGCGCTCGCGGCGGCGCTCGCTCCCCTGCCCTTGGCCGTCACGGTCGTGGAGACGCGCACCGAGGCGCTGGAAGACCTGCCCGACGAGGTTGCGCGGCATCTGACCGCGATGCCGGAAGCGCTGGTCGAGGCCATTCCCGCCGGCGGCGCGGCGGTCATCCTCACCCACGACCATGCGCTGGATTTCCTGATCGCCGAAAAGGCGCTGGCGCGGAACGACCTTTCCTATGTCGGCATGATCGGCTCGGCCACCAAGCGCGCCACCTTCTCGAACTGGCTGAAGCGCGAAGGCGGCGACGAGGCGATGCTTTCCCGCCTCGTGCTGCCGATCGGCGGCTCGCTCGTGAAGGACAAGCGCCCGGCCGTGATCGCCGCGCTCGTCGCGGGCGAACTCCTGCAGAACCTTCTGCCCGCACGGCAGGCAAAGCCGTCAAAACGGCCAGTGCCGAACGCCTGAACGGCGCCTTTCCTCCCAAAAGGCCTCGGAGCGGTTTCCCGGCAGGGCGTCTCCGATCCCGATATCGCCCCGCAACCCGTCCGGAAGGGCGGGCGCATGGAGCCGGCGGGACCGGAAGAGGCGATGAACAAGACGGCGGACATATCGCCACGGCGAGGCATGCGTCGCCGGTTTCGAGGGCACGGAAGGTGCGCCTGCGGAAAGCATGATCTGCTCCATATCGAAGAGGACAAAAGGAACGGTTGCGGAAATGATTGCTGTCGATTGCCGGAAGATTCCAATTCAAATACAGTGGCCAGCGATCAAGAGAACTTATCGATGAAGCTGTCGCGCCGGTTTCCGCTCCATGCACTCAGGGTCTTCGAGGCGGTCGCGCGCCTTGAGAACTTCACCCGTGCCGCGGAGGAACTCGGCATGACCCAGACGGCCGTCAGCTATCAGATC
Organism: Neorhizobium puerariae; assembly: GCF_042429745.1. Taxonomy (NCBI): domain Bacteria; kingdom Pseudomonadati; phylum Pseudomonadota; class Alphaproteobacteria; order Hyphomicrobiales; family Rhizobiaceae; genus Neorhizobium; species Neorhizobium puerariae. Next base: position 193,099 of record NZ_JBHMAA010000004.1, on the reverse strand, counting down.
AAGCTTCTCGAGGATCATCTCGGCAACCCGGTGTTTATCCGCAGGCCCCGCGCCCTGACGCTCACCGAAACCGGGGAGAGGCTGCGGCCCAGGGTGGCGGAGGCTTTCGCACTGTTGAGCGAGGCCATGCAATCGACGCGGCACGACATCGACGAGACGCTGGAGATCCATTCGCCGCCGACCTTCGCATCGCACTGGCTGTCGCTGCGCCTCGGCGGTTTCCAGGCCCGGCACCCGCACATCTCGGTTCGCCTCCTCAGGCAGATGGATGCGGCCGAACAGCACCGCACGCCGCCGGACGTCGCCATCCAGATCGCCCCGGAACCGCAGGACCGCATGATCTGCCATCCGATCCTGCAGCTCGATTATTCGCCCATGCTGGCGCCCCGGCTGGCGGAAAGCATCGGCGGCATCCACCAGCCGGCCGACCTTCTGAAGCTGCCCTGGATTTCCAAAGTCGAAAGCTGCTGGCTCGACTGGTTCGACGCGGCGGGAATCGACCCCGCGCCGATCAGGCCGACCAGCCTCAACGCGCTCGGTGCGCTCGATCTGGAGGCGAAGGCCGCGATCTCCGGTCATGGCGTGGCGATGCTGAGCCCGTTCTTCTTCAGGGACGAGCTGGCGTCGGGGCGCCTCGTCCAGCCCTTCGATCTTTGCGTGGGCGACGGCAAGACTTATTGGCTCACCTATGCGCATGCACGGCGAAATTCGGCGAAGATCAGGGCTTTTCACGACTGGATCGTCGAAACCGTGTCGGCGGATCCCGCCGCGATACGCGCCGCATCGGTCGCCACCGCCTGACGCTTGCGCTCAAAGCCGCGGCGGCGGCTCCACTCCCCACCATTGCTCGCGGCGGCGTTCCCGCCTCGGCAGGGCCTGACGCGACGTACGCCCGTCGATCATTCCGATGTCGCGCATCTGCTGTTCCGTCAGTTCCGACCTGTCGAGAGGAGACGGCTGGCGATGACGCTCGGGTTCGTCCGCGGCGGAGCGAAGGCTGAAATTCCACAGGCGCGACAAAAGTGCTGGCATGCCACGGGTCATGGCTGCTTCTCCTCCGGGTTTACCGGCATTCAGTTGATGGCTATGAAAGGAAGATGCGCCCGATTATGCTTGTTTTCCAACGAAACAATCGTCTGCATAGATAAAGAGAATTCATCCATGAAGATGTCGAGGCAGTTTCCGCTCAATGCGCTGCGCGTGTTCGAATCCGCCGCGCGGCACATGAGCTTCACCCGGGCGGGAGAGGAGCTTGGGCTCACCCAGACGGCGGTGAGCTATCAGATCAGGCTTCTGGAGGATGCGACCGGCGAGCCGCTTTTCCTGCGAAGGCCACGTCAGGTTTCGCTGACCGAAGCGGGCGAACGGCTGGCGCCCCGGATCGCGGAAGCCTTTTCGATCATGAGCGAAGCCCTGGCCAACCTCAAGGACATGTCGGAAGGCACGCTGATCATCCACTCCACGGCAACCTTCGCCTCGCGCTGGCTCGCCCGCCACCTCGGCACGTTTCAGCTGGAAAATCCGGGCATTGCGGTAAGGCTCGAAACCTCGCAGGAAATGATCGATTTCGCGAAGACCGAAGCCGATCTGGCGATCCGCACCGGCAAGGGCAACTGGCCCGGCCTGAGGGCGCATTTCCTGATGAAGAGCCATTTCACGCCGATGCTGAGCCCGGAACTGGCGGCGACGATCGGCGGAGTGAAAACGCCGCGGGATATATTGAAGCTGAGGATCATCGATGCGGGCGATCCGTGGTGGCGGATCTGGTTTACGGCCGCCGGCATGCCGGATGTCGATCTGCGTGGTCGTCCCGGCAGCAAGTTCGGCGCGCAGGCCTTCGAGGCGGCGGCCGCGATCGCCGGACAAGGCGTCGCCATGTTGAAACCTGAATTCTACGCCGACGATGTGGCGCTCGGTCGCCTGATCCAGCCGTTCGAACTGCTGAGCGACGACGGAACGGATTATTGGCTCGTCTATCCGGAGGCTCGCAGGAATTCCCGAAAGATCCGCGCTTTCCGCGACTTTCTCCTGAAAACCATGCCGACGGCCGGCAGCTAGCAGTCAGTTTTCTGTCCGCCACATTTTCCGGACGGAAAACCGGCTGGCACCCGGCAATGTGTCTAGTAGCTCATGTCAGGCGCATAAAAACAGCGCAAGGTATCCTCGGTGGGGTAGAGGCAGAGGTGATATTCCTCATCCTGGGAGCGTCGGGCCTGGCTCTGCTTCAGCAGGAAATGATGCGGCCGCGTCACCAGCCTGTGATCCCCGGGGGCAAGGGAGATTTCATAACCGCCATTGACGATCTTGACGTTTTTCGTCGAGATCATCTGGCAGTCGCCGGTGTGATTGTCGCCGTTGCAACAGAAACCGTCGTATTTCCAGGTCACGCCGCTTGGGCTGTGCGCCTCGTGGGCGCTGGCCTGCACACTGTAAACGCAAGAAACAAACGCAATCATCACACCTGTCAGAATACCACGCATGAGCTTAGTCTCCGTTGATGATGCCATCTCCGGCGAGCTTTTCACGCAATACCCGGACTCTGCCGGTTGACTTGCATCCGTCACACTACGTGAGTCGCCTTAGCCGGCTAACCCCCAAATTTTGCGATGCACAATTTAGTACATTCGACAATTGTGAAATTCTGAGGGCCGTTGTGCGTTTCTGGGCGTCATGCGGTGGAGAACTCGGATTCGTCATGCGGGGTTCCGCAGCGAAACGTAAATGTTCCAGGCGATAACCGCTTTCCTCCCGCCGGTTTTTTTCGCAGAGTGACGAGTCGGGGGGACAAAAGAAATCGAGGGGACCTGAATGTATGAATACGCCGTCGCCTGGGAGTGGCTGAGTTTCGCCGCCCGCTGGTTCCATGTCATCACGGGGATCGCCTGGATCGGGTCGTCCTTCTACTTCATCGCGCTGGACCTCGGGCTGGTCAGGCGCCCGCACCTGCCGCCGGGCGCCTATGGCGAGGAATGGCAGGTGCATGGCGGCGGCTTCTACCACATCCAGAAATACCTGGTGGCGCCGGCCCAGATGCCCGAGCACCTGACCTGGTTCAAATACGAGAGCTATTTCACCTGGCTCTCGGGGTTCCTGATGCTCTGTATCGTCTATTACGGCGGCGCCGACCTCTTCCTGATCGACCGCACCGTGATGGATCTTGCCCCCTGGCAGGCGATAGGCCTCTCCCTCGCCTCACTGGCGGTCGGCTGGATCATCTACGACCAGCTCTGCAAGTCGCCGGTCGGCAGGAACACCTGGGGACTGATGGTCATCCTCTACGTCGTTCTGGTCGCCATGGCCTGGGGCTACACGCAGGTCTTCACCGGCCGCGCCGCCTTCCTGCATCTCGGCGCCTTCACGGCGACGATCATGTCGGCCAACGTCTTCTTCATCATCATCCCGAACCAGAAGGTGGTCGTCGCCGACCTCATCGCCGGCCGCACGCCGGACCCGAAATACGGCGTCATCGCCAAGCAGCGCTCGCTCCACAACAACTACCTGACGCTGCCCGTCATCTTCTTCATGCTCTCGAACCACTATCCGCTGGCATTCGCGACCCATTTCAACTGGGCGATCGCGGCGCTGGTCTTCCTGATGGGCGTGACGATCCGGCACTGGTTCAACACCACGCACGCAAGAAAGGGCAGGCCGACCTGGACCTGGCTGGCGACCGTGCTGCTGTTCATCGCCATCATCTGGCTCTCCACCGTGCCGAAGGTCCTGACCGGCAACGAGGAGACCTCGATGACGCCGCGCGAGCAGAAATTCGCTTCGAATGCCCATTTCGGCGCGGCCCGCGACGTGATCCTCGCCCGCTGCTCCATGTGCCATGCGGCCGAGCCGGTCTGGGAAGGCGTGAATTTCACGCCGAAATCCATGAAGCTGGAAACCGACCGGGAGATTGCCGCCCATGCCCGGGAAATCTATATCCAGGCGGGCCGGAGCCATGCCATGCCGCCCGGCAACGTCACCGACATCTCGCCGGAAGAACGCCGGCTCCTCACGGCCTGGTATGAAAGCGCGATAACCGAATGACCGAGAAACTCATCCGCGGGCGGCTGCTCTCCTTCAGGCGGGCGCCGCTTTCCCTGACCGATACCGAAAGCTACGCCTACGAACATGACGGCGCCCTGCTGGTCACGGACGGCAGGATCGCCGCCACGGGCGATTATGCGGCGGTGAAGGCCAAGGCTTCGCAGGACGTGGAGGAAATCGACCACCGGCCGCATCTCATCCTGCCGGGCTTCATCGACATGCACCTGCATTTCCCGCAGATGCAGGTGGTCGCGTCCTACGCGGCCAACCTGCTCGAATGGCTGAACACCTACACCTTCCCGGAGGAATGCCGCTTCGTCGAAACAGACCACGCAGCCCGCATCGCCACGCATTTCTACGATGAGCTGCTGCGCCACGGCACGACGACGGCGGTCGCCTATTGCTCCGTCCACAAGACCTCGGCCGACGCCTATTTCGCCGAGGCCCTGAAGCGCGGCATGTGCATGGTCGGCGGCAAGGTGATGATGGACCGCAACGCGCCCCAGGGCCTGCTCGACACGCCGGAGATGGGTTATGACGAAACCCGCCAGGTGATCGCCGACTGGCACGGCAAGGCGCGCTGCCACGTCGCCATCACCCCGCGCTTCGCGATCACCTCCACGCCGGCCCAGATGAAGGCCGCGCAGGCGCTGGCGGAGGAATTTCCGGACCTCTTCATCCAGACCCATCTTTCCGAAAACCACGAGGAGATCCGCTACACCTGCGAACTCTATCCGGAGGCGACCGACTATACGGACATCTACGCCCGCTACGGCCTGCTCGGAAGGAAGACGCTGCTCGGCCACGCCATCCATCTCTCCGAGCGCGAGGCGGACGCCCTTTCGGAAACGGGCGCGGTGGCGGTGCATTGCCCGACCTCGAACCTGTTCCTGGGTTCCGGCCTCTTCCCGATGAAGGCGCTGACGCGGCGGGAAAAGCCGGTGCGCGTCGCTGTCGCCACCGATATCGGCGGCGGCTCCAGCTATTCGATGCTGCGGACGATGGACGAGGCCTACAAGATCCAGCAATTGCTCGGCGAGCGCCTCAACCCGCTCGAAAGCTTCTACCTGATGACCCGCGGCAATGCCGAGGCCCTTTCGATGGCGGATGATATCGGCACGCTCGAACCCGGCACCCATGCCGACCTCGTGGTGCTGAACGCCGCATCCACGCCGGCGATGAAGCTGCGCATGGAGACGGTGAAGACGCTGCCCGAGGAACTGTTCCTGCTGCAAACCATGGGCGACGACCGCGCGGTGGTGGAGACCTATGTGGCGGGAAAGGAGATGAAGAGCAGTCTTTGACGAAGGCAATGACGGCGTTCTCCATCCGGCACCCTTCGCATTGAGGAAACCGATGGCTGCCGGGACACTCCTCCGCGCGCCTGTGAAACGAACAGCCGCAAGGCCGGCGCGCTTTCCCAAAAACCCCGTTGCGGGCGGATGTTTCCTCTGGCGATGCGCTTCGGATGTGATAGTTCTCCGGAACGTTCCGGAGGAAGATGCAGACAATGTCCAAGCCGCTGACCATCGCAGACCTGAAAATCCTTGCCCGCCGTCGTGTGCCGAAAATGTTCTTCGACTATGCCGATAGCGGCGCATGGACCGAAGGGACCTACAGGGCCAACGAGGAGGATTTTGCGAAGATCAAGCTGCGTCAGCGCGTCCTGGTCGACATGACCAACCGCTCGCTGGAAACGACGATGATCGGCGAAAAGGCGGCGATGCCCGTGGCGCTCGCCCCGACCGGCATGACCGGCATGCAGCACGCCGACGGCGAGATGCTGGCCGCCAGGGCCGCCGAGGAATTCGGCGTACCCTTCACGCTCTCCACCATGAGCATCTGCTCGATCGAGGACGTCGCCTCGGTGACGTCCAGGCCCTTCTGGTTCCAGCTTTACGTGATGAAGGACCGCGGCTTCATCGAGCGGCTGATCGGCCGCGCCAAGGCGGCCAGGTGCTCGGCGCTCGTCGTCACCGCCGACCTGCAGATCCTCGGCCAGCGCCACAAGGACCTGAGAAACGGCCTCGCCGCCCCGCCGAAGCCGTCGCTGAACACGGCGCTGCAGCTCGCCACCCGCCCGCGCTGGTGCCTGGAAATGCTCGGCACGAAACGCCGCGGTTTCGGCAATATCGTCGGCCATGCAAGCAACGTTTCCGATCTCTCCTCGCTCGGCGCCTGGACGGCGGAGCAATTCGACCCCCGCCTGTCCTGGGACGACGTCCGCTGGATCAAGGACCTCTGGGGCGGCAAGCTGATCATCAAGGGCATTCTCGACGAGGAAGACGCCCGCGCCGCCGCCGATACCGGCGCGGATGCGATCATCGTCTCCAACCACGGCGGCCGCCAGCTCGACGGCGCCCCCTCCTCGATCAGCATGCTGCCCAGGATCGTCGACGCGGTCGGCGACCGGATCGAAGTCCATTTCGACGGCGGCATCCGGTCCGGCCAGGATGTCCTCAAGGCCGTCGCGCTCGGCGCGCGCGGCACCTATATCGGCCGCCCGTTCCTCTACGGCCTCGGCGCGATGGGCAAGCCCGGCGTGACGACCGCACTCGAAATCATCCGCAAGGAGATGGACGTCACGATGGCGCTTTGCGGCAAACGGGACATCCAGACGGTCGACCGCAATATCCTGGCGAACCTGCCGTTCTGAACGAGGCTCCGGCGAGGCGGCTCAGCACCAGCCGCCCTTGACCCCCGGCTTGCGGGCAAGCCCTTCGCGGACGAGAATGTCGGAAAGCGACATGCCGTTGCGTGTCACCTGCCTCAGCTTGTGGCCCTCGACTTCCGCATCGTTGCCCTGCCAGGTGACCAGCTCGAACGGTCCCGAATCGAGGAAGGCGCGCACCCTGAGTTCCGCATCGCTCGCCTTGATCCGCTCCGCCTCGCAGGCCGGTTTCTTGATATCCGGCACCTCGATGCCGACGAGCCGGATCTTCTGGCCGTGGAAGACGAAGCGGTCGGCGGAGACGACGCAATCGTCCTGCTTTGCCGATCCGCAGAGATAGAATTTCGCCTGATAGGCGCCGGCAAGCCCCTCATCCGCCTTCGGCGCGTCCGCGGCCCTGGGAGCGTTGTCCAGGACCGGCTTGCCGATCGGCGCCGGCGGGATGATCGCCGCCGTATGGCTTTCGTCCGGCGGCGTCTGCGGCCGCAGCGTCACCGGCCGGTGGGAGATCGCGGCAACAGATTTGGGCGGCACCGGCTTTTCCGGAACGGACACGGTTTTTGCCGCGACATGCGCGGGCCTTTCGGCCTTCAGGCCCGCGACGAAGCGGCGGGCTGCCGCCGAGTTCTCATAAAGCGCCACGCCGCCACCGATCACCACGAGGGCCGCCAGCCATGGCCAGAGCGATGAACTGGAACCGCCCGACGACGGGCGCTTGCCGCCTTTGCGCCTTGAACCGGATTTTCCGCGCGATTGGGCCATCAGAATCTCTCCTGTCGAATCGGAGAGAAGTATCCCGGCCAAGGATTGCCGAAAGGTTTCAGACGTGCCGGCTCAGTAGTGGAAACGGCATTGGAGGATCGTGAGCAACTGCCGGTCTCCCTGGCCTTCTACATAATAAACGAGCCTATGTTCCTGGGAAATCCGGCGTGACCAGGCTCCTTTCATCTGACCACGCAAAGGCTCCGGCTTCCCCAGGCCTTCAAACGGATGGCGCATGGCATCTCGCAGAAGCTCGTTGATCCGGACGAGCATCTTTCGGTCATGTTCTTGCCAGTACAGATAATCAGCCCACCCATGGGCCTGCCATGCCAGCAACATTCGTCTTATTCTTCAGGATCGATCAGATCGTGATAAACAAGACCCTTTCCGGCTTTCGCATCGGCGAGCGCTTCCATCAGACGCATTGCGTTGGCGGGGGTCGACATCAGATGAAGCGTCTCCAGCATGCCCTCATATTCATCCTTGTCGATCAAGATGGCCGAAGGCTTGTCGCGGCGCACGATCTCTACCGGCACTCGATCATTCGAAACCTCATCGAGAAGGCTTGCAAGCTCCTGGCGGGCCTGGGAAAACATGATTGTGCGCATCGGCGCCTCCGACTGGGACATGTACAATAAATAGTACAAGTCTTCATCCGGATCAATATACGGCCATTCTATTCCACCCGCCCCGTGGCCAGCGCCATGGCCCAGTCGGGGCGGCCATTTTCAGCCGCCAGCCGCGACATCGCCATATGGTCGTAGAGGACGTTGCGGAACTCGGGCACCCAGCCGGCGGCCGTCTTTTCCAGAATTGCATAGGAGGCCATGCTGTGGCCGGTCTCCACCTTGTGGAAGAACGGCTTGTCGTCGTCATAGGCCGGGCAGCCGACACTGCCCGGATTGACGATCAAGCGGCCATCCGAGAGCTGGACCGCCCGGGCGACATGGCTGTGACCGCACAGAATGAGAGGCTGGTCGATGCCCTGCGCCATCGCTTCGATCTCCGCCGCCGGTCTGAGGAAGGGAGCGCCGTCGTTCGATACCTTCTCGAGCCAGTAGACGCCGTCGTCCTGGGGCGTCGCATGGCACAGGAACACCTCCCCTCGGTAGACGGCGCTGAAGGGCAGACGGCGCAGCCAGTCGAAATGCCTTTGCGAAAGCTGTGAATAGGCATGGGAATCGGAAGGCGCCAGCGCCCCGGGAGGCGTTTCGACGAGATAGCGGTCATGATTGCCCCGAACCGTCACGGTGGCATTCATGTCGAGGAGCAGCATCAGATCGGCGGTCCGTCCCGCTTCCAGCGGGCCGCTCAGGCAATCGCCGAGATTGACGATGTTCCGGATGCCGAGAGCGGCGATATCCTCCAGCACCGCCTGCAATGCCGCGCAGTTTCCATGAACGTCGGCGATCGCGGCAAAGCGCATCAGCTCCCCCTGTAGGTCGAGTAACCATAAGGCGAGAGAAGCAGCGGAACGTGATAATGCGCCGCCGTGTCCGAAATGCCGAAGCGGATCGGGATCACGTCGAGGAAGGCGGGTTCCGCAAGCTTCACACCGCGTGAACGAAGATAATCGCCGGCATGGAAGACGAGTTCGTATTCCCCCGCCGCAAACGCATCGCCGATCAGGATGGGCCCGCCATCGACCCGGCCGTCGCTGTTGGTCGCAACCGACTTCAGCTTCTCGCGCGCCCCGCCGTCGAGGCGGTAGAGATCGATCCTCAACCCTTCGGCAGGCGTTCCGCTTGCGGTATCGAGCACATGGGTGGTGAGGCCGGTCATAGGCTGGGCTCCGAGACGATATAGGGGGTGTCGAAGAAGAATTCCTCGTAGTTTTCCGGCGGATTCTCCCGGTCCACCACAAGGAAGTCGCTGACGGCGCCAAGCGCCATCAGCGGATGATGCCAGACATTGGGAAAATAGTTGACGCCCTGCTGCGGCGAGGCGAGGAAAACCCTGGGCCTGCCGGGCCGCCCGCCCTCGTCATCGGCAACCGCGAGCAGGAACGGCCGCCCCGAGAGAGGCGTGAAGCTCTGGCTCGCGAAAGGATGTCTCTCCATCATCGCGACGGCATAGGGAAACTGCCTCGGCTGGCCACGGAAGATATTGAAGATCAGCGGAGCGGTCTCGCCGATCACGACCGGCTTTGCCAGCGCATGATAGCGCTCCGTCGTTCCGCCGTTGATGAGCCGCCTCGTCGAAGGATCGGCCTCGATCACATCGCCGAACGGGGCGAAGGCGGCCTTGGTCAGGGGCAGGATTTCCAGATGCTCGCTCACGCCATTCCTCCGTTATTCACCCTGCGCACGCCAGTTACGGAGGGAATCGAGCTGGTCGATCAGCGCCGGAAGGGAAAGCTTCACCGTATCGAAGACGACGGCAATCTCCAGTTCGAAATAGTCATGATCAACGAAACTGCGCATCCCCGTCATCTTCGACCACGGGATATCCGGGTGGTCGACGGGAAAATCCGGATGATGGAGCATGATCTTCGAGGCGCTTTCCCCGATCAGGATCAACGCCATCCCGACAGCCATCTGCGTGCGGACGTCGGAGAGAAACGCCTCCTGATCCATATCAGCCACGAATTCGCAGGCCTGGCGGGCGGCAGACCGCATCCGGTCGAGATATTCCCCAAGGCGATCCGCACTCATATGGCTCTGGCTTCCGACAGTCTCATGACGGCATCACTCCCGATGCCGTCAATATAGGCGAGGCAGCGTATCGAGGAAAGAACTCACGCCTTGGTTCCATGGAGCCTCAGCCGCATCGTGCCGCCGTCGGGATGCATGGCGTAACGCACATGGGTGACCGGGCCGATATCTGCAACCGCGCCGGCACCGTATTCATGGATGCGATCCATCTGCAGCTTCTGGCGCGGCAGGATCGGCTTCCAGTTTTCGGATGCGGCAATCTCCGCTTCCGTCAGCGTATCGCCGAGTTCGGGCAGGAAGGCGCCGAGAAGCTCGCACGTATCCGGGAAATTGCCCTTGAAGAAATGCGTGTCCACGACGACGCGCCCGATCGTGCCGGGGTGGCCGAGGCGGATCACCGCCCAGTCATGGCCCGGTCCGCGGCGGCGCTTGGTCTCCCAGCCGTCGCCCATGTTGATGCCGCGCCCCGGCCCCAGCATCTTGTCCGGATGGCCGTAGTGGGCGTCCGACCATGCAAGCGCCTTGGCCCCGTGGAAGATATAGGCCAGATCGATCTCCTCGGCCGGACCGACCTTGCTCCAGTCGAAATGCGCGGAACCGTAGACCCGCAAACGCGCGATGCCGCCATCCGGATAGATATGCAGCCTCAGATGCGTCCAGATCCTGTCCTTGTCCGCATTCTCGAAGAAATGATGCGCGCTCGGGCCGAGCGGCGACTTGCCGAGAATCTCGATCCAGACCGTGGCGTCGGTCGGATCGCCATCCTCCACGAATGCAGCCTCGATCGAGGAATGCGGCGGATAGTTGCCGGTGAAATAGCTGGTATCGACATCGAAACCGAAGATACGGCCCGGCATGGCGAGTTTCACGATGGCGAAGTCATGGCCCGGCACCCGCTTGCGACGGCTTTCCCAGCCGTCCATGTACTTTCCGTTGTCGTCGTAGAGGTCCGGATCGAAGCTTGCCGGCACGTCGTTGAGCATGCGTTCCAGCGGCGCGAAGAATTCGTCCGTGGCGTAAAGGCCTTTCGCACCGAGACGTGCGGAAGCGAGATTGATCGCGCCGATCGCGAAGGATGGCAGGTTGTTGTCGGTCGTCTCGGTCATTCAAGTCTCCGGAAGCAGGGATTGCAGGCGCAGGAGCGCGATACGCTCGACCTGAGCGGCGGCGGTCGCGAACTCCTCCTCGACGCTGTTGTCGATGCGCTGTTCGAAAGCGGCGAGGATATCGTCCTTGTTAAGCCCCTTCACGGCGATGATGAAGGGAAAACCGAATTTTTCCGTATAGGCGGCGTTGAGCTCGGTGAAGCGGGCATGCTCCTGCGGGCTCAGACGGTCGAGGCCGGCGCCGGCCTGTTCTTTTTTGCTGTCCTCGGTGAGCGCGCCGGCGATCGCCAGCCGCCCGGCAAGATCCGGATGGGCGCGCAGCACGCCGAGCCGTTCCTCGCGGCTCGCCTTGCGGAAGATCGAGACGAACGCGGCATGCACGCCCTTCGCGGTGAGCGGCACGAGCATCAGGCCCGCGTCATAACCTCGCTCGGCGATGAACGGCGAATGCTCGAACACTCCGCCGAACTTTTCGATGAAATCGGCCCGCGCGGTCAAAGGTCACCTGCCGGCATGTGATGCTCGTGCCAGTGGTTGGCGATCTCGATGCGGCGCGGCACCCAGACCTTGTCGTGGGAGAGCACGTATTCGATGAAACGGCGCAGCGCCGCCGCGCGGCCCGGCCGCCCCACGAGACGGCAATGGAGGCCGACCGACATCATCTTCGGGCTGCCTTCGCGGCCCTCCCGGTAGAGCACGTCGAAAGCGTCCTTGAGGTAATTGAAGAACTGGTCGCCCGCGTTGAACCCCTGGGGCGTCGCGAACCGCATGTCGTTGGTCTCGAGCGTATAGGGGATGATCAGGAAGGGTTTCCCTTCAAGCCCCGGCACCCAGTAAGGAAGGTCGTCCGCGTAGCTGTCGGAGGAATAGAGGAAACCTCCCTCCTCCATGACGAGACGCAACGTATTGCCGGAGGGCTTGCCCTGGTACATGCCGTAGGGCCGCTCGCCTGCAAGCTCGGTATGCAGCCGCACCGCCTCCCGGATATGCTCCCGCTCCCTGGCCTCGGGGAAATCCTTGTATTCCAGCCAGCGATAACCGTGGCTGGCGATCTCCCAGCCAGCTTCCCTCATGGCCGCGACCGCTTCCGGGTTGCGGGCCATGGCAAGCGTCACGCCGTAGACGGTCGCCTGCACCTTCAGTTCGGTGAACAAGCGCCACAACCGCCAGAAACCGGCGCGCGAGCCGTATTCGTAGATCGATTCCATGTTGAGGTTGCGCTGGCCCGGCCAGGGCGCCGCGCCGACGATTTCCGACAACAGCGATTCCGAGGCGGGGTCGCCGTCGAGGATCGAACTTTCCCCGCCCTCTTCGTAGTTGATCACGAACTGGACCGCGACATGGGCGCCGCCCGGCCATTTCGGATCGGGAATATTGCGGCCGTAGCCGACAAGGTCGCGCGGATAGTCTTTTGCCTGCATCAAATTCACCCCGGACGTCTGACGCCGGGACGGTAGCGCACCCTTTCCGCGGATGTCGAGACCGAAACGTCGTTCAGATGCCGAGTGCCCGGAGAACCGCGACGGAGGCGACGCCGAGTGCCACGGAAACGAGCATCGGCAGGCGAAGTGCCGCAAAAGCAGTCACCGCGCAGGCGATCGCCTCGGCAAGGCCGGTGGCAAATGCGGTCGGCGCGACGACCGCTATCAGAACCGCGGGCGGAATCGATTCGATCGCCTTGCGCCGGCCGCCCTCCAGCGAGACGTAGCGGATCAGGAAAAGACCGCCGACACGCGTGAGGATCGTGGCCGCCGCCATGGCAAGGATGGCGAGGAGGGTCGCGAGATCGACAGTCACGGCGCGACCTCCACATCGTGGCGGGCACCGCCGGCGAAGGCCGCGAGAAGGCCCGCCACGGCGCCTGCCGCGATGTACCAGACGCCCGGCACGAAATGCCGGGCAAGGACGGCGGCGGCACCGCTTGCGAGCAGGACGGCGCCGGTCTCCGGCCCTTTCCAGAACCCCATCGCCAGCACGATGAAAACCGCGGGGAAGGCGAAATCCAGCCCGAGCGTCGCCGGATCGCCGAGGAAGGCGCCGAGCGCAGCCCCCGCGACGCCCGACAGAATCCAGGCGAGGTAGAAGGGTACGGCAAGCCCGGCGAACCAGGCCGGCGTGAGCCTTGACGCATCGGCGCGGAATTCCGCCATCGCCCAGATCTCATCGGCAAGGAAGAGCATGGAGAGATAGCGGGAACGCGAGGAGAAGGCCTGCATCTTTGTTCCGAGCGACGCACTCATCAGCACATGGCGGATATTGACGAGCAGCGCCGCGAAGCCGACGCCCGCCCATGAAGCGGGATGGCTCCAGATGTCCATGGCCACGAATTGCGACCCGCCAGCAAAGACGAGCGCGCTCATCAACCCCGCCTCGGCAGGGGTCAGGCCCTTCGTGGCCGCCACGGCGCCGAAGACGAGGCCGATCGGGATCACCGCGGCGATGAGCGGAGCGATCGCCCGCGCGCCGCCAAGGAAATCCCGCAATCCGTTATTCTCACGCACATCAAAGACCTCCGGTTGGAGCGGAGGTGATAGAGCGGCGCGGCTGGACCGTCTTGAACGAAAGTGACGCCTGCCAGCGGATCGAGCGAGCATATCGCCGCCTGGAGACACAATTCAACGGACGCGGTACTGCCCCGGCGTCAGCCCCGTGCGCGCCTTGAAATGGCGGGTGAAATGCGCCTGGTCGGCAAAGCCGCATTCGAGCGCGATCTCCGCCGGCTGGCCGCCTTCCCGCAGGCGCCTGCGTGCCTCGCGGATACGGATGTGGGTGAGGAAGGAATGCGGCGTGATGTGGAATTCCTTGCGGAAGGCGCGGATCATGTGGGCACGGCTCAGTCCGGCCACGGCGGCCAGTTCCGGCAGGCCGACATCGGATGCGAAGCGTTCGACCAGATAATCGCGGACCCTGTGGATCGCGGAGCGTTCGGCCGTGTCGGTCGGCACGACGATCGAGCTGCCGTGCCGCCGGAACATGGCGTCCAGCACCAGGAACATGGCCTGCCCGGTCTCCAATGCGCCGTTCCCTTCTTCCAGCGTACGGTGCGCCTCGTGGAAGGCATCGGCGAGCGCCTGATCGTGGAGAATCTGCCTGCCGAATGCCGGCGTGCCCTGAACCGGCTTTCCGGTAACGTCTTCCAGGATTTCGCGGAAAAGCGACAGGTCCGGATAGATCATCCGGTAGCGATAACCGCCTCCCCTCGGAGCGCCGTCATGGATCTCGCCGGGGTTGATGAGATAGAGATCGCCCGGCCCCGACGCCTCCCGCGTGCCGCGGATGGTCGCGACCTGGACCCCCTTCTCGATGGCGCCGATACTGAACGTATCATGCGCGTGCGGAGCGAATTCGTGGGTCAGGAAGGTCGCACTCAGGCACTCCATGCCGCCGAAGCGACCATCCCGCCAGAAGCGGGTGGTCTCCGCGTCCGCCAGCGGCATGTGGTCTGCGGCCTGTTCCTGCGAAATGCTGTCCATCGCGCGGATATAGCAGTTTTCCGCCGCCGCTTCTTGAACAAAAGTGACACCGGCCCGCCCTCAGACGGCGCGCGTCAGGCGATCTTCCGCGCCGCCACCCGGCCCATCGGATGCAGGGAATGCACCAGGAACGGAGCCCCCGGCTCCTCCTCCACGAAGAGAGCCAGATTGGCGACCTCGACAAGCCGCTTCAGATAAGGCTCGAAATGATCGCGCAGCGCCAGTTCGAAATGCGGCATGTCGAAAGCCGACAACGGCCCCGTCAGCGTCATGTGGAAACGGAACTCATCCATCACGTAGGGATGACCCCAGCGATGCAGGTTGGCGAATTGCGGCGCGGAAAGATCGCCGGGATCGTTGCGTTCCAGCTCGGCCTCGGTCAGGGGCGCGCGAAAGACGTCGAACTCCTGCACCACGGACGCCGCGAGGAAGCGCATCGTCTCGCAGGGGATCACCGGCGCCAGACCGAAGAAATTGCCGAGACGAACCACTTCGAGCCTCGGCAGTTCGAACGGGTCGTGAGCGCCGGCAAACCGCATCAGGTGCCGCAGCAGCATCGATTCGGTGATGTCGGGCGCCAGGCGGAACGGTGCCTTCAGCGTCGCGTGGAAACCCTCGCGCCGGGGCAGCGCCGTGTTGAAAGCGATGTCGTGGAGGCCGATGCCGCGGATCGCCGGCGGCTCCATGGCCTCGCCGGAAAAGGCATTGCGGCCGAGCCACTGGGCCGCGGCAAGCGTCAGCGGATCATGAGCCGGGGGCGTGAAATGAATGGCATAGCGCATGCGTCACCTTCTCGTGCTTCCTTCCTTGCCCCGTGCTTTACGCAATGCTCAACAATCCCTCTCAGGCAGGGGGTTAAGTGATTTGCGTGACAGATTGACGACGGGACCGGTGGAACTTCGCGTTTAACGCGAAGCGACAGCAAGATGATTTTCGAGCGTAAATGACGCAGGAAGCCGTATTTCCCGAGAAATCACAGCGTTGAGCGCCGCTGCGGCCAGTTCATGGGCAAGGCCGAAGCTCACCTTGAAACCACCTGTGAGAGCAATCAAACGCGCGTGATCCGGGTGCGGCCCGACCATGGGATCGCGATCGATCGCCTTGGGGCGAAGTCCCGCCCAGCGTTCGACAACAGGCGCGGCCCTCAGCGCCGGCACGAGTTCACGGGCGCGGATGACAAGGTCTTCGAGACGGTCGTCTGTCGAGGACGGGTCGTCGAAGACATCCTCGCTGGTGCTGCCGACCGCGACCTGGCCGCCCTCATGGGCAACGACATAAAGACCGTTCAGGAAGACGACCGGCAGGGCGGGATCGGCCTCGGCCTTCAAAAGGGCGGCCTGTCCCTTGACCGGCTGGCCGACCGGACGCGGCAATGGCGGCGAAACCGCTTCGACAAGCGGAAAGGACCGGTGCCCGGCCGCAACGATGCAATGGCCGAAAGCCACGCTCTCGCCGCCCCGGAAAACCACCCTGCCCGCCTTCGGCTCGATCCGCTCGGCCTCCATGCCTTCGATGACCCGCACATGCCGGGCGGATCGCAGGAATGCGGCGAGCGCCGATGTCAGCCCGCGCGGCGAGACGCGGGCCGCGAACGTGTCGTGGACGAGACCCGCATTGCAGAAGGATGCGTCCGGCCAGCCCGCCAGAGGCGGGCGGTCGAGCACCCGCCAGTGAAAGCGGCGTCCTCGCTGGTGCCAGCAAGCCTCCGCATCCTGCGAATGGCGAAGCGCGATCGTCCTCAGGTGCGGTTTCGGCAGCGGGATCAATCGCCCCGACCGCCGGTAGCCGCAGCCGACGCCGGTTGCGGCCTCCAGCCCGGCGATCTCGTCTTCGAGGGAGAGCAGCGCATCGAACTGGAACTGCTTCTTGTCGTTCCACCTGTCCGGCATATGCGGCATCAACGCGCCGAGCAGCCCGCCGCTCGCCCCTTGCGCCAGCCGGCCCGCATCCACGAGCAGCGTCCCGATGCCGAGCTGCTCGGCCTTCACCGCCGCCCACAACCCCATGATACCGCCGCCGAGGATGACGAGATCGACGGAGGCGGGAAGATCCCGCGCCATGAAATCCGGCGCGGCCAGATCCGGCGGCGCGAGACCCGACGATTGACCGCCGCAGCCGGCAGGATTATCCGCATGTCCCATGAGCGACCGTGACCCCGAAATTATTCCAAGCCCCGGCCAGACGCCGGTTTCCCGGACCCTGGACTGGCACGAAGGCGATATGCCGTATTCCAGGGAATTTGGCGATCATTTTTATTGCCGCACCGATGGGCGGCTGGAATGCGGCCACACCTTCCTCGCCGGCAACGGCCTGCCGGATCGCTGGACACGGCCGGCATCACCGGCTGGAGACTTCAGGATCGGCGAACTCGGCTTCGGCACCGGGCTGAACTTCTGCGAGACCTGGCGGCAGTGGAAGCTTTCCCGCACGACCGGCGCCGGACTGCACTTCATGTCGTTCGAACTCTATCCGATGAAGCGGACGGAGATCGACCGGGCGCTCTCCCGCTGGCCGGAAATCGATGCGGAACGCAAGGCGCTCGTCGCCGCCTGGCCGGACGAACCCGCAGGCAGGGTGGAGCTCCGGATGGATGCCCGGACACGCCTGACGGTGGCCTGCGGGCCGGCGCTGGAAAGCGTCATGGCAGCCGAGCCCGGTTTCGACGCCTGGTTCCTCGACGGTTTCGCGCCCTCGCGCAATCCGGACATGTGGTCGCCGGAGCTGATGCAGGCGCTCTACGAAAAGACCGCGCCGGGCGGCACGTTCGGTACCTATGCCGCCGCGGGCTTCGTGCGCCGCAACCTGACGGCGGCCGGTTTCGCCGTCGAACGCCGCGTGGGCTTTGCGGGAAAACGCGAAATGCTGTGCGGAATGAAACCGGACCAAAAATCCGGCTGAGCGGACATGACCGGCGTCGAGGCGGCCCCCTTTAAATGACGGTCTCGACGCCGGTCCCAAGCAGGCCGCGTCAACTCAGCCGGACGATATCCTGGTTCAGCTTGTGCATTTCCTGCACGATCCGGTGATAGTTCCGGTTGGGTATGACCCCGTCATGCCGGTCGGCGACCGCAATCGCCTGCGCGCGAATATCCGCTTCCTCGCGCCTGACCGAATTCGACGCCGTCGCGGTCATCTTGCCTTCGCGCCGGTCGGCACCGATCCTGCGATCGTCGGTGCGCAATTCCGCAAGCACATGCCTGAGCCTCGGCCCTTCGGCCACGACCCTATGAATGCCGGACGGCGCGGAAACGGCGGACGGCATCATCATCGGAGCGGGAGCCGGTGACGTGGCATGCGGATCGATCCCTTCGTAATAGTCTCCCGACGTGGAATCGCTGGCCGCGCCCGAGGCGGCAAGGGCTCCGCCGGCCACGATCGAGAGCAGAAGAGCGGATAGAGTGGTTGTCTTGATGAATCGGCGCATGGCGCTTCTCCTCCAAAGATTGGAAGCAAGGGCTTCCCGGAGGCTGTCTCGCGCTGTCGCGTCGCGGCGATTGCCGCCGGCAGCGTTCAGCCTCCGCCACATCTACGCCTCCCCGTGAGGCCGGTCATGTTAAAGTAAAATAATGTTCTGCTGCCGAATTCGCCCCAATAAGAACGAATTTCGGGAGACGCGGCCGGTGCCGCATCGGCCAGTCACGCCGGAAGTCCGGCAAAGCCGCGATATCAAAGCGAAGCCGAAGTCACGATCGCGCCGCCGATCCAGACGCGGATCTTGGCCTCCAGCGCTTCGGGGCTGATCGGCTTGGACAGATAGTCGTCCATGCCGACCTGCAGGCAAAGCTCTCGGTCGGTTTCGAGCGCATGCGCGGTCACGCCGATGATCGGCGTATGGGCGCCGGTCTCCAGCTCCAGTTCGCGGATTTTCTGGGTCGCCTGATGACCGTTCATGACGGGCATCGACACGTCCATGATGATCACGGCCGGGTCGTGCTGCCGCCAGGCGTCGACCGCCTCGGCCCCGTTGTTCACGATCTGGAACCGCCAGCCGGTCGACTGCAGGATCTGCGTGAACACGATCCGGTTGACTTCGTTGTCCTCGGCGACCAGCACGTCGAGCGTCGGCGCGGAAGGCATCGGCAGCGTCGAGGCCGGCTCCCCGCCGGGTTCCGGCCCCGACAGAACGGCTGAGGCCGAGACGCCCGCGACCGGCGCATTCGCGGCAAGCTGGGATGGCGTGGTGGACGACGGGCTCTCCATCGCGCGACGCCTGGTGCGGATCGTGCGGACCACATCGATGACCGTGCTGCGCAGGAGGTTGGCGCGGGCGGGTTTCATCAGGTGGGCCTGGATGTTCAGGGCGGCAAAGATGCTGTCGTCGCCCGCCATGTCCATGGAGGTCAGGAAGATGACGCCGGTATCGTCCAGGAGCGGATCGCTCCGCATGAGTCTTGCGAAATCGAGGCCGTTCATCTCCGGCATGTGGTAGTCGAGCACGATCGCATCGACGACGATGCCGAGACGGCTTGCCTCTTCGAGGATCGCCAGGCCTTCGGCGCCGTTGTCGGCCGCGACCGTCTCGAACCCCCAGATGGTGAGCTGCTCGGTGAGGATGCGGCGGTTGACGGCGTTGTCGTCGACCACGAGCACGCGCGCGCCGCTGGTGTTGACGGGCAAGGCGGCCCGCGCATTCCTTTCGCTGACCACGTCGAACGGCAGGTGCACGGTGAAGACCGAACCGCGGCCCGGCTTGCTTGCCACCTCGATATGGCCGCCGAAGAGCTCGGTAAGGCCGGCGGTGATGGCAAGTCCGAGGCCGGTGCCTTCGTGGCGGCGGGTGGAAGACGTATCCACCTGCGAGAACTTCTCGAAGACCGACTTCAGCTTCTCTTCCGGAATGCCGAGCCCGGTATCCTCGATGCGGACGGTCAGCATCATCCTGCCCGGGCCGGCCGGCTTCGACATCAGGTCGATGAAGACATGGCCCTTTTCAGTGAACTTCACCGCATTGCCGACGAGATTGGTGATGATCTGGCGGAAGCGGCCGGCATCGCCCATCACGGTCTCCCGCACCGAGACGTCGCCGCGCACGATGAGCTCGATATCCTTCTCGGCAGCCGAGGAGGACAGCAATGTCGCCACGTCCTCGATCGCCTCGACAGGGTCGAACGGCGCCTTGCGAAGCTTCATCTGGCCCGCGTCGATCTTGGAGAAGTCCAGGATATCGTTGATGATCGTCAGCAGCGCGTTGCCCGACTTGACGATGATGTCGATGAAGGTCTTCTGGCGGGTGTCGAGATTGGACTTGGCAAGCAGCTCCGCCATGCCGAGCACGCCGTTCATGGGCGTGCGGATTTCGTGGCTCATGTTGGCGAGGAACTCGGACTTCGCCCGGTCCGCCGCCTCGGCGCGCTGCAGAAGCCGCGTCAGCTCCTCCTCGCGCTCCTTCATGTCCGTGACATCGGTGAAGACCGCCAGCCAGTGATCGCTGCCGGTGAGGTTCGCCTCGACATGTATCCACTTGCGGCCCTCGACGCGGAAAGCCGCGAAGACGGGTTTGCCGGCTGCGATATTCTCTTCCCACTGGCGGAGGATATCGGCCGCCACCTCGGGTGTGCCGAGGTCTCCGCGCCTCACGCAATAGCGGAAGATATCGCGCCAGAGGCAGCCCGGCTGCACCATGTCGGCCGGCATGTCGAGCATGCCGGGCAGCGCGTCGTTGCAAAAGATGATCTCGCCGTCGTGCAGGATGAGCAGGCCCTGGGACATGGCGCTCGTCGCATCGCGCATCAGGGCGCCGTGCCTTTCGAGCGCCGCGCGCGCCTCGTGAATCTCCTGCTCGCGCTTGCGGACCGCCGTGATGTCCATGTAGCTCAGGAGAAGCTTGCCGCCCGTCAGCATCGTGCCGGAAATCACGATGCTGCGGCCGTTGCGGCTCTTCACCTCGATCGGCGGCTTCTCCCCGCCTCCCGTCAGCGCGGCGATACGCTCGTCATAGATCTGGTCGAAACTCCGGCCCGAGCCGGCATAGATGCCGTGCTCGAAATTGACCTTGAGGAAATCGCGGTAGGAGCGGCCCGGAAGGTCGAACTGCTCGCCCGCGTCCCAGAAGCCATAGAAGCCCGGATTGGCGTATTCGAAGTTGAATTCGTCGTCGAGAATGGCGATCCCCACCGGTATGGCGTCGAGGATCGTCTGCAGGTCCTGGCTGAGCTTCTCGGCCTTCTTCTGCGCCTCCTTGATCAGGGAGACGTCCATGCGCGAACAGACGAGATGATGCGCTCCGTCAGGCGTCGAGATGCGGCGCAGGCGGGTGATGACCGGGATGACCGAACCATCGGGGAACGTCACATCCTCCGACTTGTCGATCGCTTCTCCCGTCAGGACGCGATCGTTTTCCAGCCGGAAGCGCTCGGCCGCGTGCGGAAACATCTCCGTCTCGGTCTTGCCGAGAAAATGGCCGCGCGGGCTCCCCAGCATCGCCTCGTAGGCGGCATTCGCATAGGTGAGCTGACGATCGCCGTTGCGCACGAAGACGGGGACCGGAAGGTCCTCCAGGACCGAGCGGAACAGGCCCGTTTCGGAAATCTGGGTGCGGAGCAGCATCTCCTGCTCCTTGAATTCCGTCACGTCGTGGCGGACCGCAAGCAGGAGGCCGTTTTCGAGGCGTTTGTTGAGGCTCCGCATCCACCGGCCGTCGGAAAGCTGGTAGATGCTCTCCGAATAGGGCAGCCGGAACGGCTTCATCCGCTCCGCTATCCAGGCCTCCCTGTCGGGTGTTTCCGACGTGACGCTCTGGGGCGCAAGGCGCTTGCGCCGGTCATAGGCGTAGCCGAGGATTTCCCCGAGCGTCATGCCCCGGCGGACGTCAATCGACATCGAGGCGAAATAGTTCGAAAGCTCGGCGTTCCAGTAGAGCAGCGCGTCGTTCCTGTCGTAGATGCCGATGCCCATTTCCAGCATGTCGAGAGCGTCGTCGATGAGCCCTCCGTCGACGATCGAGAGCCCCTCGCCCTGCTGCCCTTCGGGCAGCGACGAAGGCATGCCGCCCGAAGGGCGCGCACCATCCACGGATGAAATCATTCCGAAGGTTCCGAAGAGATAGGTATGATCGTTTTCCGTCAGAAACCGCTCGATGCGGATCTCATGACGGACCGTACCGTCCCGGTCGAGGCAGAGCGCGATCTCGTCCGTTCCGAAGACGATCGCCCGGCATTCCTTCTCCCGGCGGTCGGCATCCTCCGCCGCACCGCAGAGGCCCCGGCTCTGCATGCCGGCGAAGTCGTCGGGCTGCAGACCGAAGAGACGCGCATAGGCGGCGTTCACCGCCACATATGTAAGGGCGCTGTCCTTGATGAAAGCGGGTTCGGCGAGATCGTTGATCCGCTCGCACGCCGTTTTCAAGAGTTCGCTTTCCGTCTCCACTTCCCCCGCTCCGTCGTATCGGCCGATCAACGCATGATTCGTTTTTCCTCCATCGGCTGATAACACCATAGCGAGCGTTAACAACGTGTTGTTGATGAAAGACAAGTTTCACAATTCCCGCGATTTTTCCGTCCTGCGCTTCCGCCTCCTGCCCCGCCGCCGTTGCGAGCGCAGACGGCCTTGATCCGCTGACGATCAGGGGCAGGAAAGACGAAATCCTGACGACTGCACGCGAATACGGGCCAATGAAACGAATAAGGGCAGGATTGCCGCCCCATCTTTACCGCGCCCGCAGACACAACCTGTGGCTGCTTTATAATTCTCTCCGGCTGACGCGGCGTCCGGAGCTTGACGGAGAACGATCCCCAACGGCCTCTTCAGGCAGGCATCTGCCCCAGCGGAAGCCGCCACCGGCACCGCGGAGAGAAAGAAGACTCACGCATGGCCCGGTGTGAACAGGAAAGCGGCGTTCCAGCCGATTTTTCGATGCCGCGAGAAAGCCGGCGTATTGCCGCAATTTTGCCGAATTACCATTTCCGGTTACGTTCAATCCCGACAAAATCATCCGGAAGCTGCGGAAGCCTGAACAGCCGTTCAGACTACTTCGCGCGGACTTCCATCAATCCGCCGCCTTTCGAGGCGACCATCTTTTCGTGCCCTTGAAGAAGAAAAGGGAAAGGAACAAAGCCATGTCCGTACTGCATAAAAGCGTTTCCGCGGGCCTTATCGCGCTGACCGTCGCCGGTGCCCTGACGGCAACCGCCCCGGCCGCCGAGGCCCGCAATCGACACCACGATGTCTGGACCGGCGTCGCAGCCGGACTTGCAGGCGGCATCATCGGCGGCGCCATCGTTTCCGGCGCGCAGCGGCCCGCCTATGCCGAGCCCGAGTATGACTATGCTCCGCCGCCCCCGCCGGTCTACCACCGTACCTATTACCGGACCGAATACGCACCGCGCTGCCATTATGAATGGGTCGAGAACGAATGGGGCGATGCTTATCGCGCCCGTGTCTGCGAACGCTACTGACCGTCCGGCCACGACACCGAAGCGACCTGCCTCCGCAATCGCGGAGGCAGGTTTTTCTTTGTGCGCCAATGAGGGATGGATGGTCCGTACGGCGCTGACTGCCGGGCAGGTTCGCTTCGCAATCGCAAAACATTCGCTTGACTTTTGCCCGGAAACCCACCAAATGCGCGGCAGGCTTTCACCTTCCGGCAGCCGCGTGAGCTGCCCCGCGTCAAGAAGATCATCGCGAAGAAGGGACAAGGCGCGAACGAAACCAACGCCCTCTGAACGGGGGCTCAGCGCTGGAAAGCTCTTTTCCAACTTACAAGTTCCCATTTCACGCGGGGTTCTTGACGCCAGAGGCAGACCGGACGGCTTTCAACAGCCAGCCCGGCGATAGCTTTTGGCGCCCCCGAAAGGTATTCGACTTGACGAATTTCCATGAGCTTGGCCTTGCCAAGCAGATCGTAGCCACCCTCTCCCAGCTCGGCTACGAAACGCCGACGCCGATCCAGGCGCAGGCAATCCCGCTTCTTCTCCAGGGCCGCGACATGATCGGCCTTGCCCAGACCGGCACCGGCAAGACCGCCGCTTTCGGCCTCCCCATCATCGAGATGCTGCTGAAGGACGGCAAGAAGCCCGAGGCCCGCTCCGTGCGTGCACTCGTGCTGGCGCCGACCCGCGAACTGGTCAACCAGATCGCTGTCAACCTGCGGGGCTTCATCAGGAAGACGCCGCTGAAGATCAACACGGTCGTGGGCGGCGCTTCGATCAACAAGCAGCAGTTCCAGCTCGCCTCCGGCTCCGACATCCTCGTCGCGACGCCCGGCCGCCTGCTCGACCTCATCAACCGCCGTGCGGTGGCGCTCGACAAGGTCACCCATCTCGTCCTCGACGAGGCCGACCAGATGCTCGACCTCGGCTTCATCCACGACCTGCGCAAGATTTCCAGGATGGTGCCGGCGCGGCGCCAGACGCTGCTCTTCTCGGCCACCATGCCGAAGGCGATCGCCGATCTCGCCCAGGATTACCTTGCCGACCCGGTGAAGGTGGAAGTCACCCCGCCCGGCAAGGCGGCCGACAAGATCGAGCAGTACGTGCATTTCGTCGCCGGCAAGAACGACAAGACCGAGATCCTCAAGGACTCGCTCACCGACAATCCGGACGGACGCGCGATCGTCTTCCTGCGCACCAAGCACGGCGCCGAGAAGCTCGCCAAGCACCTGGAACATGTGGAGTTCGCGGTCGCTTCCATCCACGGCAACAAGAGCCAGGGCCAGCGTGAGCGGGCGCTGAAGGCTTTCCGCGACGGCGATGTCCGCGTCCTCGTCGCAACCGACGTCGCCGCCCGCGGCATCGACATCCCCGGCGTGACGCATGTCTTCAACTACGACCTGCCGGAAGTGCCGGACGCCTATGTGCACCGGATCGGCCGCACGGCCCGCGCCGGACGCGACGGCGTCGCGATCGCCTTCTGCGCGCCGGACGAAACGCTGTTGCTGCGCGATATCGAACGCCTGATGGGCATCGAGATCGCAACGGCCTCGGGCGAGCGGCCGGAAGCACTCAATCGTCCGGTCCGCGGCAATAATCGCGGCCGCGGCAACAATCGCGGTCGTGGCAATGGACAGGGTCGCGGCCGCGGCGGGGAAGGCCGCCCGCAGGGCGAAGGCCGTCCGGAACGTCGCGAGCGGCCGGCTCGCAAGCCGTTTTTCCAGAAGGACGGCGCGGAAGCCGAAATGCAGGTGAACGAACGCGGCGAACGTCCGCAGCGCCAGGAACATCGCGGTGGCGACCGCCCACATCGCGACAATCGCCGCAACGAGGATTTTCGCGGCCAGCGTCGCGGAGAGGAGATCTCTCGCGTCGAGGCTGACAACGATCTCGACTTCACCTCGGATTTCCGCCCGGCAAAGAAGCAGTTCGGTTCGCAGGACGGAGAAAGCCGCCCGCACCGCGGCGAAAACCGCAACGGCGGACACGGCAAGGGCCAGGGCAAGCGGGAACATGCAGCCCATGGCGCCCATGAGGCCGGCAACCAGCGCAAGGCGCACAACGGCGGCCAGGGCCGCACCGCGAATTCCGGCCAGGGCGAAAACCGTGGCCCGGTGAAATTCGGCAACGACAACCGCTCGGAACATCGCGGCGGCGGTCATCAGGGCCGCAGGCGCAGCCGGGCCTGACGGACACAGATGGAAGAGGCCGCGCAAGCGGCCTCTTTTTTGTCACTTGACGGCGGCGTTTCCGCCATCGGCAAAAAGCGAGGCTCCTGCGACGAAGCTTGCCATCGGGCTTGCCAGAAAGAGTGCTGAGGAGGCGATCTCTTCCGGTCGCGCGATGCGCTTCAAGGCATGCAGGCCGGCCGCCCATTCCTTTTGGGCGGCATCTCCCGCCATGGGGGTATCGACGCCGCCCGGCAGCAGCGCGTTGGCCCGGATGCCGCGAGCTCCGTAGTCGGCGGTGATCCCCTTCACCAGCCCGGCAAGACCGGCCTTGGACGCGGCATAGACCGCCATGCCCGGAATGCCGACGCTCGTGCCGACAAAGGTCGAGGTGAAGATGATCGACCCGGCGCCGCGTTCGAGCATGGCGGGGATCTGCGACCGCGCGCCCAGGAAAGCACTGGTCAGGTTGGTCGTGAGTGTGCGTTGCCATTCGTCCAGCGCCACCTCCGCCAAGGGCTTGTAAGGCCCCACGGTGCCGGCATTGTTGAAGGCGATGTCCAGCCCGCCGAACCGGGCAAGCGCCGTCTCCACCAGCCTCCGATGAGTATCCTCCTCGGCCACGTCGCCGGCGACGGCGACCGCTTTTCCGCCTCCTGCCCCGATCTCCTCCACAAGCCCGGAAAGCGGCTCCTCGTTTCTTGCATTGACGATCACCGCCGCGCCCTCCCGGGCAAACAGCAGGGCCGTGGCGCGGCCTATGCCGCTCGAAGCGCCGGTGACGATTGCGACTTTGTTGTTCAGCATGGTTTGCCTCCTGTTGGATTGCCCATGCTGGTTAGTTCCACAAAGCGGTTGCCGACACCCGTTTCATGCCACGGGAGGCTTCCCGCCGGGGGCGACGGTCCGACCGGACGGCCCGGCCTATAGCCTTGCCGTCCAGGCATGGCCGAGATGGAGCGTCTCCAGGCAATCCTTCAGCCAGCCCCGCTCAGGCCCGGTCAGTTTCGCTAGCGCATTGTCGAAGTCGATCTCATCCTTCGCACGCCGGTATTTCGCCTTGAACAGCAGGATCGCCGCCGGCTTCAGATACGGAACGCCTTCGGCCGTTCTCGCGACGATATCGGCCCGGGGCAAGGAGATGCCCGGGTCGCGCTTGCAGACCCATGTGTCCTCCGTTCCGGGTTCGATCATCATGTCGACGCGCCAGCGCCTCGCCTCCACATCCTCGCACCAGATCTGCGCGATCGTTTCCGGCGGCTGCCGTTCCGCCGGCAGATAGTCGACATTGCCATCGCCGACCGCATGGAAGCGCATTCCTTCCAGGCACTCGCGAAACGCAGGGACGTCGTGGCGCAGGACGGTGAATTCCAGATCCTCGTGGGAACGGGTCTGGCGCCCATGCCAGAGGTCGAGCGCCCACCCGCCGACAACGCACCAGGGCTGCTGCATGCCTTCCAGCCGCTCGGCAAGCTCGCGCGGATGCCAGGCAGACCATGCCCCGTGATCGAGCGGCGGATATCCGGCCATCGCCTTGTCCTCTTTCGTTCGGGCAGCCCGCGACATGACTTCAGGCGGCGGCTTCCGCCCTTCCCTTGCTGTTGACCATGTAGACGCCGGCCACCACGATCACCGTGCCGACGATCATCGGCCAGGTCAGCGGTTCGCCGAACAGGATCGCCGCCTCGATCGCCACGACCGGCGGCATCAGATAGATGAGCGATGCCGCCCGCGACACCTGCCCCCGGCGGATGAGATAGAGCAGCAATCCGACCGCGCCCATCGACAGGCCGAACACCGACCACCCCAGGGCAAGCAGGGCTTCATGCGTCCAGTCGAACCGCAGGTTCTCGATTGCGAGCGCCAGGGGAATGGTGACGATGAGAGCGCCGACGAACTGCAGCGCCGCGATCGAGAAAAGATCGCCCTCCTGCAGGTGCCGCTTCTGATAGAGCGTGCCGTAGGTCACCGAGGCCATCGCCACCAGATTGATCAGCACCGGGAAGGCAAGCCCCTGAAGCCCCCGTTCGAAGACGTCGAGAAGCTGCGGCGAGATGGCGATGAGAATGCCTGTGAAGCCGAGCGCCAGGCCGATCTTCTGGGCCGGCCGGAGCCGCTCGCCGAGGAACATCGGCGCGACCATGGCGGTCAGCAGCGGCTGGAGCCCGGCGATGATGCCCGACAGGCCGGCAGGCACGCCCTGCCCGATCGCATACCATACGCCCGCCAGGTAGAACCCGTGAAGAAAGACGCCGGACAGGATGGCGTGACCGGCCTGGCTGCGGCTCCTCGGCCATTTTGCCCGCACGATCTGGCAGACGACGAAGAATGCGACGGCCGCCAGCGCATGGCGGGCGGCGAGGAACGTCAGGGGATCGGCGTGGGCGGCCGCATATTTCGCGACGATCCAGCCCGTGGACCACAGAAAGACGAAAAGGGCCGGAGCCAGACGGTCGAGCATGGGGGATTTCCGGCGGATTCTCGAAGGACGGACCACATCGTCTATGCGCGGCGGGTTTGATGGTCAAAGCAGAAAAACTGATCGTTGCATTGAACGACGCTTGAACAGCGCGTGGGCAGTTGACGCTTTTACAGGCAAGGAGCCGGAACGCCCCTGCGAAAGGAGTAGGCCCGCCCGTCGCCGAAAGTGGTACATTTGTCGGTGCGGAGTGCTTCGGGACGGCATTTTTCAGCTCTCCAAATTCTTCGCAGGCAACTGTGCATGGTTCTTGCATTGGTATCTGCGTTGTACTCTTATGGTCAAAAACCGGGGAACGCGCCTTTGGCATTTGATGAAATGTTAACTGCGGAGAACTTTCCGCGATCGCCATACAAGACCTACCATGAGTGGTATACCAGTCAGGATGCCGCCCATCTGATCCGCAAGACCCAGGATGCGGAGAACATATTCAGAAAGACGGGCATCACCTTCGCGGTCTACGGACACGCCGACAGTTCCGAAAAGCTCATCCCCTTCGACATCATCCCCCGCATCATCTCCGCCCGCGAATGGCGAAAGCTCGCCCAGGGCATCGAGCAGCGGGTTCTCGCCCTCAACGCCTTCCTCGACGACATCTACCACAAGCAGGAAATCATCAAGGCCGGCCGCATCCCGCGCGAGCTGATCGAGAAGAACAGCGCCTTCCTGCCGGAAATGATCGGCTTCAAGCCGCCGGGCGGCGTCTATACCCATATCGTCGGCACCGATATCGTCCGCACCGGCGAGGACCAGTTCTATGTGCTGGAGGACAATGCCCGCACGCCGTCCGGCGTTTCCTACATGCTGGAGAACCGGGAAACGATGATGCAGATGTTCCCGGAACTCTTCGCGCTGAACAAGGTCCAGCGTGTGGAGGACTACCCGCGCCTGCTCCGCCAGTCGCTCGCCTCGCTTGCGCCGCCCGGCTGCAAGGGCCGGCCGCGCGTCGCGGTGCTGACCCCCGGCATCTACAACTCCGCCTACTACGAACATTCCTTCCTCGCCGACACCATGGGCGTCGAACTGGTGGAGGGCTCCGACCTCCGCGTCATCGACGGCCGGGTGAAGATGCGCACGACGCGGGGCTACGAGGCGATCGACGTGCTTTACCGCCGCGTCGACGACGACTTCCTCGATCCCCTGACCTTCCGGCCGGATTCGGCGCTCGGCATTCCCGGCATCATGGATGTCTACCGCGCGGGCAACATCACCATCGCCAATGCGCCCGGAACCGGCATTTCCGACGACAAGGCGATCTATTCCTACATGCCCGAGATCGTCGAATTCTATACCGGCCGCAAGGCGCTGCTCGAAAACGTGCCGACCTGGCGCTGTTCGGAGCCTTCCAGCCTCAAATACGTGCTGGAGCACATCGACGAACTGGTGATCAAGGAAGTGCACGGCTCCGGCGGTTACGGCATGCTGGTCGGCCCGACCGCGACCAGGAAGGAACGCGCGGACTTCGCGGAGAAGCTCGCCGCCAAGCCGAACAACTACATCGCCCAGCCGACGCTGGCGCTTTCCACCGTGCCGATCTTCGTCAACAAGGGGATCGCGCCGCGGCATGTGGACCTCAGGCCCTACGTGCTGGTCTCCGACAAGGTGAAGATCATTCCCGGCGGGCTGACCCGCGTGGCGCTGAAGCAAGGCTCGCTGGTGGTCAACTCCAGCCAGGGCGGCGGCACCAAGGATACCTGGGTTCTGGAAGATTGAGGTCGTCATAAATGCTCGGAAGAACTGCAAACGGCCTCTATTGGATGTTCCGCTACATCGAGAGGGCTGAGAATATCGCCCGCCTCGTCGACGCCGGCCTTCGCGTTTCCCTGACCCGCGCAGGCTCCTCCGACGAGGACTGGCACGGCGTGCTCGAAAGCGCCGGCGTGCGCGAAGCCTATTCGGAAGTGCATGCCGAACTGACCGCGGCCAATGCGATCGACTATCTGCTGCGCGATACGTCCAACCCGTCGAGCGTCATCTCCTGCATCGAATGGGGCCGCAACAACGCCCGCATGGTGCGCACGGCGCTGACCCGCGAGACCTGGGAAGCCACCAACGAATGCTGGATCGACCTGAAAGCCAGGCTCGGGCACAGGCTGAAGCCGGCCGACCTGCCGGAGCTGATCGACGTCATCAAGCACCGCTGCGGCCTGATCCGCGGCGCCTTCCACGGCTCGATGCTGAGGAACGACCTCTACAACTTCTCGCGCATCGGCACGTTCATCGAGCGGGCGGACAATACGAGCCGCATCCTCGACGTGAAATATTACGTGCTTCTACCGTCGGTCAGCCAGGTCGGCTCGGCGCTCGACAATTTCCAGTGGGAATCCATCCTGCGCTCGGTCTCCGCCCACCGCTCCTACGGCTGGGTCTATGACGGGGAATACCAGGCCACCAATATCGCCGACTTCCTCATCCTCAAGGTTCAGATGCCCCGTTCGCTCGCCTATTGCTACGAGAAGATCGTCAGCAATCTCGGCTATATCGCGGAAGACTACGGAGAGCGCCTGAAGGCGCATGAAACGGCCGATGCCATCCGCTCGACGCTGAAGCGCGGCACGATCACCGACATCATGGATCACGGCCTGCACGAATTCCTGGAGGATTTCGTCAGCCGCAACAACCAGCTCAGCGTCGAGATCTCCGAAGGCTACCGTTTTTATCAGTAGGATGACCGCACATGCGGCTGAAAATTTCCCATACGACCGAATATGTCTACGACGAGCCCGTGGCCTACTCGCTGCAGCGCCTGCGGCTGACCCCCGTCGACGGCCCGGGCCAGAAGGTGCTGAACTGGTCGATCGCCGTCGACGGCGCCAAGATCGAGGCGGGCTATGCCGACCAGTACGGCAACCGCACCGAGCTCGTCTCGGTGGAAGGCGCCGAGCACACGATCCGCATCGCGGCTTCGGGAGAGGTGGAGACCCAGGACCGCGCCGGCGTCTACGGCCAGCATCAGGGTTTCTGCCCGTTGTGGCTTTTCCTGCGCGAAACGCCGCGCACCAAACCGGGCAAGCTCGTCAGGGAGCTGGCGAGAAGCGTCAAGGGCGACAGCGAACTCGCCCAGATGCATGCGCTGATGGAAACGATCCATGAAACGGTCGCCTATACGCCCGGCTCCACCGACACGGAGACGACCGCCGAGGAGGCGCTGGCGGCCAGAACCGGCGTCTGCCAGGATCATGCGCATATCTTCGTCTCGACGGCCCGGCTGCTCCATCTGCCGGCGCGCTACGTCTCCGGCTACCTGCTGATGGAAGGCCAGACGGAACAGGTCGCCACCCATGCCTGGGCGGAAGTGCATCTGCCCGGCCTCGGCTGGGTCGGCTTCGACGCAGCGAACAAGATCTGCCCGGATGACCGCTATGTACGGATCGCCTCCGGCCTCTGCTACCGCGACTGCGCCCCGGTCTCGGGCATGCGGATCGGCCCGGCCGGCGAAAACCTCAAGGTTTCGCTGACGGTGGCGGCGAGCCAGAAGCAGAGCCAGAATGGGCAGGGCCAGAGCCAGGAGCAAAGCTAAAGCCGATCGCTGGCTGATCCAC
Organism: Neorhizobium puerariae; assembly: GCF_042429745.1. Taxonomy (NCBI): domain Bacteria; kingdom Pseudomonadati; phylum Pseudomonadota; class Alphaproteobacteria; order Hyphomicrobiales; family Rhizobiaceae; genus Neorhizobium; species Neorhizobium puerariae. The sequence continues at coordinate 161,843 of NZ_JBHMAA010000004.1, read as the reverse complement.
CCGCCCCGATCTGTCCTTGCAACCCGGACCAGCCGGTCAGATCGGGGCTGGTCGTCGTGCCGTGTGACCGATCAAAGGGGCATTTTAACTTTGCGCAACGGCGTACAGTTCAACCTTGCGGCCACAGAGCCAGCCTGCCTCGTTCGGCCGGCAAGGCGATTTCCCAGCAGCTGATGACAAGCACAAGCCCTGCACCACCTCCACAGGTCATCTTGCGTCTCCGGCCAAGAGGTGAGGAATGCTGTTCGGACAATCCGTCTTCCAGTCGGTGCTGACGCGGCTGAAGGAAGAAAGCGGCGAGGAAGAGACCGAAGAGACGGGCGCGGCCTTCCGCATCCAGGGGCTGGGCCTTGGCTTCGTCGCGCCGACGGATGAGCGAGCGACTGCCGCCTCCGCCGACACCGAGGCCTATTTCGCCTTCCTGCCCGAACTGCCGGAGATCGTTTCGGAGTTACCTGCCCCGGAGCCTGAAGCTCCGGCATCGCCGCCGATCCCCCCGCATCTCACCCGCCTGACGCAGGAGGAGATCGCCGAGGAGCTCGCGATCACGGCCTCGGACACGGGGGCGACGCTGGCTGAAAAACGTCGCCGGTTCGCCAAGGCCAATCATCCCGACGGCCTCCCGCCTGAATTCCGCGACAATGCCAATATCCGCATGAAGACTGCCAATCTATTGATCGACACGGCGATCAAGGGACTTTTCTGGCGGTGACGGGCTCCGCCATCGCATGCCGGAAGTCCGATGTTCTCCATTCCGGCACGCTGGTCATTCCTGCGGCTCGTCCGCGGGTTGCTTGGCCGGCGGCTACCGCCTTTCGACAAACAGCTTGTAGGTGGCGTAGATGCCGATCGCTCCGACGATGGCGGCCCAGATGGGTTCGCCCGCAAGAAGCTCGAAAGCCACCCAGACGGCGCAGATCGCCGGGATCAGCAGCCGCCGCCAGAGCGGTTCGTAAAACGGATGGTTCGGATCGATCATGGCCTCACTCCCCGGCCGCCTGAAGATGGGGCCGCGAGGCGATAATATCCTGATCGACAATGGAAAACGCAAGGTTGAGATGGCCTTCGAAAACGAGCGACGGCTCGTCGGGCGCCACCGTGAGCGCCGGCATGCCGCCCAGGCGCACGACCTGGGTCTGCGAAAGCCCCTCCTCGATACCCGCCTGCAGCAGGTCCTGATGCCTGGTCCCCGGCCCCGTGATGAAGACCGGCATGTGCCCATGCAGGCTCAGCAGCCGCGACAGCCCGTTGCCGAGCGCCACGCCGGCCTGGCGAAAGGCGAATTGGGCCATGCGGTTGCCCTGCCTCGCCTGGGTGGCGATCTTGTCGATCTCGGCGAGGGGAACGAATTTCGCCGGGATCGTGTCCATCGGCACTTCGAAAGCGGTGCGCAGGATGGCGTAGAAACCCGCATAGGCCTCGATGCAGCCCCGCGCGCCGCAGCGGCAGAGGGCGCCATTCGGCATATGCAGCATGTGACCGAAATTCGGCGCCGATATTTCCGCCGCCCGGGCGGCGTTCCGGCGGGCGATGCCGAGACCGATGCTGTGGCCGAGCGAAAGCGCGGCAAGCATCGGCTCGCCCCCGCCTTCCTTTTTTGCCTCCCGCTCCAGCAGGGCGCCCGCCACCAGCAGCGTTTCGTTGTTGAGGATGACCTTGGCCGACCAGTCCTCCCCCAGCGCATCCGTGAAATCGACCGGCTGCGAACCGAAGACCGGCGACCAGACGAGAACCGGCTCGGCCGGATGCGCAAGCCCCTTGCTGCTGACGGAAACGAGTAGCACGCTGCCGGGATGGATGCGCGAGCGGGCGAGCGTACGTTCGAATGCCGCCGAGATGGAGGCAAGGAAGGCCGCCGTCCCGCCCTCGCCGCGCGGCTCGGTGAAACGGTCGAGCAGCGTGCCGGCATAATCGACCAGCGAATACTGGATGGAATCGGAGGAGATGATGACCGTGATCAGGTAACCGCAATTGCGCCGCTGGCTGAACAGCACGCGCGGGCGTCCCCTGCCGGTCGCCGCGAGCTGCTCGCTCTTCTCGATGATGCGGGCACGCTCCAGATCGGCGGTGATGGCGGATACCGTGGCCGACGCCAGTCCCGTCGCATCGGAGATTTCCGTATGCGCCAGCCGCCCGCGCCGCCGCAGGGCAGACAGAACCAACGCGCTGTTCTGCTGACGGACCAGTTCCGTGCTCGATTTCGCCAGCATTGATTTCCGCCGCCTCTCCTCGCTAGCGCATGGACCCGGAAACCGAACGGTTTTCGGCAAGCACGATGCGCAGACTCCCAGGTTGCTACAGCGTCCTTTGTGCGTCATGCATGACGCACGGCGCTGTAGTGTCGATACGGCACCCTCTTCTCCTCCACAAGTGCCGATTGACAGCCTTCCAAAACTCTGACATCTAATTTCTCGACTGTCGAGAAAAAGCTTTGATCTTTTCTCGGGCAGGAAATCCGGCGGGGGGAGAGCACGGAGGCTTCAGGTCCGTCCGCCGTCACTCGGGAGGACAACATGAGATCGTTCGTAAAGCTGATGGCCGGCGCGGCCATCCTCGTTTCCATGAACACGGCCGCCATGGCGGCGAACCTGGTGGTCGGCGTTTCCTGGTCGAACTTCCAGGAAGAGCGCTGGAAGACCGACGAGGCCGCCATCAAGAAGGCGCTTGAAGCTGCCGGCGCCAAGTATATCTCCGCCGACGCCCAGTCTTCCGCCGCAAAGCAGCTCACCGACGTCGAGTCGCTGATCTCGCAGGGCGCCAATGCGCTGATCATCCTCGCCCAGGATTCGAGCGCCATCGGCCCCGCCGTCGAAAAGGCCGCCGCCGAAGGCATCCCGGTCGTCGGTTACGACCGCCTGATCGAAAATCCGGCAGCCTTCTACATCACCTTCGACAACAAGGAAGTCGGCCGCCTGCAGGCCCAGGGCGTGTTCAAGGTGAAGCCTGAAGGCAACTATGTCTTCATCAAGGGCTCGTCCGCCGATCCGAACGCGGACTTCCTGTTCTCCGGCCAGATGGAAGTGCTGAAGGCGGCGATCGACGCCGGCAAGATCAAGAATGTCGGCGAAGCCTATACCGACGGCTGGAAACCGGAAAACGCCCAGAAGAACATGGAACAGTTCCTGACCAAGAACAACAACAAGGTCGACGCTGTCGTGGCCTCGAACGACGGCACCGCCGGCGGCGCGATCGCCGCGCTCGACGCCCAGGGACTTGCAGGTTCCGTTCCGGTTTCCGGCCAGGACGCAGACAAGGCGGCCCTGAACCGCGTCGCGCTCGGCACCCAGACCGTCTCCGTCTGGAAGGACAGCCGCGAACTCGGCAAGAATGCCGCCGAAATCGCGCTGGCGCTCGCCGGCGGCAAGAAGATGGCCGAGATCAAGGGTGTCCAGGTCTTCGAAGGCGGCCCGAAGAAGGCCAAGATGCAGTCGGTCTTCCTGAAGCCGCAGGCCATCACCAAGGACAACCTGAACCTCGTCATCGAAGCCGGCTGGATCAGCAAGGCGGAAGCCTGCCAGGGCGTCAAGGCCGGCACGGTGGCTGCCTGCAAGTAATGGCAAATCCGGTTTGACAAACAACCCGACGCCGCAGCGCTTCTGCCGCGGCGTCGGTTTTTGGCGTAAGATGGCATGGCCGCATGAGAAGAGAAAAAACGCGGCGTGGCGTCATTCGAGGCACGGCCGGTCCCGGTTTCGGACCGCAACGCCTCACGAACGGTGGAGAACGGCAGGACATGGCCGACACGATACATTCCACGGGCAATTCCACGACATCGGGAGCAAGCCAGACAGAGGGTAACATCGTCGCGCGCTTTTTCCGCGCGACCGAGATCGATACGCGCATGCTCGGCATGGTCGGCGCGTTGCTGATCATCTGGGTCGGGTTCCATATCCTGACGGGCGGTCTCTTCCTGACGCCGCGCAACCTCTGGAACCTTTCGGTGCAGACGGCGTCCGTCGCAGTCATGGCGACCGGCATGGTGCTGGTCATCGTCACCCGCAACATCGACCTGTCGGTCGGCTCGATCCTCGGCTTCACCGGCATGATCATGGGCGTGCTGCAGGCGCGCTTCCTGCCGGAGATATTCGGGTTCGATCACCCGGCGATCTGGATCATCGCTCTTGCCGGCGGGCTTGTCGTCGGCGGGCTGATCGGCACGCTGCACGGCCTGATCATCGCCTTCCTCGGCGTGCCATCCTTCATCGTCACGCTGGGCGGCCTGCTCGTCTGGCGCGGCGCGACCTGGTTCGTCACGAGCGGCCAGACGGTCGCGCCGATGGACGCCAATTTCCGCCTGATGGGCGGCGGCACGGAAGGCTCGATCGGAGCCACCTGGAGCTGGGTCGTCGGCATTATCGCCTGCCTCGCTATCATCGCGGCGATCGTCAACGGCCGCCAGCAGCGCAAGCGCTTCCACTTCCCGCGCCGCCCGGTCTGGGCCGAGTACGTGCTCGTCGCGCTTGGCTGCATCATCGTCCTTGGAGCGGTCTCGATCGTCAACGACTACTACTGGCCGATCAACATCGCCCGCCGTTATGCGGAAGAGAACAACATTCCCTGGCCGGAAGGCGGCCTGCTCATCTCGCAGGGCATCGCCATCCCCGTTCTGATGGCGATCGCCGCCGGCATCGTGATGACCTTCATCGCCACGCGGCTGCGCTTCGGGCGTTACGTCTTCGCGATCGGCGGCAATCCGGAGGCAGCGGAGCTCGCCGGCATCAAGACCCGCTGGGTGACGGTGAAGATCTTTGCGCTGATGGGCGTTCTCTGCGCCATCGCCGCCGCGATCTCCACCGCGCGCCTCAACGCGGCGACCAACGCCCAAGGGGAGCTCGACGAACTCTATACGATCGCAGCCGCGGTCATCGGCGGCACCTCGCTTGCAGGCGGCATGGGCTCGATCGCCGGCGCCATGCTCGGCGCGCTCGTCATGCAGTCCCTCCAGTCGGGCATGGTGCTCCTCGGCATCGACACGCCCTTCCAGCGCATCGTCGTCGGCGCCGTCCTCGTGCTCGCCGTCTGGCTCGACACCGTCTACCGCGCGAGAGCCAAGTAACCGGCCAAATAACAGGAGTTTTCATCGTGACGGAACAACCCACTCCGCTCGTGGAAATGAAGAATATTTCCATCTCCTTCGGCGGGATTCACGCTGTCGAGAACGCTTCGGTCGACCTCTTTCCTGGCGAGGTCGTGGCGCTGCTCGGCCATAACGGCGCGGGCAAGTCGACGTTGATCAAGATCCTTTCCGGCGCCTACAAACGCGATGCCGGCGACATCCTGATCAACGGCGAGGCCGCCGATATCCGCAACCCGCGCGACGCCAAGAAATACGGCATCGAGACGATCTACCAGACGCTCGCGGTGGCCGACAACGTCGACGCGGCCGCCAACCTCTATCTCGGCCGCGAGCTGCAGACCAAATGGGGCACGCTCGACGATGTTGCTATGGAGGCCAACACCCGCGAGGTGATGGGCCGCCTCAATCCCAACTTCAAGCGCTTCAAGGAACCCGTGAAGGCGCTTTCCGGCGGCCAGCGGCAATCGGTGGCGATCGCCCGCGCGATCCTCTTCGATGCCCGCATCCTGATCATGGACGAGCCGACCGCAGCGCTCGGGCCGCAGGAAACGGCGCAGGTCGGCGACCTCATCAAGCAGCTGAAACGCGAAGGGATCGGCATCTTCCTGATCAGCCACGACATCCACGACGTCTTCGATCTCGCCGACCGCGTCTTCGTGATGAAGAACGGCAAGGTCGTGGGCCACGCCCGCACCGGGGACGTCACCAAGGACGAGGTGCTCGGCATGATCATCCTCGGCAAGGTGCCGCCGGGCGCGACACCCGGCCCCGGCGCCATGAAAGTGTCGTGATCGGCCCGAGACCGCGGCTGCGCCGCCCTTCGCGATCCGCCGTCGGAAGGGCGAGCCGGGGCGGAACCAGGCTTTGCCCGGTTCCGCCTTACTCCTTTCACAGCAAACCCTTGCCGGATGGCGGCACTTTCCGGGCAGGCCTGCCGATGGCCCGCAGCCGTTCTGCAACGGCAGGGGGGCGGCATGGTTTTATGGCGTGGTTTTCATGATCGCGCATGCCGGCGAAGCGTGCTGATCTGCCGCTGATTTTCCCGCTATGCAGCGGCGGCGAAATTGCTCATACCTGCGGACGGATGGTTCATCGGCTTTGGAAAAACCGGGCGGGGCGAATAGCATGGCTGATCTCGTTGATGTTCACGTTGCCCCGGAACCTGCCCGCGGCGCCCCGACGACGGAGGACCTGTTCAAGGCGCTCGGCACCTCCGACAGGGGGCTTGGCGCGGACGAAGCGGCCAGGAGACATATCGCCGAAGGCCCCAACCTGCTCGACGAGCAACCGCGCCGCCATCTGGTTTTCAGTTTCCTCAAGCGTTTTGCCGATCCGCTGGTCCTCATCCTCCTGGCATCGGCAGGCATCGCCGCGCTGATGCAGGAACGGGAGAGTTTCTTCATCATCGTGACCATCGTGGTGATCTCGGTGCTGATCGACTTCGTTCAGGAACACCGCGCCGAGACGGCGGCGGAGGCGTTGCGGCAGCGGGTGGCGCTGCGGGTCAAGGCGGTGCGCGGCGGACAGGCCATGGATATTCCCGCAGCCGATCTCGTCACGGGCGATGTCATCCTGCTCTCGGCGGGAGACCTCGTGCCTGCCGATTGCCGTCTCGTCGAGGCGCGCGACCTGTACGTCAACGAAGCCCTCCTCACCGGAGAACCTTACCCTGCCCGGAAAACGGCGGCAGCGGCGCCCGAACCGGAAAACGAAGACGCGACGCCCGTCGACGGCGTCTTCATGGGAAGCTCCGTGATCAGCGGAAACGCACGCGCCGTCGTCACCGCGACCGGAAAGGCGACGCGGATGGGAGCGATCGCCGGCGCGCTCCGCAAGGAACCACCGCCGACCGCCTTCACGATCGGAATCCGTCGTTTCGGCATGCTGATCGTCCGGCTGACGGTGCTTCTCGTCCTGTTCGTGCTGCTGATCAACGTCCTGTTCGACCGCCCGCTGATCGAATCCTTTCTCTTTGCCCTCGCGCTGGCCGTCGGCCTCACGCCCGAGCTCCTGCCGATGGTGGTTTCGGTCACCCTCGCCCGCGGCGCGGTGCGCATGTCCGGCAAGCAGGTCATCGTCAAGCGGCTTTCGGCGATCCACGATCTCGGCAGCATGGACGTGCTTTGCAGTGACAAGACGGGCACGCTGACGGAAGCGCATATCAAGCTCGTCCGCGAGGTCGGCATCGAGGGCGACGACAGCCGGGACGTCCTGCAATGGGCCTATGTCAACGCGGCTTTCGAGACCGGCCTCAAGAGCCCGCTCGACGAGGCGATCATCGAAAGGACGCCGCTCGATATCGGCGCATGGCGGAAGATCGATGAGGTTCCCTTCGATTTCGAGCGCAGGCGCGTGTCGATTCTCGCGGAGAAGGAGGAGCAGCGCTTCCTGATCGTCAAGGGTGCGCCGGAAGACGTGCTGCAGCATTCCGCGCGCTACCGGAACGCCGCCGGCGCCATCGTGCCGCTGGATGAGAGTGCGCTGGAACGCGCGCGCGCAACGCTCGCAAGGCTCGGCGACGGCGGCTTGCGGGTGCTGGGCGTGGCCCTGCGGCAGGTCGAGCCCGGACGGAGCCATGCGGATATCAGCGACGAGACCGACCTGACATTCGTCGGCTTCGCCGCCTTCCTCGACCCTCCGAAGGAGAGCGCCGGACCGGCGATCGAGGCATTGGCCCGCCTCGGCGTCGACGTGAAGATTATCACCGGGGACAACGAAGGCGTCACCCGCCATGTCTGCAAGACGCTCGGCATCGAGGTCAAAGGCTGCCTCAACGGCGCGGAACTGGCCAACCTGAGCGACGAGGCCCTGAACGCCAGGCTTGCCGCGACCACCATCTTCTGCCGCGTTTCCCCGCCCCAGAAGGCGCGCATCATCCGCGCCCTGCGCCGCCGCGGCCATGTCGTCGGCTACCTTGGAGACGGCATCAACGACGCTCCGTCGCTGCAGGCGGCGGATGTCGGCCTTTCGGTCGACGGCGCAGTCGACGTCGCCAAGGAAGCGGCTTCGATGATCCTGATGGAACGCGACCTCGGCATCCTCGCCGAAGGCGTACGGGAAGGCAGGCGGACATTCGCCAATATCCTGAAATACGTCATGATGGGCACGAGCTCGAATTTTGGAAACATGTTTTCCATGGCGGGCGCGGCGCTGCTGCTGCCATTCCTGCCGATGATGCCGGTGCAGATCCTGCTGAACAACCTGCTTTACGATCTTTCCGAGATCGCCATCCCGCTCGACCGGGTGGACGACGACATGATCGCCCGGCCGCGCCACTGGGACATGAACTACGTCAGGGACTTCATGCTGACGCTGGGGCCGGTCAGCTCGCTGTTCGATTTCCTGACGTTCAGTCTGCTGCTCTGGGCCTTCAACACCAGCGAGGCGCAATTCCAGACCGGCTGGTTCGTCGAATCGCTCGCCACGCAGGTGCTCGTGATCTTCGTCATCCGTACCCGGTCGCGCCCATGGTCCAGCAGGCCGCACCCGATGCTGCTTGCAAGCTCCGTCGGCATCGTGGCGCTGGCATTCCTGCTGCCCTTCACCACGGTCGGAAGCTGGTTCGGCTTCGTCCCCCTGCCCGCTTCCGTGCTGCTGGCGCTGGCCGCGCTGACCGCCGCCTACCTCTTGATCGTCGAGCAGGCAAAGCGCCTCTTCTACCGCCACCATCGCCTGGCGCGGTGAACTCCTGGAGGCTCCGGAAAAGGAAGCACCTGAAGGAAACGGCGGCCGGAAGGCAAGCTCTGCGAAACTCGCCTTCCTCGCGCCGGCGTCTGCGAACGAGACCCGGGCACTCCACGCCGCGTCGACCACCTCAAGCCGAAAACCCAAGGCTGTCCGAACGGGCCGACGGGCGGTCCGAATGAGGCACCGCGATCGAGAGCTGCTCGATGGTTCCAACCAGCTCTCCCCCGCAGGGCCTCCCCTGCGTCGGTCCTATGGCAAGAGGACGCCACGATCACGCCGTCATCCCCGGTCCCGATTTCACATAGACCAGAAGGCCCACACTGGTCCGCCACTGCGCGGACCTTCCGGACTAGACGCACTACAATCAGGTTTGGATGAAGGTTTACCGTGACATGCCTTCAAGCGATCCGGCCAGAATAGGCGCGTCGCCGATGCGGGTGCAATTGACCAAAGGGATTATCCGACCATCGCCCCCATACCCATTAAGTATTAGCCTCAATCGAGCGCATCTCAACTCGACCGGAGGATGCAATCTTAAGTAAGATAATAGAAAAGGAATACACGCAAGATTCAGCCGATTCATCAATCCAGAAATTCCAAAGAAGAAGAATAAATACATTCAAGTATTCTCGTAAAAAATGCAAATAATATAATATTCACTTAAAAGTAGAATCCCGAATTCAGTTTTTGACGGAATCCAGGAACTAAAATTTAAGTCACTGATAATTAAAGAATAAAATCGGAGGCATCGAGGTCGCACACCAATACCATGTCAGCTACGGATTACGCAATTACAACGTTAATATTTGATGGTTTTGACAGATACTCATCCAAAGGTGTATTAGACATTATTGATTTTGAGAAATCTAAATTAGCAGGCAGATTCGAAAACTAAGCCTTATGGCCAATAAAAAAGAGGAAACATCAACAACAACAGAAAGTCAGGGGGCCACCCATGGACACGGAAAGACAAAATATGACTGGCTTGATCGTACTGATTGATAGTCTTGAGATGCGCCGAGCATGCCTTTTGTCTGCTCTCGAACCCTGGGCTCAAAGCTCATCTCTGGATTTGATACCTTCGACGCCCGAAGGTATTCATAGATTCAAGGACAGCGATGAAAACCTTGTCCGTCTTGTCATCATCAATATTGGCGGGGCATCACTGAGCGATCGCGAACAGCACGGGCTGCTGATGGCGGTAAAAGCGTGCTTCAGAGGTCCTTACGCCGTCATCTCCGACAGACCGGACCCGGACGACGCGGTCGCCGTCGCCGGATTGGGCTTCCAGGCGTTCCTGCCCGCAGCGCTGCCGCTGGAGATAGCAAAACAGGCGCTGAGCTTCATCATGAACGGCGGAACCTACTTCCCCCGTGAAGCCTTGCTTGCGAGCCTTTCCACGCCGGCCACGCGAAGCGCCGGCCGATATCATGCCTCCGAAGCCTCCGGCAACCTCACGCAACGGCAATGCGAGGTGCTGGAGCGTCTGCGGTTCGGAAAGTCGAACAAACACATCGCTCGTGAATTGAACATGCAGGAAGCCACCGTGAAGGTCCATGTTCGGCAGATCATGCGAAAGCTCGGCGCGGCGAACCGCACGCAGGCGGCGCTGCTTGCTCAATTGACGATGCCTTCGAACCCAGGCCTCACGCGCGAAGACGTTTTCAGCGAAGCCCCTCCGGGCCTGCTCGCCAGCCTGCCGGCGAAACTGCGACTGCCGGAAGCGACGGTTACCAGTTGAAGCCGGAAACCGGCGCGGATCGCGTCCTCCGAACCATGAAAATACAAACGCCGGCAGGTCGAAACCAATCTCCGGGCTTCGCCGGATGATACGGTTCGTCCGTGAGCCACGCATGATCGCGAACCGAGGCATCGGGCGATACGGCAAGCATCTCCGCGGCCGGCCGATAACGGTTGACCGTGTCCGCGATGCGGCGCTACGTAGATCGGATATTCTGCCAGGAAAACCTGATCTTCATTTCATCCGAAACGGAAACTTCCCATGTACAACCGTATATTGATACCCACGGACGGATCAGAAACCGCTGCCAAAGGTGTCGAACACGGCCTCGCGCTCGCGCAGGCCCTCAATATTCCGGTGACGATCGTCACGGTCACCGTGCCCCTTTCGGGACTGGCGCTCGAAAGCGTGGTGCAGGGCGAAGCGTTCGACAGCTATAACGAGGCTGTTCAGGAAGAGGTGAAGGGCCTTGAGAAACGTGTTCGCGAACAGGCGGCCAAGGCGGCCGTCCCGATCGAATTCGTCAGCGAATTCAACGTTTCCCCCGCCGCCGCCATCCTGGAGACGGCGCATGCGAGGAAATGCGACGTGATCGTCATAGCCTCCCATGGCCGCAGGGGTATCCGCCGGCTGATGCTCGGCAGCCAGACGGCCGAGGTCATCGCGAATTCGACCATTCCGGTTCTCATCGTCAAATAACGAAGCCCCCTCGGATCGCCTCTCCCCGGTCGATCCCGGCAATATCGGGATATGACGGCAAAACACGTCCGCGCCCGGCCTGCAGGCCGGCGCCGACATGCATCAAATAGAAGCCCAAGGCGTGATCGCGGCGCACCGCAGCGACGGGCGATGACGTTCGGACGATCGAGGCTGCATCGCCCCTTCGGACGGTCTATTGTCCGAAGAAGGCGGCCAGCCGGGCGATGATGCCGTTATTCTCGCGCGCGGCCATCGAACGCATATGGGGGGCGACCGTCCCCGCGCTCACATGCCCTCCGAAATGGCAAAAGCAGACCAGTCGATGCAGCTGCCGGTCGGTCAGTTCGAAAAAACGCTTGGCCTCGCCGTAGGTATCATTCTCCAGACCCGCAGCGCGCAGGACGGGATCGGCGAAAGCGACGGAGATCGCCGTTCCGTCGTCACGCATGGCAGCGCGCATGGCCGCCGGCTGATATTCGGTTTCATGAAGTGTCGAAAGAGATCGGCCGGCATCGTGCTCAAGAACCTCGGCCCACCGCTCCAGCTTTTCACGACGCGACATTTCGGAGCTCGGATAGGTGCGGTTGATCTTGGCTATGGCCTTCAGCTGATCGACTGCATGCTGTTCCATTACGGCCTCCTATTTGAAGAAAATAGATCGCCCGTCTCCCGCCAGTTACCGTGATCCAGACAACAGCCATTGTCCAATCACGATTGGCCGCCCGCCCTGTCCGCAATTATCGTTCAATCAAAAGTGATTGATCGGCGCCGTGACAGGCGCTCTATGGATGAGAACCGTTGCTGAACAAGCCATGGCGAGGACGCGCCAGATGCTCCTTCGTCACCTTTTCGGCTCCATCGATCTCCTGCATCAGGACATCGTAACCCCACAGGTCGGCCAGGTGCTGAAGCACCTGCTTGGTTTCGCTCTCTTCGAGAAGCAAGTCGTTGCTGGCCCGATGCTGCAGCAGCAGCCGGCGATCGCCGGCAAGGTCGACATCGACGATATCTATCCCGGGATCGGTCCAGCCGATATCGTATTCGCGCGCCAGTTGGCGCCGGATGCGCTTGTAGCCCCGTTCGTCGTGAATGGCCGCGACCAGTATGCCCTCGCTCATCTCGGGATCGTCGTGAAGCTGGAAGAGACGCAGTTGCCGCATCAGGTTCGGGCTCAGGAACTGGCTGATGAAGCTCTCGTCCCGGTAATCGGCCCAGACGCCGCGCAGCACTTCCATGGGATCGCCGCGCCCGGCGATATCCGGGAACCAGTCGCGATCCTCGTCGGTGGGGTTCGTCACGATCCGCTCGATATCCTGCATCATCGCAAAGCCCAGGGCATAGGGATTGAAGCCGGAGAAGCGGCGATCGTCGTAAGCGGGCTGGAACACCACATTGGTATGCGACTTCAGGAACTCGAAATAATGCCCGTCGGCAATCTGGCCGCGCTCATGCAGCCTTTTCATGATCCTGTAGTGGACGTAGGTCGCCGTGCCCTCGTTCATCACCTTGGTCTGGCGCTGCGGATGGAAATATTGCGCGACGTGGCGGACGATGCGCAGGATCTCGCGTTGCCACGGCCGCAGCCGCGGGGCCGATTTCTCGAGAAAGTAGAGGATATTGTCCTGCGGCAGGCCGAGCGCCGCACGCCGCTTCTCGATGTCGAGGTCGGCGCCGCTCCGCTTGGGGCCGGTCGGCACCGTCCGCCAGAGGTCGTTGAACATCTGCTCTTCGTGGGCCCGCCGCTCCTGCTGGCGCCGCTCCTCGTCCCGCAGGTCCACCTTCGTCTTGCCGGCATAACGATGCACGCCGTGCGACATCAGCGCGTGGGCGGCGTCCAGCGTCCGTTCGACCGCCGCCTCGCCATAACGCGCTTCACAGCGGGCGATGTAACCCTTGGCGAAGTCCAGATAGTCGAGAATGCCTTCGGCATCCGTCCAGAGCTTGAACAGATAATTGTTCTTGAAGAAATGGTTATGGCCGAAAGCGGCGTGCGCGATGACCAGGGCCTGCATCGTCGCCGTGTTCTCCTCCATCAGATAGGAGATGCAGGGAGAACTGTTGATGACGATCTCATAGGCGAGATCGCGCATCCCGCGGCGATAGAAGGCTTCGTGATGCGCGAAATGCTTACCGAATGACCAGTGACGATAAAAAAGCGGCATGCCGGTCGAAGAATAGGCATCCAGCATCTGCTCCGCCGTGATCACCTCAATCTGGTTCGGATAGACATCCAACCCCAGTTCGCCGAGCGCGATCTCCTCGCAGGCGTCATGGATGCGCTGAAGCGTCGCGAAATCCCAGTCGGCGCCCTCGAACAGCAATTGCCCTTGCTTTTCCGCCAGCTTGGTCATGGCTCCACCTTCGAATGCGCCTGCTTCTGGAAGAGGTCATGGAAGACCGGAAATATCTCGGTCTTCCGGCAGACCTTGCGCATCGCCAGGGGAAGCAGGTCGGAGCGGATGCCTTCGTAAAGGCTCCAGAGCGGCGAGTTGGAGACCGATGAATCACCGTCCTCGTCTCCAACCTCGATATAGGCGAAATACTGGCAGAGCGGCAGGATCGCGTGGCGCAGGAGCTCGCCGGTCGCGGTTTCGTCCCGGTAGGAATTGTCGCCGTCCGAGGCCTGCGCGGCGTAGATGTTCCATTCCGAAGGATCGAAGCGCGCCGCGACGATGGTCCGCATGGCGGCAAGCGCGCTCGAAACCATCGTACCCCCAGTCGCCTGGCCGTAGAAGAAGGTTTCCTCGTCGACCTCTTCGGCCTTCTCGGTATGCCGGATGAAGACGATCTCCACCTTTTCGTAGCGTCGCGTCAGGAAAAGATACAGAAGCAGATAGAAGCGTTTCGCCAGGTCCTTCATGTGCTCGGTCATCGATCCGGACACATCCATCAGGCAGAACATGACGGCCTTCGTCACCGGTCGCGGCGTATTCTCGAAGCGGCGGTAGCGGACGTCGAGAGGGTCGATATAGGGGATGCGCCGGCTCTTGTCCTTCAGCGACTTCAGCCTGGCTTCGAGGAGGATGCGTTTTTCCTCGATGTCGCATTCGTCGATCTCGCGCTGCAGCGCATCGATCTCCTCGATCTTCGGTCGCCGGAGCGCGATGCGCCGCATCATCGCCAGGCGGGTCGTCCTGCTGATCGCGATGTTGGATGGAGAACCCGAGACCGTGAAGCCGGCGCGCGTCGGGGTCGTCTCCTCGGTTTCGCTGAGCCGCCGTTTCGCCAGATCCGGCAGCTCCAGGTCGTCGAGGAAGATGTCGAGGAACTCCTCGCGCGTCAGCACGAAGCGGAAACTGTCTTCACCATCGCCCTCCCCGGCTTCCTTCGGCCGTCCGCCGCCACCGCCCGGAGGGCGCTGGATGATGTCGCCCTCCGTGAAGTCCGTATTCCCGGGCAGGACCCGGTCCCGGACCCCGCCCTCGCCTCTATGAAAGCTCGGCTCGGCCACTCCTCCGATCGGAATGCTGACCTCACCGCCGTTGAGCACATCGCGAAGGTTACCGTTCTGCAGGGATCGTCTGACCGCTTGCTGCACGGCGTCCTTCGCGCGCCGAAGAAACCGTTGCCGATTTTCCAAACTTTTACCGCGCGGATTGAGCCGCCGGTCAATAATGTGCATGTGAGCTCCTAAGTGGGCATTAACTCGCCTGCTTCACACGCATGTACCATTCCACGAGACGACGAACCTGTCTTTCGGTGTAGCCCCGGGCGGCCATGCGCGAAACGAACTCGTTGTGCTTCTTCTCGGTTTCGCTGTCCTTCTTCGAACCGAAGGAGATGACGGGCAGAAGATCCTCCACCTGGGAGAACATCCTCTTCTCGATCACTTCCCTGATCTTCTCATAGCTTGTCCAGGAAGGATTCCTGCCTGCATTGTTGGCCCGCGAACGCAGGCAGAACTTGACGATCTCGTTGCGGAAATCCTTCGGATTGGCGATGCCGGCGGGCTTCTCGATCTTGGTCAGTTCCTGATTGAGCAGTTCCCGGTCGAGGAGCTGGCCGGTGTCCGGGTCCTTGAAATCGATATCCTCGATCCACGCATCGGCATAGGCCACATAGCGATCGAAGAGGTTCTGCCCGTAGTCGGCATAGGATTCGAGATAGGCCTTCTGGATCTCATTGCCGATGAATTCCGCATAACGCGGCGCAAGATCGGCCTTGATGAACTCCATGTAGCGCTTCTCGGTATCCTCGGAAAACTGCTCGCGGCGGATTGCCTGCTCGAGAATGTACATCAGATGCACCGGATCGGCACCGAGATCGGTGGTGTCGTAGTTGAACGTCGATGCGAGCACCTTGAACGCGAAACGTGTCGATATTCCGTCCATGCCCTCGTCGACGCCCGCCGCATCCCGATATTCCTGGACGCTCCGCGCCCGGGGATCGGTCTCCTTGAGGTTCTCGCCGTCATAGGCGCGCATCTTGGAGAAGAACGTCGAGTTCTCATGCTTGCGAAGGCGCGAGAGCACCGAGAACCTGGCGAGCATTTCGAGCGTCGCGGGCGCGCAGGGCGCATCCGCAAGTTCCGAGCCTTCGATCAGCTTCTCATAGATCTTCTGTTCCTCGGCCGCCCTCAGGCAATAGGGCACCTTGATGACGCAGATGCGGTCGATGAAGGCCTCGTTGTTCTTGTTCGCCTTGAAGCTCTGCCATTCGGCTTCGTTCGAATGGGCGAGGATGACTCCCGAAAACGGAATGGCGCCGATATTCTCGGTGCCCATGTAGTTGCCTTCCTGCGTCGCCGTCAGCAGCGGATGCAGCATCTTGATCGGCGCCTTGAACATCTCCACGAATTCGAGCAGGCCCTGGTTGGCCCGGTTGAGGCCGCCGGAATAGCTGTAGGCATCCGGATCGTTCTGTGAGTAGTTTTCGAGCTTGCGGATATCGACCTTGCCGACCAGCGACGAGACGTCCTGGTTGTTCTCGTCGCCCGGCTCCGTCTTGGCGATCCCTATCTGGCGCAGGCGGGAAGGCTGCAGCCTCACCACGCGGAAGCGGGTGATGTCGCCTCCGAACTCGTCGAGACGCTTCAGGCACCAGGGGCTCATCAGGCCGTTCAGCCGCCGCGTCGGAATGCCGTACTGCTCGAGCAGCATCGTCCCCATCGTCGTCGGGTCGAAAAGGTTGAGCGGGCTTTCGAAGACGGGGCTTATCTCGTCGCCCGCCTTGAGCACATAGATCGGATTGGTCTCCATGAGCTGCTTCAGCCGCTCCGCAAGCGAGGATTTCCCGCCGCCGACAGGCCCGAGCAGGTAGAGGATCTGCTTGCGTTCTTCGAGACCTTGCGCCGCATGCCGGAAGAAGGAAACGATCCGCTCGATCGTCTCTTCCATTCCGTAGAAACCGGAAAACGCGGGATAGGCCCGGATGGTCCGGTTCATGAAGATCCGGCCCAGCCGCGCATCCTTGGCGGTGTCCACGATCTGCGGCTCGCCGATCGCTGCCAGCAGGCGTTCCGCCGCGTTGGCATAGGCCATCGGTTCCTTCTTGCAAAGCGCAAGATAGTCCGCTATGGACATGTCCGCTTCGCGGCGCGCCTCGTAGTTTCGCGTGAAAGTATCGAATAAAGATTCACTCAGCATCGGCCACTCCAGTTTGGGTTGCGCCACAGCCCCAATTGCCGCAAAGATCGCAAGCGATGCGACAATTCATTGAGAATCCACTAGGTTTCGCAGGATAATACGAAACCTGCTGCTATTTCATGGCAACACACAAAAATGTGCATTCACAAGTCTTTTTGATCGGGGCCACTCCGGAAGACATGAAGCAAGATTCGTTCCATTCGGCTGGCAGTGCGTTCGAATGCTGCGAAACGGCAGCAACGTCTCCAACGAATTCGAAGCACTTGTCCATGATCGGCACGCCGGCCCATCCTTTCTCCAAAGCGCCAGAAGCAGCCTCGACCTGAAAAGCCACACTCATGGGTCTCGGCGCTTCATTGCTCCAAACAGGCTGGCTGTGGAGCAACACATGAAAGAATCTCCTTCTTTAGACAAATATACATTTCTCCCGGGCGATTGACATTAGTAGATGCCACAGGTGAGCACCAATGCGGCACATTCAACGGCAGGGTGCACGAAGGGCCGCTACGCACGAATTCCGACGAACAGAGAGCCTCGGACATTCCGATGTTGCAACGAGTCGTCCGGCGCTATGTTCCACGATGACGCGAATATCGGGAGAGAATTGGAACACCGCCGCCGGCAACCGCCGTTCCCCCGCCGGAACCCCTCGCCCTCGCCCACGTTTCCCCGACAGGCCAAACATCGAGGACTGGACATGGCGGAAGACAGGAAAGCACGCGAATCGGTCGAGCACGCCAGCAAAGCGGCCGCGTCCGCGGATCGCCCGGCTGCCGGCCCGCACGCCAAGGAACATCTGATCGACCGGGACAAGACGCCCGGCACCGGCTCCCTGCCCGAACCCGACGCCAGGGAAACGGACGCAGGTCCGGACTGACCGACGGCAGGCAGACCGGCGGGCGCTTCGGGCTGCGACGCCTTGGCGCTTGCCGTCGTCGCGCCGCATCGATAACACCGTGGACAACGCATCACGGAAGGCGGCATGGCGGGCGAAACCATCACACTCTACGAAGCGATCGGCGGCGACGCCGCGGTGCGCGCGCTGGTGAAGCGCTTCTATGAACTGATGGATACGCTGCCCGAAGCCGCGCGCTGCCGGGCGATCCACCCTGAAAGCCTCGAAAGCAGCGAGGCGAAGCTCTACGACTACCTCACCGGATATCTCGGCGGACCGCCCGTCTATGTCGAGAAATACGGCCATCCGCGCCTGCGCGCCCGTCATTTCGGCGCTCCTATCGGTCCGGAGGAACGAGACGAATGGTTGCTCTGTTTCCGCCGCGCCATGGAGGAAACGATCGAAAATCCGAAGCTGCGCGACATCATCTGGCCGCCGGTCGAGCGTCTCGCCTTGCACATGCGGAACAGGGAATAGCCGGATGGAAAGACTCGACTATTTGAGGCCGTTGATTCTGTTTGTGAGCGGTTTGATGGGCGCTTGCGGCGTGGCCCTGGCGGCGGCTGCAAGCCATGGCGGCGATACCCCCTTCCTCGGCTACGCCTCGACCATGTGCCTGGCCCATGCGCCCGTTCTCCTGGGACTCCATGTCGGCCACAAATCCTTCCGCACCGCGACCATCGCCGCTCTGGTGCTCGGGCTCGGCACGATCATCTTCGCCGGCGACCTGGTCTCGCGGCATTTCCTGGGCGACCGGCTTTTCCCGATGGCCGCCCCCACGGGCGGCACGACGATGATGCTTGGATGGCTGCTCGTCGCGCTCGGCGCCTTTTTCACCTGGAAACGCACCTGATTCCCGCCGGCGCCGGAGGTTCCTTTCCTCCGGCCCGGGGCGGGATCGGCATGACGGCCTGAACCGGCTGCCCCTTGCTCTTTCCGGTCACTATCGGCGTTTTTGAAATGCCAGCACCACGCCCTGCCCGTCGTCGGCAACGGGGACGTTTCTGGTCAGGCGCGGCATGGCGGCAAGCGGGACCACGTTCGTCATGTCCGGTTGCGCCGCGCGGGTGGAAAGCAGGGCATAAAGTTCCGGCACCAGCCCGTCGCCGTTCTGCTCGGCCAGTTTATGCAGGCCGATGAAGAGGCTCATGTCACGACGTTCTTCGCTCATCATTGCGTTCCTTCATGGTCTGGAGCGCCCGCTCCAGACTGGATTTCGAGCCGTTGCGCAGCGGGATGAAGGTCACGCCGAACTTCTTGCAGCCGGTCTTCACCCTCAGGCACGCATCGTGGCTGATACAGTCGATGGGGCAGAAGACGCAGTCCACCGACGGCAGCACCGTATCGATCCGCGAGACCGCTTCGCGCAAACCACCATCGTGATGGATCAGTTCCGCGCCATGTTTGCTGGCGATTTCGCGCAGATGCGCAACCTGACAGTCACGGCCTCCGACATAGAGGAAACTGCGCACGTCGATCGCGCCGTTCACCGCGTTCACCGGCGCCGATCCCGCCTTGCCGGCCTCGTCTCCGCCGTTGCCGCCGTTTTTCCGCTTCTGCTTCTTCGCCATGACGCTCCCCGTTTGGCCTGCCCGGTCCGGGCGAAACCCCTCGATGGCGCGCACCATATTAAAGTTGATTTTGAGAGTAAAGATTAAACTCGACTCTTTTTATCAGGAAATATGCGGCAGCCTGACGCGCTGGCGCAGCCAAAATTTTACCGTTTGATAAATTTTTTGGCTGTGCTACCTTCGTCCTGATAGTTGTCCATGAATCCATAAAAGAGGGAACGTAAGATGGATCGACTGGGAAACGGTATTGAGGCCGGCCGCCTCACGCCGGCGGAATACGATTCGAATTTCACCGACCTTCACCCGCGCCTCGACAGGCACGAAGCGCTCGTCGCTTCCGACCGCTGTTATTTCTGTTACGATGCTCCGTGCATGACGGCCTGTCCCACCTCGATCGATATCCCGCTGTTCATCCGGCAGATATCGACGGGCAATGCGCTGGGTTCGGCGAAGACGATCTTCGACCAGAACATCCTGGGCGGCATGTGCGCCCGGGTCTGTCCCACCGAAACGCTCTGCGAGCAGGCCTGCGTGCGTAACACCGCCGAAGACAAGCCTGTCGAGATCGGCAAGCTGCAGCGCTACGCGACCGACATGGCCATGGAGCAAGGCCGGCAGTTCTACAGCCGCAAGACGCCGACCGGGAAAACC
Source organism: Neorhizobium puerariae (assembly GCF_042429745.1). NCBI lineage: Bacteria > Pseudomonadati > Pseudomonadota > Alphaproteobacteria > Hyphomicrobiales > Rhizobiaceae > Neorhizobium > Neorhizobium puerariae. Next base: position 141,937 of record NZ_JBHMAA010000004.1, on the reverse strand, counting down.
GTCGCGGTCGTGGGCGCCGGTCCAGCGGGCCTGGCGGCGGCCCACCGGCTCGCGATGCACGGCCATTCCGCGGTGATCCTCGAAGCCCGGGAAAAGTCCGGCGGCCTCAATGAATACGGCATCGCCACCTACAAGGCCGTCGACAACTTCGCCCAGCGCGAGGTGGATTACGTCACCGCCATCGGCGGCATCGAGATCCGGAACGGCCAGGCGCTCGGCCGCGACTTTTCCCTTTCCGACCTCACGACGAAATACGATGCGGTCCTGCTCGCCATGGGCCTTGCCGGCGTCAACGGGCTTGGCGTGGAAGGCGAGGAACTGGAGGGCGTGGTGGACGCGGTCGATTTCATCGCCGCGCTGCGTCAGTCGGCGGACAGGTCGGTGGTGCCGATCGGCCGGCGCGTGGTCGTTCTCGGCGGCGGCATGACCGCCATCGACGCGGCGATCCAGTCGAAACTGCTCGGCGCCGAGGAGGTGACGATCTGTTATCGCCGCGGCAAGGAGAACATGAACGCCTCGCCCTACGAGCAGGATCTCGCCGCCGCCAGCGGCGTCATCATCCGTCACTGGCTCGCTCCCAAGACGATCATCGGCAAGGACGGCAAGGTGGCCGGCATCGAGGTGGAATATACCGCGATGCGCGACGGCCAGCTCGTCGGGACCGGCGAGACGGGCGTGATCGCAGCCGATCAGGTCATGAAGGCGATCGGCCAGAACTTTTCCGCCTCCGGCCTCGGCGCCCTGCAGTTCGAGAAGGGCAAGATCGCCGTCGACCCGGAAGGCCATACCTCGGTCGAGGGCGTCTGGGCGGCCGGCGATTGCATCGGCCTCGGTGAAGACCTGACCGTCTCGGCCGTCGCGCAGGGACGCGACGCCGCCGAAAGCATCAATCGCGCGTTTGCGGCCGGTGCACGGCCGGCCACCGCAGTGGCTTGAAAGGGGATCGAACCATGGCTGATCTTCGCAACGATTTCGTCGGCATCAAATCCCCGAACCCGTTCTGGCTGGCCTCCGCGCCGCCGACCGACAAGGCCTACAACGTCGAGCGCGCCTTCAAGGCCGGCTGGGGCGGCGTGGTCTGGAAGACGCTCGGCGAGGAAGGCCCGCCCGTCGTCAACGTCAACGGTCCGCGTTATGGCGCGGTCTGGGGCGCCGACCGCCGCCTGCTGGGCTTGAACAATATCGAGCTCATCACCGACCGCGACCTTTATACGAACCTGCGGGAAATGAAGCAGGTGAAGATGAATTGGCCGGACCGGGCGCTGATCGCCTCGATCATGGTGCCCTGCGTCGAGGAAAGCTGGAAGGCGATCCTGCCGCTCGTCGAGGAGACCGGCGCCGACGGTATCGAGCTCAATTTCGGCTGTCCGCACGGCATGTCCGAACGCGGCATGGGTTCCGCGGTCGGGCAGGTGCCGGAATATATCGAAATGGTGGTCCGCTGGTGCAAGCAGTATACCCGCATGCCGGTCATCACCAAGCTGACGCCCAATATCACGGACATCCGCAAGCCCGCCCGCGCGGCGAAGGCCGGCGGCACCGACGCCGTGTCGCTGATCAACACGATCAACTCGATCGTGTCCGTCGACCTCGACAACTTCGCGCCCAACCCGACCGTCGGCGGCAAGGGCACCCATGGCGGCTATTGCGGTCCGGCGGTGAAACCCATCGCGCTCAACATGGTGGCCGAGATCGCCCGTGATCCGGAAACCCGCGGCCTGCCGATCTCCGGCATCGGCGGCGTGACGACCTGGCGCGACGCGGCCGAATTCCTGGTGCTCGGGGCCGGCAACGTGCAGGTCTGCACCGCGGCCATGACCTATGGCTTCAAGATCGTCCAGGAGATGATCACCGGTCTTTCCGACTGGATGGACGCCAAGGGCCACCGGACGCTGGACGATATTACCGGCCGCGCCGTTCCCAACGTCACGGACTGGCAGTATCTCAACCTCAACTATATCGCCAAGGCCCGCATCGATCAGGATGCCTGCATCAAGTGCGGGCGCTGTCACATCGCCTGCGAGGATACCTCGCACCAGGCGATCACCAGCTTCGTCAACGGCGTGCGCCAATTCGAGGTGATGGAAGACGAGTGCGTCGGCTGCAATCTCTGCGTCAACGTCTGTCCGGTCGAGAACTGCATCACCATGGTCGGGCTCGAGCCCGGCGCTCTGGATCAGCGTACCGGCAGGCCGGTCGATCCGGCCTATGCCAACTGGACAACCCATCCGAACAACCCGATGAGCCGTCAGGCCGCCGAGTGACCGGCCGGCAACGCCGCGAAAGAATTCCTCTCGCGGCGTTGCCTCCCCAGGCGCCGCTCGCTAGTTTTCTCTGGCTGCAAGATCGCAGTTCACCATCAGGAGGAGGCAGCCATGGCTCGCAAACACCTCATCGACCTCAGCTTTTGAGGTCACGTCCAAGCGGCGCAGATCCTATCCATTCGAAACCAGGGTCAAGACCGGCTCCCGGTTCGTGCATGGCGACGTCGAACTGATCGAAAAACTCGGACGCAACGATCCCTGCCCCTGTGGTTCAGGGAGGCGGTTTCAGGCATTGCTGCCTGCAATCCGGCCGAGATGACGGCATGCACAGGGATCATTACTTTCAGGGAGCGTGAATAGTCACCGCCCCGCCCGGGAAGGCGGCATGCCGCCTTCCCCACTTTCACGCCGCCTCGGCGAACTGATCCCAGGCGCGCAGTGCATCGGCGGCATACATCAGCGCGGGTCCGCCCCCCATATAAACGCCCATCGCCGCCACTTCCGCGATCTCCTGCCGCGTCGCACCGAGGCCATGCAGCGCCTTGGCGTGGAAACCGATGCAACCATCGCAACGCTGGGTGATCCCGATCGCCAGTGCGATCAGTTCCTTGGTCTTCCTGTCGAGCGCCCCGTCCGCACCGGCCCCTTTCGACAACGCATGGAAGCCCTGCATCGCATCCGGCGTCAACTTCCGCATTTCGGCGGTGTAGCTCGATATGTCCCTGGTGATCTGGCGATAGTCCTTCGTCATTGCGGCCTCCTTCAGCCTTTACAATTCATATTTTTATGATATTATGAAAATGTGAATTGTAAAGGAGTATCCGATGGACATGAGCGATGAAATGCCCGCCAGGGCCGAAGAGGTCGCCAGCTTCCTGAAGGGGCTTGCGAACTCCCATCGGCTGCTGGTGCTCTGTGCATTGGCTGAAGGGGAAAGAAGCGTTTCCGAACTCATCGAAGCGACCGGGATCGCGCCGACGTCGATGTCGCAGCATCTCGGCAAGCTGAAGGACGAAGGGATCGTCGACTTCCGGCGGGAACACCGGACGCTCTTTTATTTCATTGCCCATCCGGCCGCGCACGAGCTGATGGGCGTTCTCTATCAACACTTCTGCAAGAACAAATAGAATGACGACCGAAACGATATCCACCGTACCGCCGGCGAAAGCGGCCGAATGGCTTGCCTCCGGCGAGGCAATCCTGATCGACGTGCGGGAGCCGGACGAATTCCGGGCGGAGCATATCGCCGCCGCCGCCTCCCTCCCCCTCGATTCCGTCTCCCGCCTCCGGCAGACCCTGCATATCCCCGAGAATCGCAAGATCGTCGTCCAGTGCCTGAAGGGCGGACGCGGCGAGCAGGCCTGCCGTATCATCCGGGATATCCTGCCGAACCAGGAGACCTATAATCTCGACGGCGGCATAACGGCATGGAAGCAGGCAGGCCTTCCGGTTGTCGGCGCGGCAAAAGCGGGAGGCGCCCCGTCGATTTTCCGCCAGGTGCAGATGATCGTGGGCAGTCTGGTGCTGATCTGCGTGATCCTCGGTTTTGCCGGCCTGACACCCGCCTTCGCGCTCGCCGGCTTCTTCGGCTTCATGCTGGCATTCGCCGGTTTCAGCGGCTGGTGCGGGCTGGCGCTCTTGCTTCGCCGCATGCCATGGAACAAGGCAGCCTGAAGCAGGCCCGGACACCGCTCCCGACCTGGAGAACGGTCCGCTTCGAGGAGCCCGGCAATCGGCCGGGCCCGAATCGCAGGCCCGTCAGAACTCGATGACGATCTTGCCGAAAGCACCGCGATCCAGATGGGCGAAAGCCTTGTCGGCCTCCTGGAAACCGTAACGCCCGTCGATCACCGGTTTCAGCGCGGTCGCGTCGACGGCACGGACGAAATCCTCCAGAGCCCTGCGATGGCCGACGGAGATACCCTGCACGGTGGGCGCCTTGAGAAGGAACGGCGCGGCCGGGGCGGTGATATCGAATCCCTCGAACACGCCGATCAGCGATATCCGCCCGCCGACGGCGACCGCATTCAGCGAATGCGCAAGACCCGGGCCGCCGGCGATTTCCAGAATGTGGTCGGCCCCATGGTCCGCCGTCAGGTCGAGCACGCGCTCCACCCAGCCATCACGGGAAAGAAGATGATCGGCGCCGAGCTTGCCGGCACGCTCAAGTTTTTCGGCGCTGGACGAGGTGATGAAGACCTCCGCGCCATGGGCCTTGGCGATCTGAAGTCCGAACAGCGCCACTCCGCCGGTCCCCTGGACGACCACCTTGTCGCCGGCCCTGAGCCGGCCCGTCTCGATCAATGCGAACCATGCGGTGAGCCCGGCGCAGGGAAGCGTGCTCGCCTCGGCGGCGTCGAGCGTTTCAGGCGCCGCCACGAACCAGTCCTCCGGAAAGACCACGTATTCGGAAAGGACGCCGGGATGGTAACCTCCAAGCGTCTTGTAGGGAGGATGGCGGGCGTCTCCCAGCCCCTTGCCGTCGATGCGTCCCGGAGAGAAGGTCGAGATGACCCTGTCTCCCGGCTTGAACCGCGTCACGCCCGCCCCGACCGCTTCCACGATGCCTGCCATGTCGGATGCCGGCACGAAGGGGAATTCGAGCGGCAGGCCCATGCCGTTTTCAAGCACCAGCTTGTCCCGGAAATTCAGCGACACGGCTTCCGCCCGCACCAGCATTTCGCCGGCGGACGGCTGCGGAACCTCGGCCTCGCGAATCCGCAAACCTTCCGGTCCCAGGGCCGAAATGCTCCATTGTCTTGCAATCTTCATCTCCTGGCTCCTCTTGGATATTGGATGAGGGCAGGATATCGTTGAAGCTAATTCAGCAGTTACGATATTATTTCCGCAGAATGGTTCCATGAAGGATACAAAATGGAGCACTTGAAAGGTATTTCCGTTTTCGTGGAAACGGTCGAGGCAGGAGGTTTTTCCGCTGCGGCCAGAAAGCTGAACCTGACGCGCTCGGCCGTGGGCAAGACGATCGCCCGGCTGGAGGAACGGCTTGCCGTCCGGCTGTTTCATCGCACCACGCGCAACCAGAGCCTGACGGATGAGGGACGGTTCTTCTACGAACGGTGTCTCCGGGCCATGGAGGAGATACGCCTGGGTGAGGCTCTTCTGGAATCCGGCCGGAGAGAGGTCCGGGGCAAGCTGCGCATCACCATGCCGGTGATATTCGGTCGCCGATGCGTGGCGCCTGCGCTGATTTCCCTCCTCGAAGGGCATCCCGGCCTTGAACTCGATCTCTCCTTCAGCGACCGCGTCGCCGATCTGCTGGAGGACGGCTTCGATCTCGCCGTGCGCAACGGTCCCCTGAAGGACGATCCCGACACGATGGCCCGCAGGCTGGCGAGGCAGCGCATGACGGTCTGCGCCTCACCGGCCTATCTGGAGAAACATGGCGAGCCGCTCCACCTGGAAGACATCGCCGGGCATGACGGCATCGTCTACGGAAAGCGCGGCAGCAACCGGACCTGGATATTTCCGGCGCCCGGCGATCCGTGGCGAAGCGCCCCTCCCCGCTCACGATTGCGGCTCGACGATCTTGAGGCGATCCGCGATGCAGCGCGTGCCGGCGTCGGCCTTGCATGGCTGCCCTGCTGGCTCGTTCGCGACGACGTCGCAGCCGGCAGCCTGCGGCAGGTGCTGAAATCGGTGCCTGCCGTGACGTTCGATACCCATGCGGTCTGGCCGAAATCCCCCGTCATGCTGCCGAAGGTCCGCCTGGCGATCGACACGCTGGCAAGGGAACTGCCGCGCTTCATGGAGTGAGTCGCGGCTCGGCATCCTGAAAGATCGGCTCCGGCTCTCCCAGCAGGTCGAGCATGGCGCGAAGCGCGCGCGTGACATGCCGTTCCCCGTGGTAGAGCGCCGAGAACTGGCGAAGCGGCATCGCGAAATCGGCGATGTGCAGCCGGCCGGAAAAGGAATGCGCGGCCGCCGCGCGGCTGGAAAGCACGGTCGCGGCAAGCCCCGCCTCCACCGCCGCCATGGCGGCCTCGTTCGACGGCATTTCCATCACCACCGAAAGCGATTGCGGCTCGATGCCGAGGTTGATGAGCTGCGCTTCGAAGGCCGAACGCGTGCCGGAGCCCATCTCGCGCATGATCCAGTTGGTCTCCATGAGATCGCTGGATCGTATCTTCCGGCCATCGGCCCAGGGATGGCGGCTGCCGACCACCAGAACGAGCCGGTCCTCCGCGACCTTGCGGCGCTTGAGCCCGGGAAAGAACACCTCTCCCTCGACGACCGCCAGTTCCGCGCTGCCGGTCAGCACCGCTTCCGCGGCGCTCTGCGTGTTGCCGACCGTAAGCCGCACGTCGACCCGCGGAAACCGCTCGTGGTAGCCGACAAGCCGCGCCGGCAGCCAGTAACTTGCAACCGTCTGGCTCGCATGGACGCGCAGCACGCCGGAAGCCGAACCGCCGAGGTCCGCAAGCATGTGCGCGGCGTTCCGTGCTCTCTCCAGCACCGCCCGCGCCTCCGGCACGAACAGCCGGCCCGCCTCGGTCAACTCGATCCGCCGCCCCACGCGATTGAAGAGGATGACCGCGTGCCGCGCTTCGAGCGCGGAGATCGCCGCGCTCACGGCCGACTGGGTGAGGTTCAAGGCTTCCGCGGCACGCGTCACATGCTCACGCGCCGCCACTTCCAGAAATATCCTGAGCTGCTCAAGCGTCATCGGGTCAATCATTCGTCATAATCGAACAGTTTCAGAAGATTTAACAATTGGATTTGTGATTTTGCAAGATAAAGGATGAATTTCGAAGAAAATGCAATTTCATGGAAAAATAATGAAGCAGAGCCAGCAGATTGCGGAACAGCGCCCCGCCCTTCTCTTCACGTATTTTCCGTCCGCCGTTCAGCTTCTGCCCGGACTTCTCCTGACCGCCGCGATCGCGACCGCAGCGCTTGCCATCCGCAGCCTGACGGGATGGACAGCGCTGAGCCCGCTCATCCTGTCGATCGTCATCGGCATGCTGATCCGCAACGCCTTCTCCGTGCCGGCCGCAACCGAACCCGGCATCGGCTTCTCCCTGAAGAAGATCCTGCGCTTCGGCATCGTGCTGCTCGGCCTTCAGGTGACGGCGCCGCAAATCCTTTCGCTCGGCGGCGCCGGCCTCGCGATGGTCGCCCTGACGCTTGCCACGACCTTCGTCGCAATCCGCATCGCCGGCCGGATGATGGGTGTGGAACGGGAGCTGACGGACCTGATTGCCGCCGGCACGTCGGTCTGCGGCGCCTCGGCCGTTATCGCGGCCAACACGGTCGTGCGGGGCAAGCAGGAACACGTCGCCTATGCCGTCGCCTGCGTGACGCTGTTCGGTTCGCTCTCCATGCTCGCTTATCCGCTTCTGGCCGCACCGCTCGGCCTCGATGCGCGCGGCTACGGATTGTGGACCGGGGCAACGATCCACGAGGTGGCGCAGGTCGTGGCGGCCGCCTTCCAGGGCGGAGACGTTGCGGGACAGTTCGGCACCATTTCCAAGCTCGCCAGGGTGGTCATGCTCGCTCCGCTCATCATGACGCTGGCGCTGGCCGCACGCTCCGGCGCCGATAACACGGCGAAAGCCTCGGCTCCCATGCCATGGTTCGTGCTGGGCTTCATCGGAATGATGCTGCTCAACAGCGCGGTGACCATTCCGGCGGATATCACCCGGACGTTTGTCACCCTGACAAGCTTCCTGCTTTCCATGGCGCTGGCCGCCATGGGGCTTCACACGGATATTCGCAAGCTCAGGGCAGAAGGCTGGCGGCCGCTTGCGCTTGGAGCCTTCGGCTGGCTGTTCATCGCAGCCTTCGGTTACGCGATGCTGAAGCTCTTCGCGTTCTGAGGAACAGGACGACCGCGGACCGGTCGCCCGTGGATGCTTCCGGGTTCAGCAGGGTTTCGGACGATCGCCGGGGCGGGAATCCCCCTCGCGCACGGCTTCATCGTGATACCAGCAGGTATCGACCACCGTCACCGCAACCTCATGGTTGCCGGCAGGCACGGCCTTTCCAGTGCCAGGCCGCCGCCGGGGCAGGACGGGAAACTGAATGATCTGGGCTGTCTTACGATGGATGTTTGTGGCCATCCTATCGTCTCCTCGACTTCAGAAGTGCATTTAAACACACAGGAGCACAAATATGCACATTTTTTGTGCTTATTGCATTATTTTATATCATCTCCACCTTTCACGCTAGGCACTAAATAAGCCACCGCAAACTCTTCGAAGAAGTTCCTTCCAGGAAAGACCCGCAGGAGGAGAACGCATGTCCGAAGTCCGGGGTTCCCGCCGGTCGCGGGCCAACCCGACAAACGGCCTCTTTTCGCGAGCGAACCTCGTACCTGAAACCGTTTTCGACGCCCCGTTTGCGGGATCGTGTGCGGCATTTTCACACTTTTTTAACCGGAAGCCCATGCGGCGGGTCAAACTGGCACGAGAAATGCCTTGTCTCTATCATCCCGGAGGCGCGGCTCGTTCAGATGCCGCATCCTCAGGATGGCTCAACCATGAACATCACGGCCTGAGAGATAAAAAATGACCAAGTATAAGCTCGAGTACATCTGGCTCGACGGTTACACTCCCGTACCGAACCTGCGTGGCAAGACGCAGATCAAGGAATTCGACACCTTCCCGGCACTCGAGCAGCTTCCCCTCTGGGGCTTCGACGGTTCGTCGACCCAGCAGGCCGAAGGCCGCAGCTCCGACTGCGTGCTGAAGCCGGTTGCCGTCTATCCGGACCCGGCCCGCAAGAATGGCGTGCTCGTCATGTGCGAAGTCATGATGCCGGATGGCGTTACCCCGCATCCGTCGAACAGCCGCGCCACCATCCTCGACGACGAGGGCGCCTGGTTCGGTTTCGAGCAGGAATACTTCTTCTACAAGGACGGCCGTCCGCTCGGTTTCCCGGAACACGGATATCCGGCGCCGCAGGGCCCGTACTACACCGGCGTCGGCTTCAAGAACGTCGGCAACGTCGCCCGCCAGATCGTCGAGGAACATCTTGAGCTTTGCCTGGAAGCCGGCATCAACCACGAAGGCATCAACGCCGAAGTGGCCAAGGGCCAGTGGGAATTCCAGGTTTTCGGCAAGGGCTCCAAGAAGGCCGCCGACCAGATCTGGATGGCGCGCTACCTGCTCCTCCGTCTCTGCGAAAAGTACGAGATCGATGTCGAATTCCATTGCAAGCCGCTCGGCGACACCGACTGGAACGGCTCGGGCATGCATTGCAACTTCTCGACCAAGTACATGCGCGAAGTCGGCGGCAAGGAATATTTCGAAGCGCTCATGGCAGCCTTCGAAAAGAACCTGCAGGCCCATATCGACGTCTACGGTCCGGACAACCACATGCGCCTGACCGGCAAGCACGAAACGGCGCCGTGGAACAAGTTCTCCTACGGCGTCGCCGACCGTGGCGCTTCGATCCGCGTCCCGCATTCCTTCGTCAACAACGGCTACAAGGGTTACCTTGAGGACCGCCGTCCGAACTCCCAGGGCGACCCCTACCAGATCGCTTCCCAGGTTCTGAAGACGATTTCGGAAGTTCCGGTCTCCAAGGCCGCTGCCGCCTGATCGACGGACGACCGACCAAGACGGAAACGCCGGCCCGAGGCCGGCGTTTTTCTTGATAGATGCATAGTCCTGCGGGACCGGTGCGTCATGCTTTCCGAAATCGCCCCGATTCCCGGGCCGGAATCGCCGGAGCCTTCGGGTCAGTCCTTGGCCGACCTCAGCCCGTTCATGTAGAGCTGTTCGAGGAAGCGGGCCGCATCTTCAAAACGCCCCTCGCCCGCATAGCTCTGCCCGAGCACGGCGCGAACCTGAACGTCGAAATCCGCATAATGCTGTGTTGTCGCCCAGATCGAAAAGATCAGATGATAGGGATCGCATCTGGCGATTTTCCCCGCCCGCGCCCAGGCGCGGATGACGTCCGCCTTCTCGTCCACCAGTTCCTTGAGCGGCCCCTTCAGCTCCTCCTCGATATGCGGCGCGCCCTGCAGCACTTCATTGGCGAAAAGCCGGCTTTCGCGCGGGAAATCGCGAGCCATCTCAAGCTTGCGGCGGATATAGGAACGAATCTCCGCTTCGGGATTGCCGTCGGCGTTGAAGGCCCGGAGCGGCTCCAGCCAGGTGAACAGCACCCGGTCGATCAGCGCCCTGTGGATCGCCTCCTTGGTACGGAAATAATAGAGCAGGTTCGGTTTCGACATGCCGGCGGCATCGGCAATCTGGTCGATCGTCGAACCGCGGAACCCGCTGGAGGAAAAGACATCGAGCGCCGCTTCGAGAATGCGCTCCTCCTTTTCCTCCTGGATGCGCGTGCGCCTCTGCGTCTTCGCCGCCCGTGGTATGGCCATCCGATACCCCGCCCCTATCTACATATCTCGACCGCGCCACTTGCCACCCGGAATTTCCTCTGGCTTTTCGTGATTTTCGGCTTGAGTGGCGGCGCGGAAATTGTAATGTTTTACCAACCGGTCAAATTATCGGCAACAAGCAAAACAAAGCAATGCCGATCTTCGCCCGCCCGGGCGGACAAGACCGAGGGGAACGAAAGCATGCCGCCCGCGACGGGCGGAGCATAAACAGGTGAGGACAGGAAAATGGTGGCAGCACCCGGCGAGAACTTGCGCGTCAACGGCGATCGCCTGTGGGATTCCCTCATGGAAATGGCGAAGATCGGCCCCGGCATTGCCGGCGGCAACAATCGCCAGACGCTGACGGACGAGGATGGCGAAGGCCGACATCTCTTCAGGAAATGGTGCGAGAGCGCAGGCATGACCGTGGGCGTCGACAAGATGGGCACCATGTTCGCAACCCGCGCAGGCACCGACGCGGACGCGCTGCCCGTCTATGTCGGCAGCCATCTCGACACGCAGCCGACCGGCGGCAAATATGACGGCGTGCTCGGCGTGCTCGGCGCACTGGAAGTCGTGCGCACCATGAACGACCTCGGCATCAGGACGAAGCACCCGATCGTCGTCACCAACTGGGCGAACGAGGAAGGCGCGCGCTTCGCGCCCGCCATGCTGGCCTCCGGCGTCTTCGCCGGAGTACATTCCCTGGAATATGCCTATGGCCGGAAAGACCCGGAAGGCAAGACCTACGGCGAAGAGCTGAAGCGCATCGGCTGGCTCGGCGACGAAGAGGTGGGCGTCCGCAAGATGCACGCCTATTTCGAGTACCATATCGAGCAGGGACCGATCCTGGAGGCGGAAAACAGGCAGATCGGGGTCGTCACCCACTGTCAGGGCCTCTGGTGGCTCGAATTCACGTTGACCGGAAAGGAAGCGCATACCGGTTCGACGCCGATGGACATGCGGGTCAATGCGGGCCTTGCCTTCGGCCGCATCGTCGAAATGGTGCAGGACGTGGCGATGAGCGAGCAGCCGGGCGCCGTCGGCGGCGTCGGCCAGGTCTTCTTCTCGCCGAATTCCCGCAACGTCCTGCCGGGCAAGGTGGTCTTCACCGTCGATATCCGCACGCCCTCCCAGGAAAAGCTCGACCGCATGCGCGCGAAGATCGAGAAGCAGGCGGCCGAGATCTGCGAGCCGCTTGGCGTCGGCTGCTCCGTCGAGGCTGTCGGCCATTTCGATCCGGTGACATTCGATCCGGTGCTGGTCGGCCGGGTGCGGGAGGCCGCGGAAAAGCTCGGCTACAGCCACATGGACATCATTTCCGGAGCGGGCCATGACGCCTGCTGGGCGGCCAAGGTCGCACCGGCGACGATGATCTTCTGCCCCTGCGTCGGGGGGCTTTCCCACAACGAAGCCGAGGAAATCTCCAGGGAATGGGCCGCTGGTGGCGCCGACGTGCTCTTCCATGCCGTGCTGGAGACGGCGGAGATCGTTGGATGAAGCTGGATGAGTTTGTGAAACAAACTTTGTTGGACATAACCAACGGTGTCGTTCAGGCGCAAAACGAGGCCTTGCTCTTTATCGCTCCAGGGACAGTCGAAGGCGAGGTCGTCAAGCAACCGCAAAACGTGAAGTTTGAGGTAACAGTTTCGGTAAGCAAAGAGGTCGGAGGCGGGATCAAGGTCTTCACCTTGGGCGATGCAAAAGCCCAAGGTAAATCCGAAAGTACCAACAAGCTGACATTTGAAGTGCCGGTCTATTTCAATGCGCCGACACCGAGAAATCCAAAACACTTCAGCAAAAAATCGGTAAGTCTAAGGGATTCGGAGGTACGTAAATGACCACAGTCATCAAGGGTGGAACCATCGTCACCGCCGACCTGACCTACAAGGCGGACGTCAGGATCGACGGCGGCAGGATCATCGAGATCGGCCCGAACCTCTCCGGCGACGAGGTGCTGGACGCGGCCGGCTGCTACGTCATGCCGGGCGGCATCGACCCGCATGTGCATCTCGAAATGCCGTTCATGGGCACCTATTCCTCCGACGATTTCGAGAGCGGCACCCGCGCCGGGCTTGCCGGCGGCACGACCATGGTGGTGGACTTCTGTCTGCCCGATCCCGGCCAGTCGCTGCTGGATGCCCTGAAACGCTGGGACAACAAGGCGACCCGCGCCAACTGCGATTATTCCTTCCACATGTCCGTCACCTGGTGGGGCGAGCAGGTCTTCAACGAGATGAAGGCCGTCGTCCTGCATCACGGCATCAACACCTTCAAGCATTTCATGGCCTACAAGGGCGCGCTGATGGTGAACGACGACGAGATGTTCGCCTCCTTCCAGCGTTGCGCCGAACTCGGCGCCCTGCCGCTGGTGCATGCCGAAAACGGCGACGTGGTGGCCGCCATGCAGACCAAGCTGATCGACGAAGGCAACGACGGGCCCGAAGCGCATGCCTATTCCCGTCCCGCCTCCGTCGAGGGCGAGGCGACCAACCGCGCCATCATCATCGCCGACATGGCCGGCGTTCCGCTCTATGTCGTCCACACCTCCTGCGAACAGTCGCATGAAGCGATCCGCCGCGCCCGGCAGAACGGCATGCGCGTTTATGGCGAGCCGCTGATCCAGCACCTGACGCTCGACGAAAGCGAGTATTTCAACAAGGACTGGGACCACGCCGCCCGCCGCGTCATGTCCCCGCCCTTCCGCAACAGGCAGCACCAGGACAGCCTCTGGGCGGGCCTCGCCTCCGGCTCGCTGCAGGTGGTGGCCACCGACCATTGCGCCTTCACGACGGACCAGAAGCGTTATGGCGTCGGCGACTTCCGCAAGATCCCGAACGGCACCGGCGGGCTTGAAGACCGCATGCCGATGTTGTGGACCTATGGGGTGGCGACCGGCCGCATCACCATGAACGAGTTCGTGGCGGTCACCTCCACGAATATCGCGAAAATCCTCAACATCTATCCGAGGAAAGGAGCGATCCTGGTCGGCGCAGACGCTGATATCGTCGTCTGGGACCCGAAGCGTTCGAAGACCGTTTCGGCCAAGAACCAGCAGTCGGCGATCGACTACAACGTCTTCGAGGGCAAGGAGGTGACGGGCCTGCCTCGCTATACGCTGACCCGCGGGGTCGTCGCCATCGAGGAATCCACCGTCAAGACACGCGAAGGCCATGGCGAATTCGTGAAGCGCGAGCCGTTCCAGGCGGTGAACAAGGCGCTCTCGACCTGGAAGGAACTGACCGCGCCACGCAAGGTGGAACGCACCGGCATCCCGGCAAGCGGGGTCTGATCCCCATGCGTGGCCGCCTCCTTTCGACGGCCGTCTCCCTGGCCGCGCTTTCCACCACGGCGATTGCCGATCCGCTGCCCATCAAGGGCAGCTACGGCAACAAGGAAGGCTGCGCCTACGCCGGGACCGGCGAGAGCCCGAGCTCCGACGACTTCTTTCTCCTGACCCCGGAGGCGATGACCACGGCCGCCGCCTATTGCGAGATCAGGAAGGTTCTGGCGGTCGAAGGCAGGAACTTCATCGCCACCGTTTCCTGTCAGGCCGAGGGCGAGGAAGGCGAGAGCGAAGACACGGCGAAAGTCACCTTCAGTTCCAGGGGCTATACGATCGGGCTGGCTTCCGATCACGACATCCAATGGGGGCCTCTGCCGCTATGCAGATGACGTCACGCCGGTACGATCTTGTCGAGTTCTGGCAACAGCACGACGCTCTCCTGTTCGTTCGGATCGGTGCGCGCGATCACCGCCGTGCAGGGCGTGCTGGAAAGATTGGCGGGCAGATGCGGCACGCCGGCCGGGATATACATCAGCTCGCCGGCATGCAGCACGACGTGGTTTTCCAGCCGGTCGCCGTACCAGGTATGTGCCGAACCGGAAAGCATGTAGATCGCCGTCTCATGGGATTCATGCAGATGGGCCTTCGCCCTCACGCCCGGCGGTATGGTCAGGAGATGCATGCAGATGCCCCTGGAGCCGACTGTCTCGGCAGCTATCCCTTGAAAGTAACTCAGCCCCTGCTTGCCGTCATAGCTGGCATCGGGCTTCACAACGCGGCAGGTGGGTTTTGATGCGGTATCCATTGCCATATTCCTCCATAGGGCGGGATCTTCCTTCAGAATACCACGATCCGGCACCTTGCGGAGAGAGGCCCGCATTCCTGAAAACCGCCGGCCCCATGGCCGGTCTCCAGCATGGACGCTATCCGAAATGTCGTTGAACGCCGCCCCCTTTTCCGTCGTTTCCGCCAGAAAGCTGGGGCTCACCTTCGAGACCGGCGACGGGCCGGTGCATGCGCTCTCGAATGTCGACCTGGAAGTCAGGAAAGGAGATTTCGTCTCCTTCATCGGCCCCTCCGGCTGCGGCAAGACGACCTTCCTGCGCGTCATCGCCGACCTTGAGAAGGCCACTTCAGGGGACATCACCGTCAACGGCATGACGCCGGAGGGGGCACGCAAGTCGCGCTCCTACGGCTACGTGTTCCAGGCGCCCGCGCTCTATCCCTGGCGGACGATCGAAAAGAACATCGCCCTGCCGCTGGAGATCATGGGTTATTCGACGGCCGACCGCGCGAGCCGTATCGAACGTACGCTCGACCTCGTCAACCTTTCCGGCTTCGGCAAGAAATATCCCTGGCAGCTCTCCGGCGGCATGCAGCAGCGCGCCTCGATTGCCCGGGCCCTGGCTTTCGATGCCGACCTTCTGCTGATGGACGAGCCTTTCGGGGCGCTGGACGAGATCGTCCGCGACCATCTCAACGAACAGCTCCTGAAGCTCTGGGCACGCACGGAAAAGACCATCTGTTTCGTCACCCACTCCATTCCGGAGGCGGTCTACCTGTCGACCAGGATCGTCGTCATGTCGCCGCGTCCCGGCCGGGTGACGGATGTGATCGAATCGACGCTGCCGAAGGAGCGGCCGCTGGAAATCCGCGAGACGCCGGAATTCCTGGAAATCGCCCACCGCGTGCGCGAGGGGCTGAGGGCGGGGCACAGCTATGAGGAATAGCATATCGGCCTGCGGTGAACTCCGTCGAAAGGACTTCGCATGAAGCCCGATACCCTCGCCCAGCGCATCCTCCCGGTCCTCGCCATTCTCCTTGTCATCGTCGCGATCTGGTATGTCGGCGCCTATTTCATGAATGCGCCCTTCCAGCGCGATCTCGACCGGCGCGGCAACGTGACATCCACGACGGGCGAATTCATCGCCAGGACGATGTCGCAGCCGAAGCCCGTCCTGCCGGCGCCCCACCAGGTGGTCCAGAACCTATACGAAAACACGTTCCTGCGCCGCGTCACGTCCAACCGCAGCCTCGTCTACCATGCCTGGGTGACGCTCTCCTCGACGGTGGCCGGCTTCACGTTCGGCACGCTTCTCGGCATCCTGATCGCCGTCGGCATCGTGCATGTAAAGGCGCTCGACCGCAGCCTGATGCCGTGGATCATCGCCTCGCAGACCGTGCCGATCCTGGCGATCGCGCCGATGGTCATCGTCGTGCTTGCGGCGGTCAACGTCACCGGCCTTGTCCCCAAGGCGCTGATCTCGACCTACCTTTCCTTCTTTCCGGTAGCGGTCGGCATGGTGAAGGGCCTCCGCTCGCCGGAGCTCATCCAGCTCGACCTGATGCGGACCTACAACGCCAGTGCGGGCCAGACCTTCTGGAAGTTGCGCGTGCCGGCCTCCATCCCCTTCCTGTTCACGTCGATGAAGGTGGCGATCGCCGCAAGCCTGGTCGGCGCCATCGTCGGCGAGCTCCCGACCGGCGCGGTCGCCGGCATCGGCTCGAAACTGCTGGCCGGCTCCTATTACAGCCAGACGATCGACATCTGGGCCGCGCTGATCGCCGGTTCCGTGCTCGCGGCATTGCTGGTGACGATCGTGGGCATCGTTGCGAAGATCGTCGACCGGGCCATGGGCGGGAGGCCGGCATGAGCCTGATCGCCCGGTCCTGGCAGGGAACGCTTGCCCTCCTCCTCTGTCTCGCCGCCCTGGCGTCCCTGCCCCTGCTAGCCCCGGAGGCACCCTCACCCTTCGGCGCAGGCTCGCTGGCCGTGATCTTCATCCTCGTCGCCGGCGGTGCGCTCCTTTCCTTCACCGGGCTCCAGGCCCCCATTCTCGCAGCAGCCCTGTTCTTCAGCGCCCATTTCGCCACATGGCTGCTGATCGGCGGGCTTTCGGGAAACGAAGGGCATGCCACCCTCGCCTTTTTCCTGCTTGTGGCGGCGAGCTGGCTTCTCGCCTGGCGCAGCGTCGCGGTTCTTTCCGCCATCAGGGCGCGCTCGAAGATGGCCGATACCTGCCTGCGGCTCCTCATCCCGGCGATCTTCGGCGCCTGGATACTGATCCTCTGGGAGGCGGTCACCCGCGGCGCCGACATTCCCTTCATCCTGCTCCCCCCGCCTTCCGCGATCGGGGCGCGCATTGCAGGCTCGCTCGCCATCCTGTGGGCCGACGTTCGGCAGACGATCTTCAAGGCGGTGCTGATCGGTTATGTGGTCGGCTGCGTGTCGGGTTTCGCCGTGGCGATCCTCGCCGACCGCTTCGCTTTCCTGCGTCGCGGCCTCATCCCGATCGGAAACATGGTCTCGGCCCTGCCGATCATCGGCGTCGCGCCGATCATGGTCATGTGGTTCGGCTTCGACTGGCAGTCGAAAGCAGCCGTCGTGATCGTCATGACCTTCTTTCCGATGCTGGTGAACACCGTGGCGGGCCTTGCCATGGCCGGCGCGATGGAACGCGACCTGATGCGCTCCTACGCTTCGGACTACTGGCAGACGCTGGTGAAATTGCGCCTGCCGGCCGCCATGCCCTTTGTCTTCAATGCGCTCAAGATCAACTCGACCCTGGCCTTGATCGGAGCCATCGTGGCGGAATTCTTTGGCACGCCGATCGTCGGCATGGGCTTCCGCATCTCGACCGAGATCGGTCGCATGAACGTCGACATGGTCTGGGCCGAAATCGCTGTTGCGGCACTGGTCGGTTCGGTTTTTTATGGTGTCGTGGCACTCGCGGAAAGAGCAACGACATTCTGGCATCCGTCTAACCGTGGCGGTTAGGCGCTTAAAATCCGGCCACGAACCAACGGGGCCGGCAAAACCACAGAGGGAAACGACAATGAAGAAAATCATGATGGCATTGATGGCGGGCGCGTTCTCGCTTGCTGCAGCCCAGGCGATGGCCGCCGACAAGGTCACGCTCCAGCTCAAATGGGTGGCCCAGGGCCAGTTCGGCGGATATTTCGTCGCCAAGGACAAGGGCTTCTATGAAGCGGAAGGCCTCGACGTCACCATCAAGCCGGGCGGCCCGGATATCGCCCCGGAGCAGGTGATCGCCGGCGGCGGCGCCGACGTGATCGTCGACTGGATGGGCGGCGCGCTCGTCGCCCGCGAAAAGGGCGTGCCCCTCGTCAACATCGCCCAGCCCTTCCAGAAATCCGGCCTGCAGCTCATCTGCCCCAAGGACGGCCCGGTGAAGGCGGAAGCCGACTTCAAGGGCCACACGCTCGGCGTCTGGTTCTTCGGCAACGAATATCCGTTCTTCGCCTGGATGAACAAGCTCGGCCTCAAGACCGACGGCGGCAAGGACGGGGTTACCGTGCTGAAGCAGAGCTTCGACGTGCAGCCGCTCGTCCAGAAGCAGGCGAACTGCATCTCGGTCATGACCTATAACGAATACTGGCAGGCGATCGACGCCGGCTTCAAGCCCGAGGACCTGATCGTCTTCAACTATACCGCCATGGGCAACGACCTGCTGGAGGACGGCCTCTATGTCATGGACACCAAGCTCAAGGACCCGAAATTCAAGGAGACCATGGTCAAATTCGTGCGCGCTTCGATGAAGGGCTGGAAATATGCCCTGGAGAACCCGGAAGAGGCCGCCGGGATGGTCATGGACAACGGCGGCCAGGACGAGAACCACCAGAAGCGCATGGTGGGCGAAGTGGCCAAGCTGATCGGTACCGGCAAGCTGGACATGGCGACCTACGACCGCACGGTGAAGGCGCTGCTCGACCAGAAGATCATCAACAAGAAACCGGAAGGCGCCTACACTACCGAAGTTACCGATGCCGCATTGAAATAATAATCGCGCATTGTTCACCTGGAGAGAACGCACGCCCGGCGGTCGTGCGTTCTCCGAAATTTTCTTATACAAAATATAACCAAAAGTCATTTATCCCATAACGAGCACGGATTGATTTGTGCGACGCAAACACGTAAAAGTTCTGCACTGAATGAATCTTTCGCTGCCGGTCTTGTAACCGTTTTATGCGGTTCCCACCTTGATCCGGGGTTATCGTGCGCTGGAGGGGGCGCGACGAGGCCGGACAGGCTCCCAGCGAGATGTTTGCCCCTTACAGTCAGGTCGGACGTAGTCGCATGTTTCGCAAGTTCCCGAAGTCTGCCGGTATACCGGCTCTCCTCCTCGCGCTTGCCGCGAGTTCTGCCCTGTCGCAGGAAGCGGCGCCCCCGGCGGCCGCAACGCCGAATCTGCCTTCCATCGTCGTCACCGAGGCGGTGACGAAGCCGCTCGTCGACCGCGTCATCGCCACCGGCACGATCAAGCCCGTCGAGGAAGTCCATGTGCAGCCGCTCGTTGACGGCCTTTCGATCAGGACGCTCAACAACGACATCGGCGATGAAGTGAAGGCCGGCAGTGTGCTGGCGACACTGAATGATGATGCGCTCATCCTGCAGAAGAGCCAGTACGAGGCCAACAAGGCAAAGGCCGAGGCCGCCGTCGCCCAATACAAGGCGCAGGTGATCGAAGCGCAGGCCAATCTCGACGATGCCACGCGCCAGCGCGACCGCACCAAACGGCTGAGCCAGAGCGGTACGAGCACGGTCTCCCAGCTTGAACAGGCGGAAGCCCTCGTGGACGTGCGGCAGGCACAGCTGAATGCCGCAAGACAGGCGGTCGCGGTCGGCGAATCGGATATCAAGGTCGTGGACAGCCAGATCGAGGACGTCGACCTGCGGCTTGCCCGCACCGGCGTGAAGACGCCGGTTGCCGGCGTGGTCTCGGCACGCGATGCCAAGGTGGGCGCGATCGCAAGCGGCAACGGCAATCCCCTCTTCACGATCATCAAGGACGGCGCGATCGAACTCGTCGCCGATCTTTCCGAAACCGACATCCAGAAGATCAAGGTCGGACAGAAGGCGGCCGTGGCCGTGGCCGGCGCCAGCAAGAAGATCGACGGCAAGGTGCGCCTCGTCTCTCCGACCGTCGATGCCTCCACCCGTCTCGGCTCGGTCCACGTCGTCATCGACGACGAGAGCGGAGCCCGCGCCGGCATGTATGCGAGCGCCGAGATCGTCATCAGCGAGACCAGCGCGCTGGCACTGCCCCTTTCGGCCGTCACCACCAGCCGCGGCGGCTCCACCGCCCGCAAGGTCGAGGACAACGTGGTCAAGCAGGTGAAGATCGAAACCGGCATCCAGGATGGCGGCTTCGTGCAGGTTGTCAGCGGTCTGGAAGCCGGCGATGTCGTCGTCGCGAAGGCTGGCGCCTTCGTCCGGGACGGCGATCGGATCGCGCCGGTTCCGGCCGAACCCGACACCATTTCCAACTGAGGCGCGAACCGAGGTCCAAGAGGTAAGTCCCCATGAACTTCTCCGCATGGTCGATCCGCAACCCGATTGCGCCGCTGCTCGGCTTCGCTCTGCTGCTCTATGTCGGCATCCAGTCCTTCTACGCGCTGCCGATCACCCGTTTCCCGAACATCGACGTTCCGGTCGTCTCGATCACCGTCACCCAGAGCGGCGCATCGCCCGCCGAACTCGAAATGCAGGTGACCAAGGAGATCGAGGACGCCGTCGCCTCGATCAGCGGCATCGACGAGATTCAGTCGACCGTGACCGACGGCCAGTCGCAGACCGTCGTGGTTTTCCGCATCGAAAAGCCGACCGAAGAGGCCGTGCAGGACACCAAGGACGCGATCGACAAGATCCGCAGCGACCTTCCCGCAGGCATCGAGGAGCCGGTCGTCACCAAGGTGGATGTCGAAGGCCAGGCGATCCAGACATTCGCGGTCTCCTCGCCCAACATGACGCTCGAGGAGCTTTCGTGGTTCGTCGACGATACGGTGAAACGCGCCCTGCAGGGCCAGCCCGGCATCGGCCGCATCGACCGTTACGGCGGGGCCGACCGTGAAATCCGCGTATCGCTCAATCCCGCCAAGCTCGATGCCTATGGCATCACCGCGGCGGACGTGAACCAGCAGCTGCGCGGCACCAACGTCGATCTCGGCTCCGGCCGCGGCCAGGTGGCCGGCAACGAGCAGACGATCCGCACGCTCGGCGACGCCCGCAACGTGGCGCAGCTTGCCGACACGTCGATCACCCTGCCCAACGGCCGTTTCGTAAAGCTCTCCCAGCTCGGCGTCGTCACCGACACCTACGAGGAGCAGAAGTCCTTTTCGCGCTTCAACGGAACGCCGTCCGTGACCTTCGCGGTCTTCCGCGCCAAGGGCGCCAGCGAAGTGTCCGTGGCCGAGACCGTTGCAAAGAGTCTCGACGAGGTCCGCAAGGCCAGTCCGAATGTCGCCATCGAAATGGTCGACGACTCCGTCTACTTCACCTACGGCAACTACGAAGCGGCCATCCACACGCTCATGGAAGGCTCGATCCTTGCCGTTATCGTCGTCTTCCTCTTCCTGAGGAACTGGCGCGCAACGCTGATCGCGGCGGTCGCCCTGCCGCTCTCAGCCATCCCGACCTTCTGGATCATGGACCTCATGGGGTTCTCGCTGAACCTCGTGAGCTTCCTGGCCCTGACGCTCGCAACCGGTATCCTGGTCGATGACGCGATCGTCGAGATCGAGAACATCGCGCGGCACATCAAGATGGGCAAGACGCCCTACCGGGCGGCGCTGGAGGCCGCCGACGAAATCGGCCTCGCCGTCATCGCGACGAGCTTCACGATCATCGCTGTCTTCGTGCCCGTGTCGTTCATGCCGGGCATTCCGGGCCAGTATTTCATCCAGTTCGGCCTGACTGTCGCCTTCTCCGTGTTCTTCTCGCTGATGGTGGCGCGCCTCATCACGCCGCTGATGGCCGCCTATCTGATGCGCGCCGAAGACGGCATGGAAGACCATCACGACAACGACGGCCGCCTGATGAAAGCCTACACGCGGCTCGTCACCGGCACGACCCGCAAATGGTACTGGCGTTATACGACGCTGCTTGCCGCCATCGCTTTCCTCATCGGTTCGATGGCGCTGCTCGCGCAGGTTCCGGGCAGCTTCCTGCCGCCGGACGATTCCTCGCGCGTGGTGCTCTCGGTCGAACTGCCGCCGAATGCGACCCTTGAGGAAACCGCCGCCGCCACGGACAGGATCTATGACGCCCTGCACGATATCGACGGCGTGGAGAGCCTGTTCATCCTGGGCGGCGCCTCGCCCAAGGGTGACCTCGAACTGCGCCGCGCAACCGTGCGCGTCATCCTGCAGAATATCGACCATTCGCTGGTGAAGACGCTCGTCAACAAGGGGCTCGGCTCGCTTCCCGTGATCGGCGGCTATCTGCCCAAGATAAAGGAAAACGGCCGCACCCGTCCGCAATGGGATGTCGAGAAGGATATCTTCGCGGCCGTCCGCTCCCTTCCGGATATCCGCATCTCCAAGGTCAACGACCGTGCGGAGCGCGATCTCTCGTTCAACTTCCTTTCGAAGAGCGAGGATGATCTCAACGACGCGGTCAGCCTACTGGAATCGAAGCTGCGCGCCTCGCCGATCCTTGCCAACGTCTCCTCGGAGGGTGGCCTTCCCCGTCCGGAACTGCAGATTCGTCCGCGCATGGACCAAGCCTCCCGCCTCGGCATCACGCCCCAGCAGATCTCCGAGACGGTACGCGTCGCCACGATCGGCGATATCGATGCCAACCTTGCCAAGATCTCGCTGGACGACCGGCAGATCCCGATCCGGGTACAGGCTTCGCTCGATGTCCGGCGCGATCTTGCCGCCATTCGCGCGCTGAAGATCAAGACCGCGGCCGGCGCGACCGTGCCGCTCTACAGCGTCGCCGACATCGACTATTCGGAAGGCCCGAGCTCGATCAAGCGCAACAACCGCAACCGCGTCGTGGCGATCGGCTCCGACGTTCCGTTCGGTACGGCGCTCGATACCGCGACGGCGGAGTTCAAGCGCATTGTCGATGAGACCGAACTCCCCAGGACCGTGCATCTCGCCGAAAGCGGCGACGCCAAGGTGCAGGCCGAAATGACGCAGAGCTTCGGCAATGCCATGCTGCTCGGCCTGATGCTGGTACTTGTGGTGCTGATCCTGCTCTTCAAGGACGTGATCCAGCCGTTCACGATCCTGTTCTCCCTGCCGCTCGCGATCGGCGGCGTGGCGGCGGGCCTGATCGTCACCCAGAATGCGCTCTCCATGCCGGTGCTCATCGGCATCCTGATGCTGATGGGTATCGTCACCAAGAACGCCATCCTGCTCGTGGACTTCGCCATCGAGATGAAGCGGCACGGCCTGGAACGGGTCCATGCCATGGTGGAGGCGGGCCGCAAGCGCGCCCGGCCGATCATCATGACCTCGATCGCGATGTCGGCGGGCATGCTGCCGTCCGCGCTCGGCGTGGGCGAAGGCGGATCATTCCGGGCGCCCATGGCGACCGCGGTGATCGGCGGCATCATCGTCTCGACGGTGCTCTCCCTCGTGGTCGTGCCGTCGTTCTTCCTGATCATGGACGATCTCTCGCGCCTGCTCGGCAAGATCTTCGGACGCATGGTCGGCAAGAAGGAAGACGAGGATTTCGGCCTTTCCACCGAGGAGCTCAGCAAGGAAGCCCACAAGAATTCCCAGTCGATCGCCTCCCTGGAAGACCGCCTCAACCAGATCGAGCGGCAGACCAGCGCCAACGACGACCGCTCGTCCGGCGCCCAGACGGGCAACAAGGTGCTCCGCCTTCCGCCGATGGCGGCGGAATAGCAGTCCCTCTTTTTTAATTCCGTTTCTGCAGCGCCGGGCCTTCGGGTCCGGCGTTTTTCATGATAGCGCCGCGCGCCCTTCATGACCCGCAGGAAAAGATCGCGCCGTAACTCCTTGATTCCGCACATCGCACGCCCCGAGATCACGTCCGATTTCCAGGCCGGCGCCATAGCTCGCAAAGATTGCAGAAAAATCCACCGGATTTGATCGGCGTCAAACACGGCTTTCATAAACTTGTTATTTTAGCATTATTGGGAATGCGTAGCGGCTCAAGCGATGGAAGAGACGACGGAAATGATGAATAGCAATCTCAAGCTCACCAGTCGGGATCGGGCGGTGCTGATGAAGACGCCTTTCCTGGCCGGATTGGGCGGCAATTCCCTCGTCCGGATGTTCACGAACATGACCGTGGTGAGCCTTCCGACGCGCAAGACGATTTTCCGCGAAGGAGAGCAGGCCGACGCCTTTTACTGCGTCCTCAGCGGTTATGTCCGGCTTTACCGGTTGAACCGGGAAGGCCGTGAGGCGGATGTCCGCATCTGCGCTCCGGGCGACACCTTCGCCGAATGCCTGCTCTATGGCGGCACGAAATATCGCTACCACGCCCAGACGGCCGAAGCGACGACGCTTGCGCGATTTGACATCCAGGAAGTGCGGGACCTGGCGGAACAGGAAACAGACATCGCCAAGGCGATCATGACATCCCTGTCGCGTCATCTCCTTTCGACGATGGAATGCATCGCCAACGACAGGTTGCATACCGCGCCTCAGCGGGTGGCGAACTACATCCTCGCCCGCTGTCCGGTTGACGGCGGGCCGGCCTCCATCCGCTTGCCTTTCCAGAAGAGCCTGCTTGCGGGCATGCTGGGTCTGGCTCCGGAAGCCCTCTCCCGCGCCTTCTCCAGTCTCCGGAAAATCGGCGTCACGGTGCGCGGCCGGGTCATCCAGGTCGGAGACGTGAACGCATTGCGAAACATCTGAAAAACTGAAACGAGGCGAGTTCGGATTGGCGGGTCCGACTTTCCCTGGCGCATGTCGCATGCCACAGGCGGGTGGCCGCGATATGCAGAAAGGCCGGTGGCTATCGGGAGCCGCCGGCCTTCTTTTTTGTCAAAGCCCGCCCTGTTCCTTCAGGAACCGTACCACATGGTCCACGCCTTCGCCTCGCTTCAGGTCCGTGAAAAGATGAGGCTTCGCCTCGCGCATGCGGTGGGCGTCGCGGTCCATGACGTCGAGGTCCACCCCGACGTAGGGGGCCAGGTCCTTCTTGTTAATGACCAGAAGATCGGATCGGGTGATGCCAGGCCCACCCTTGCGGGGAATCTCCTCCCCCTGACAGGTGGAGATCACGTAGATCGTGATATCGGCGAGATCCGGCGAGAAGGTGGCCGCCAGATTGTCGCCGCCCGACTCGATGAACACCACGTCGAGATCCGGAATACGTTCGTTGAGGCCCGCTATCGCCTGGAGATTGATCGTCGCATCCTCGCGGATGGCGGTATGTGGGCAGCCGCCCGTCTCCACACCGACGATGCGGTCGGAAGAAAGCGCCTGCATCCTGACGAGCGCTTCCGCATCCTCCTTGGTATAGATGTCGTTGGTGACGACCGCGACGGAATAGTCTTCCCGCATCGCCTTGCAGAGCTTCTCGGTCAACGCGGTCTTGCCGGAACCCACCGGTCCGCCGATGCCGACACGCAAGGGGCCATTCGCCGATTTCATGTGTGGTGGTCCTTTCCAATCTTCACGGAGAGCTTAAGCCCGCTTTCAGGAGCGGAAAAGCCGGGAATGCTGCGTTTCGTGCCGGAGCGACGCCAATTCCGCATGCACCGCGGCTCCGCCGAGATCGTCAAGCGTCGCCTGCGCTGCACGCTCCGCGGTCTCCCCTATCAACGCCTCCAGACCGGCAAGGATCGCCACGCCATCCGCCTGTCCCGTAACCCCGAGCCGGATCGCGGCCGAAACGGCCTGTGAGACGGCCGCATGCAGATAGGCGGCAAGCGCCTGTCCGGGCGGAATGCCATGCGCGGCCGCCACCGCGCCGACGGCGACCGGAAATGGCACATCTGCCGGCAGGCGGTCGAGAACCGGATGCGGCCAGGCGGACGCCGCAACGACGAAGGCCTTGCCGAGCGACGCCGTCTCCGCGAATCGTTCCGCCGAACCGGCCAGCGCCAAGCCCAGGGCAGCGACCTCCTTCAGCGCGGCTTCGTCCTCGAACCGCCGCCCCGCTTCTGCAAACAGCACGGCATCGTTCCACAGGGAGCCGTGGCGCATCAGGATTAGGAGCCAGCCGGCAAGGTTTGCGGCATCCTTCACCAGACCGTCGAACACGGCCCGCTCCAGCCCGCCCGACCAGGAGAACCCGCCGATCGGGAAAGCCGGGGAAAGCCAGGCCATCAGCCGGAGCAGCGCCTGGGTGTCGACGCCCTGGTTCATGCAGGCTCAATCGTGCGAGTGGTGATGGTGATGATCATGTCCGTGCGAGTGCCCATGCCCGCCATGCGAATGATAGGCGCCCCGGGCCGGCTGGAACGGCTCCTCGATCTCCCCGACGGCCGCACCGAGCCCTTCCAGCATGGAGCGTATCACATGGTCGCGCAGGATAAGGATGCGGCCTTCCTCGATCTGGGCCGAGAGGTGGCGGTTGCCGAGATGCCAGGCAAGCTCGATCAGGTGCAGCGTGTCGCGCGCCTTCACCTCGAAGAGTTTTTCAGGGGCTGCCCGCACCTCGATCGTATCGCCATTGTCGAGCACCAGCCGATCGCCGTGATGGAAAAGCACCGCTTCCTTCAGGTCGAGCATCACCATGTCCCCGTTCGAGAGATGCAGCAGCTTGCGGCGCAGATGGCGCAGGTCATGCGGCAAGGTCACGATGTCCACGGGCGGATCGGTGACGACGCCGGCGGGATGATAGGAATGGATGTGCTGCATTGGGAACTCGCCTGCTGCCAAAACCGCATCATCGCGAAGCTTTCCGCCATCGGCAAGGCCGCTCCTTCGCGGAACCGACAAAAAACCCGGACTTGCGCCCGGGTTTTGAACAAAGGTGCAAGAAGCGGCAATCAGGCAGCGATCTTCGCCGACTTCAGATGTTCCAGAATGTTCTGCGGAGAGGAAACGCCGTAGGGATCGCTTTCGCAATTGTCGGAATAGCCCTCTTCCTCGAACCACTGCTCGACGAGGCCGTTGTTGATGACGGCGGCATAACGCCACGAACGCATGCCGAAGCCGAGATTGTCCTTGGCGACCAGCATGCCCATCTTGCGAGTGAATTCGCCCGAGCCATCCGGAATGAGCTTGACGTTCTCAAGGTTCTGGCTTTTGCCCCAGGCATTCATGACGAAGGCGTCGTTGACGGAGATGCAGTAGATCTCATCAATGCCTTCGGCCTTGAATTCCTCTGCAAGCTTTTCGAAATCCGGCAACTGGTAGGTCGAGCAGGTCGGCGTGAACGCGCCCGGAAGAGAGAAGAGCACGACACGCTTGCCGGCGAAATAGTCTGCGGTCGTCTTGTCTTCCCAACGGAATGGGTTCGGACCGCCGATCGACTCGTCGCGCACGCGGGTCCGGAACGTCACATCGGGAATACGTTTTCCAATAAGCATGACTTTCAACTCTCCTGAAATGTCGGAAGAACAGGCGGCACGAAAACCGCCGCAATGAGACGGAAAAACGCTAGCGCAAAATCTCTTGCAGCGCAGCATGAAAGGCCGGCCGCATAGCTGCCATGCACGTCGTGCATACATGAATCGGGTGACGTGGCCGAAAAGCCGGTCGATCGCCCGGCTCCCCGTGGCCGGGGTTTACCGGCCTCAGAACAGGAAATAACGCTGCGCCATCGGTAGAACCGTCGCCGGCTGGCAGGTCAGCAGCTCGCCGTCCGCCCGCACCTCGTAGGTTTCCGGATCGACCTCCACATGAGGCGTGGCCGAATTGTGGATCATCGAAGCCTTGGAAATACCGCCGCGGACGTTCCTGACCGCAACCAGCTTCTTGGCGACGCCGAGACGCTGTGCAAGGCCGGCATCGAGCGAAGCCTGCGAAACGAACGTGACCGAGGAACTGGTCCTGAGCTTGCCGTAGGCCGCGAACATCGGCCGGTAATGCATCGGCTGCGGGGTCGGGATCGAGGCGTTGGGATCGCCCATCGGCGCTGCCGCGATCGAGCCGCCGAGCAGCACCATTTCCGGTTTCACGCCGAAAAATGCCGGGTTCCACAGGACCAGATCGGCGCGCTTGCCCACTTCGACTGAGCCGATCTCATGGGAAACGCCATGGGCTATCGCCGGGTTGATTGTATACTTCGCGATGTAGCGCTTGACGCGGAAATTGTCGTTGTCGCCGGCCTCCTCCTTCAGGCGTCCGCGCTGGCGCTTCATCTTGTCGGCCGTCTGCCAGGTGCGGATCGCCACTTCCCCGACACGGCCCATGGCCTGGCTGTCGGAAGAGATGATCGAGAAGGCACCGATATCGTGCAGGATGTCCTCCGCCGCGATCGTTTCCTTGCGGATGCGGCTCTCGGCAAAGGCAATGTCTTCCGGAATGGAGGGCGACAGGTGATGGCAGACCATCAGCATGTCGAGATGTTCGGCGAGCGTATTGACCGTATAGGGCCGGGTCGGATTGGTGGACGACGGGATGACGTTCGGCTGGCCGCAGACCTTGATGATGTCGGGCGCGTGGCCGCCGCCGGCGCCTTCGGTATGGAAGGCATGGATCGTCCGGCCCTTGATCGCCGCAACGGTATCCTCGACGAAACCGCTTTCGTTCAACGTGTCGGTATGGATCATCACCTGCACATCGAACTGGTCGGCAACCGCAAGGCAGTTGTCGATCGCCGCCGGGGTAGTGCCCCAATCCTCATGCAGCTTCAGCGACGAGGCGCCGGCGAGGATCATCTCCTCCAGCGGCGCGGGAAGCGAGGCATTGCCCTTGCCCGCCAGAGCCAGGTTCATCGGAAAGGCGTCGAAGCTTTCGATCATCCGCTCGATATGCCACGCGCCGGTGCAGGTGGTGGCGAGCGTTCCGTGCGCGGGACCGCTGCCGCCGCCGAGCATGGTCGTAAGCCCGCTCATCAGAGCCTCTTCGATCTGCTGCGGGCAGATGAAATGGATATGCGCGTCCATGCCGCCCGCCGTCAGGATCTTCCCTTCCCCGGCAATCGCCTCGGTCGAAGGGCCGACGATGATGGTGACACCCGGCTGCGTGTCCGGGTTGCCGGCCTTGCCGATCGCATGGATGCGCCCGTCCTTCAGGCCCACATCAGCCTTGTAGATGCCGGAGTGATCGACGATCAGCGCATTGGTGATGACGGTGTCGACCGCCCCTTCCGCCCGCGTCGCCTGGCTTTGGCCCATGCCGTCCCGGATGACCTTGCCGCCACCGAACTTCACCTCTTCGCCATAGGTCGTGAAATCCTTCTCGACCTCGATGAAGAGTTCCGTGTCGGCAAGGCGTACCTTGTCGCCCACGGTCGGGCCGAACATGCTGGCATAGGCGGCGCGGGACATCTTGTAGGGCATGGTCGGTCTACCTCTGGAATACGGTCGCTTGCAGCAATGGAATTTCGGTCGGCACGGGCGTCAGTTCCCCATGTTCCTGGTCAGCTCTTTCAGCTCGGCCGTTCGCTTGCGGGTCAGATCCGCCTGGCATCCGTAAATGAGCTGCGGCTCCATCGTCCCGCCCCGCGCCTGATAGCCATAGGACGCACATTGAGCGTCGCGATAGGCGACCCAGGCGCGCTGTGCCTTGACAAGCGCATCTTCCGCGCCCTTGAAACTGGCCTCGGCATCCGCATCCCATTTCTTCATGACCTTGCGGGCCTTCTGATACTCGGCGTTGAGTATCTTGTCGGCGGCATTCAAATCCTGCTCTTCGCAATAGGTCATTTCCATCTGCGTTATCGGGTTCTTGCAATCAGGCTTCGGTTCCTGGGCAAGCACCGGCACGGCGGAAAGCGCCAGAAAGAGAGCGGCAATCGTAATCTTCACAATGCACCCATGATCTGCTGCTGGAAACCAAAGACGGCACGTTTTCCCGAAAGCGGGATCAGCGTGACCTGCCGGGTCTGGCCGGGTTCGAAACGCACCGCCGTGCCGGCCGGTATGTCGAGCCGCATGCCGCGCGCCTTCTCCCGGTCGAAGGAGAGGCCGTTATTGGTCTCGAAGAAATGATAGTGGCTGCCGACCTGAACCGGCCGGTCACCGGTGTTGGACACCTCGACCGTGATCGTCGGAGCGCCGGAATTCAGCTCGATTTCGCCTGCGGCGGCAATGACTTCGCCCGGAATCATGAATCAACCTCCCAATCGCTTAACGTATCGGTTCATGCACGGTGACGAGCTTGGTGCCATCGGGAAAGGTCGCTTCCACCTGCACGTCGTGGATCATCTCCGCGATCCCCTCCATGACCTGATCGCGGGAAACGACATGCGCGCCTGCTTCCATGAGATCGGCGACGGAACGGCCGTCACGCGCGCCTTCCACGACGAAATCGGTGATCAGCGCGATCGCTTCGGGATAGTTGAGCTTGACGCCGCGCTCCAGCCGGCGGCGGGCGACGATCGCCGCCATGGCGATCAGCAGTTTGTCTTTTTCTCTGGGCGTCAGATTCATGAAAGCACCGCGTTCGACTTCAGATGTTCCAGACTTTCGGCACTGGCGCGCCGTTACGCAATACGGAAATTGCCGGTACCAGGATTTTCCTAAGGTCAAAGCCGGTCGGTGCCACGAGGCGCGCGATCAGCTTGCCGTTCCAGTGGCTGGCTCCGCCAGTCCACAGGCTTGCTCCTCCGGACGTGCCATCCAGGCATGCCCACAGCTTCGGGAAAAGCACCTCGGCAAGCGGCCCCGAATAGAAGAGCGTCGCAAAAGCGACCTGTCCGGACAGCACGGCGGCGGCCTGGGAAAGCCGCTCGATCTCTCCTTCGAATTTCATCTCCTCAGCATGGATCAGCCGGCCGGCGCGGCGCACCCGCCAGCGGTCGCGGAAGAGGCCGCCGCGCACCGCCTCGCCCATCGCCTTGCGGCCGAGCAATACGGCTTCGACGGCCAGGAATTCGGAGGTTTCGGCAAGATCGACGTCAAGCCGGCGCGTCAGCGAAGCCTGGTCGAAAAGAATGGTTTCCTGGGGAAGCCAATGCAGACTGGCGTCTTCGCCGACCGTGATATGGGTGGAGACGGAAGCCGTGCCGGCGGCGGCCTTGTAGATCTTCTCATTCGCCTGAGTGGTGACCGAAAGCTTCGTGGAGGCCGCGGCGGCGACGGACCATTCGATCACGTCGCCGCCCGTCAGTCCCCCTGACGTATTGATGAGAATCGCCTCCATTTCAGGCGAAAATGTTTCCGGAAGGCGTATTTTTGCGCAGCCTTCCTGGAAGAATTCGGCAAGCCTCGTCCGCTCGCCGAACGCCTTGGTCACAAGGCGTCCTGCCCCCCTTGCACGCTGCGGCGCGTATCGATCGGCTGGTTGCTGTTGCACGTCGTCCCCTGAAGATCGGCTTGCTTTCCGCAATCCGATGCAACAGCCGTGCCAGACTTGGCGGTAGCGGGAGCGGCGGTGGCGATCACATCGGTGCTGTCGGCCTTGCTGAAGAACTCCCACATCCGTGACGCCGGATCAACATTCGGATCGAAGGCCGGCTTGACGGCCGTAACCGCAGCCACCTTGGTGACGCCTGCGGCGCCTTCTCTCGCCGCGGTCAGCACGGCCTCCGTGGCGGGCGCCGGCCTCGGCCAGACATGCGTACCGTTGGCGAAAACATAGGATGCGATGCGCGCACCGTTCTTGCATGCGCCATAGAGGCTGAACGTCACGTCATCCACCGTCTTCGGATCGCCGTTGCCTTTGCAGCCATCGAGTTCGGTCCAGCGCTGAACGGCAATCTTGAAACCGTATTGCCAGTAAGGCCCGCCGCCGCCGGCATAGGGGTTGGCGTCGTCCTTCACACCCGCAAACGCCATGATCGAGATCGGCCGGGCGGGATTGCAGTTCGCCTGCTCGGGCAGCCACTTGCCGTCGACCTCCATCGGCCGGCCGGCGCGCAGGGAATGCACGAAGCCCGCGGCGGCAAATTCGTCATGGCCGGAGCAGAGATAGGCCGACAGCATCCGCCCTCCGCCCGAATAGCCGGAGGCATAGATGCGCGCCGAATCCACGCAGAACTCCTCCTTGGCCTCTTCCACCGCGTCCTCGATGAATTCGATCTCGTCAAGACCGCCCGCCTGGGTGGTCACATAGGGCACGTTCCAGGCATAGGTGCCGGTGGAATTGCCGGGCAGGCTGCCCTGGAGCGCCATGACGATGAAGCCGTTCTTCTCCGCGACCTTGTCCCAGGCGCTCCTGTTCAACTGTCCCCGGGGATTGCTGTGGCTGCCATGGAAATCGAAAACGACCGGAACCTTGTCCTTGCCGCTATAAGATGAGGGAATGAAGAAGACGGCCGACCGGGCGACGCCATCGCTCTCGATGGTCATCGGGTGAAGTCCCGGCTGCATGGGCAGGCCGCATCCCGCTGCAAAGGCATTGCCGGTCATGGTGCCTAAAAAAGTCGTGGCGCCTAAAAAAACCGCCCCTGCCGCGAACAAACGGGCAAGAGCAGGACTGGAAGAGATACCGGCAACGCGAACGAAATCCATCAGCGCCTCATCATGGGTGCAAGAGGTGTATCAACAATGTGCGGGTGTTTGCTTCAAACGCCGCCTTGGTAACACATATCAGCCCATGATGAAACGCACGAAATGCTGCGACGCGATACAAACATTCACCAGTAAAAACAGCGGGTCACACCGTCAGGTGCCGCCTGGCTTCCGGCGTATCCAGCGTCTCGGCAGCCCCTTCATGCACGATCTCGCCGCGATCCATGATGTAGACCTGATCCGCAAGCTCCCGGCAGAAATCGAGATACTGTTCGACAAGAAGGATGGCCATGCCCGTGGTGTCGCGGAGATACCGGATCGCCCGGCCGATATCCTTGATGATCGACGGCTGGATACCTTCGGTCGGCTCATCCAGCACGAGGATCTTGGGGCGGGTGACCATGGCGCGGCCGATCGCAAGCTGCTGCTGCTGGCCGCCGGAAAGGTCTCCGCCCCGCCGGCCGAGCATCGATTTCAGCACCGGAAACAGCGAGAATATCTCGTCGGGGATGAACCTGTCCCTGCGCGCAAGCGGCGCATAGCCGCTCTCCAGGTTTTCCTGCACCGTCAGCAGCGGGAAGATTTCACGCCCCTGCGGCACGTAGCCGATGCCATGCTTGGCGCGAGCGTAAGGGGGAAGTCCGTTCAGGACCTCGCCCTGAAAGCTGATCGTGCCGCCGCTCACCGGATGCTGTCCCGTCACGGCGCGCAGCAGCGAGCTCTTGCCGACACCGTTGCGGCCAAGCACGCAGGTGATCCTGCCCATCTCGGCGTTAACCGAAACGCCTCGCAGCGCCTGCGCCGCGCCGTAGTGAAGATTGACGTTGTTGACTGTCAGCATGCCGCACCTTCCCTGGCCCCGTCATGGGAGGTTTCACTCCCTCAACGCAATGCCCGTAATTACCGCCCCAGATAGTTCTCGATCACCTTCGGATCGTTTGAAACAAAGTCGATCGAGCCCTCGGCCAGCACCGAACCTTCCGCAAGGCACGTCACCTTGACGCCGAGTTCGCGGATAAAGCCCATGTCGTGCTCGACGACAACGACCGAGCGTGTCCTGGCGATCTTCTTCAGAAGCACCGCCGTCTCCGCCGTTTCCGCGTCCGTCATGCCCGCCACCGGCTCGTCGACCAGAAGCAGCTTCGGCTCCTGCGCGAGCAGCATGCCGATCTCCAGCCACTGTTTCTGGCCGTGGCTGAGATTGGCCGCATATTCCTGCCTGCGATGCGTCAGGCGGATCGTATCGAGGATTTCCTCGATACGCGCCTTGTCCTCGGGCGTCAGCGTATAGAACAGCGTCGCGAAGACACCGCGGTCACGGTTGAGCGCCAGTTCCAGGTTGTCCCAGACCGTATGGCTTTCGAACACGGTCGGCTTCTGGAATTTCCGGCCGATGCCGAGCTGGGCGATATCCGCCTCGTCCTGTCTGGTCAGATCGATCGTATCCTCGAAAAGCACGATGCCGGTATCCGGCCGCGTCTTGCCGGTGATGATATCCATCATCGTCGTCTTGCCGGCGCCGTTCGGGCCGATGATCGCCCGCAGCTCGCCCGGCTCCACCACGAAGGACAGCGAATTGAGCGCCTTGAAGCCGTCGAAGGAAACGGAGACGTTTTCGAGATAGAGAAGACTTTTCGATCTGGTTTCAGCAATCGTGTTCATCGTCTCGCCTCCTTACTCGGCAGCCTGGACGGCCTGCGCGACCGTTGTCTCGTCGCCTCTTCCCTTCTCGGCCTCCGCCGCGGCCTTCAGCGCCTTCCGGGCCTTGAAGCCGTACTGGATGGTCCCGACGATGCCCTTCGGGAGGAAGAGGGTCACGGCGATGAAGAGGCCGCCCAGCGCATAGAGCCAGAATTCCGGGAAGGCGCCGGTGAAGAAGCTTTTCCCTGCATTGACCAGCACCGCCCCGATGATCGGGCCGATCAGCGTGCCGCGTCCGCCGACCGCCGTCCACACGACGACTTCGATCGAATTGGCCGGAGCGAATTCACCCGGATTGATGATGACGACCTGCGGCACGAAGAGCGCACCGGCGATGCCCGCCATCATCGCCGAGACGACGAAGGTGAAGAGCTTAATATTCTCGACGCGAAAGCCGAGGAAGCGCACCCGGCTTTCCGCATCCCGCACGCCGACAAGGACTTTGCCGAACTTCGAGCGCGTGATGGCGGACGCGATGACGAGGCAGAGCGCCAGCATGATAGCCGACATGGCGAAGAGCACCGCGCGCGTGCCATCCGCGGCCACCGGGAAACCGATGATATCCTTGAAGTCGGTGAGGCCGTTATTGCCGCCGAAACCCATGTCGTTGCGGAAGAAGGCGAGCATCAGCGCATAGGTCATCGCCTGGGTGATGATCGAAAGGTAGACGCCGTTGACGCGCGAGCGGAAGGCGAACCAGCCGAAGACGAAGGCGAGCAGGCCCGGCACGATCAACACCATGACCATGGCGAAGGCGAACCAGTCGAAACCGTACCAGAACCACGGCAGTTCCTTCCAGTTCAGGAAGACCATGAAATCCGGCAGGACCGGATTGCCGTAGACGCCGCGGCTGCCGATCTGGCGCATCAGGTACATGCCCATCGCATACCCGCCGAGCGCGAAGAAGGCGCCGTGGCCGAGCGAGAGGATGCCGCAATAGCCCCAGACGAGATCGAGCGCCAGGGCAAGCAGCGCATAGCAGAGATACTTGCCCATCAAGGCCATGGCGTAGGTGGGGACATGCAGCGCGCTGTCCGGCGAGGTCATGAGGTTGAGCGCCGGCACGAGGATCGCGATGCCGGCCAGGATCGCGGCGGCAATGACGATCTTCCCTTCGAGTGCCCGCAGGATGAAACCCGTGATCATGCTTCCACCGCCCTTCCCTTGAGCGCAAAGAGGCCGCGCGGACGTTTCTGGATGAAGAGGATGATGAGAACCAGAACCAGGATCTTGCCGAGCACGGCGCCGACCGACGGTTCGAGGAACTTGTTGAGGACGCCGAGCGAGAGAGCGCCCACCAGCGTGCCCCATAGATTGCCGACGCCGCCGAACACCACGACCATGAAGCTGTCGATGATGTAGCTCTGGCCGAGATTGGGCGAGACGTTGTCGATCTGTGACAGCGCCACGCCGGCAATGCCCGCGATGCCTGACCCAAGCGCAAAGGTGAGCGCGTCGACCCATGGCGTCCTGATGCCCATGGAGGAGGCCATGCGGCGGTTCTGCGTGACGGCGCGCATATTGAGCCCGTAGGCAGACTTCTTCATGACCACCAGCAGCGCCATGAAGATCGACATGGAAAAGAGCACGATCCACAGGCGGTTCCAGGTGATCGTCATGCCGCCGAGCGCGAACGAACCGGACATCCAGGACGGATTGCCGACCTCCTGGTTGGTGGGCCCGAAGATCGAGCGGATCGCCTGCTGCAGGATGAGCGAGACACCCCAGGTGGCCAGCAGGGTTTCAAGCGGCCGTCCGTAGAGAAAGCGGATGACGCCGCGCTCGATGACGAAACCGACGGCGCCGGTGATCAGGAAGGCCACCGGCAGCGCGATCGCCAGCGACCAGTCGAACAGGCCCGGCGCATTGGAACGGATCGCCTCCTGCACGATGAAGGTGGAATAGGCGCCGAGCATGACCATCTCGCCATGCGCCATGTTGATGATGCCCATCACGCCGAAGGTGATGGCAAGCCCGATCGCGGCAAGCAGCAGCACCGAACCGAGCGACAGGCCGTACCAGACGTTCTGCACCATGTCCCAGAGCTTCTGCTCACCTTCGATGGCATCGATCGCGGCGGCGAGATCGCCCTTCAGACCGGCATCGATCGAACCGGATACCGAATTCAGAATGCCGAGCGCATTGCGCCCCCCGAGGTTCCTGATCGTCTCGATGGCCACGCGCTTCTCGTCGATCGAACGATTGGAGGAAAGCACGGAAACGGCGCGCGCTTCCTCCATGCGGGTCTTGACTTCGCTGTCGGTCTCCTTGGCAAGCGCGGCTTCCACGAGTTCCAGATTTTCGGGACCCGGCGAGCGCAGCACGGCGTCGGCCGCCTGCAGCCGGACAGCCCGGTCCGGGCTCATGAGCGTCAGGCCACCCATGGCGGAGCGGATGACCCGGCGCAGATTGTTGTTGACCTTGATCTTGGTGACGGCGTTCTTCGGCGCCTGGCCGGCGGACATGCCGGTCAGCGGATCGATCAGCTCGAAACCGGAGCCGGCGGCCTTGGCGATGAAAACCAGATCGTCGGATTTGCGGAAATAGAGGTCGCCGTTCGAAAACGCATCCAGCGCCGGCACGACGCGCACGTCTCCGGTCGCCGCGATCTGCCCGATCAACGTTTCGGCTTCATTGAAATCGGCCTTCGAGAGCGCGTCGATCAAAGGCTTGGGATCGCTCTGCGCATGGGATGGTGCGACGAGTGAAAGGAGAAGGAAAATCAGACTGAAAAAACGGATGAGCATGCTTTTGTCCCCCGTGGAAGCGGCCGGGTGCCTTGCTCCCTCCTCTCCCCGGCGGGGAGAAGTGCCGAGCGAATGCGAAGCGATGAGGGGGAAGCCGTCAGGCTGTGCTTCCCCCTCATCCGGTCCTTCGGACCAATCTTCTCCCCAGGGGGAGAAGGGTTAACTCATCAGCTGCCCTTGCCGCCGCACTTGCCGGAAGCGACGTTGAAGTTGCCGCAGGAAAGCGGCTTGCGCCAATCGGAGATCAGGTTCTTGGAGTCCGGCAGGTAATCGGACCATTCGTCGCCGACCACGGCAGGCGTTTCCTGCACGATGTCGAACTGGCCGTCGGCCTGGATTTCGCCGATCAGAACCGGCTTGGTGATGTGGTGGTTCGGCATGACGGTGGACGTGCCGCCCGAGAGGTTCGGCACGGAAACGCCGATGATCGAGTCGAGAACCGCATCCGTGTTGGTCGTGCCGGCCGCTTCCACCGCCTTCACCCAGGCATTGAAGCCGATATAGGCAGCTTCCATCGGGTCGTTGGTGACGCGCTTGTCGTTCTTGGTGAACGCGTGCCAGGTCTTGATGAACTCGGCGTTGACATCGGCATCGACGGACTGGAAGTAGTTCCAGGCGGCGAGATGCCCGACAAGCGGAGCGGTGTCGAGACCGGCGAGTTCCTCTTCGCCGACCGAGAAGGCGACGACCGGAATGTCCTCGGCCTTGATGCCCTGGTTGGCGAGCTCCTTGTAGAAAGGAACGTTGGCGTCGCCGTTGATGGTGGAGACGACGGCGGTCTTCTTGCCGGCCGAACCGAATTTCTTGATATCGGAGACGATCGTCTGCCAGTCGGAATGGCCGAACGGCGTGTAGTTGATCATGATGTCGGATTCGGCGACGCCTTTCGACAGCAGGTAGGCTTTCAGGATCTTGTTGGTCGTCTGCGGATAGACGTAGTCGGTACCGGCAAGAACCCAGCGCTTCACGCCCTCGGTGTTCATCAGGTAGTCGACGGCCGGGATCGCCTGCTGGTTCGGGGCGGCGCCCGTGTAGAAGATGTTGCGGGAGGACTCCTCGCCCTCGTACTGAACGGGATAGAACAGGA
Source organism: Neorhizobium puerariae (assembly GCF_042429745.1). Lineage (NCBI taxonomy): Bacteria > Pseudomonadati > Pseudomonadota > Alphaproteobacteria > Hyphomicrobiales > Rhizobiaceae > Neorhizobium > Neorhizobium puerariae. Next base: position 104,206 of record NZ_JBHMAA010000004.1, on the reverse strand, counting down.
TGGAGTTCAGCTCCTCGAAGACCGGCAGGACGGACTTGCGGGACGACGAGGTCCAGCAGCCGAAGACGGCGGCGACCTTGTCCTGGGAGATGAGCTGGCGGGCCTTTTCGGCGAAAAGCGGCCAGTCGGAAGCGGGATCGACGACGACGGCTTCGAGCTTCTTGCCGAGCACGCCGCCCTTCTTGTTCTGCTCTTCGACGAGCATCAGCATGACGTCCTTGAGCGTCGTCTCGGAAATCGCCATGGTGCCCGAAAGCGAGTGGAGGACGCCGATCTTGATGGTGTCGTCGGCCGCAAAGGCGCCATGCAGCGCCGTCGTCGAAAGTACCGCGGCGAGCAATGCGCCACCGAGTTTTGCCTTGAATGTCATTGGATTCGAACCCCTCTTCTCGTTCGTTCCGCAACGAAGACCTAGCCGTTGCTTCGGCGACTATCGGGCGCTGCACCGCAAAACCGTATACGTAAAATGACGTACTCCGGGGGGAGAAGCGGGAAGACCGGAAACGTCGTCCAGCGGATGTCCGGCATCGATCGGAATGCCGAAATCGACGGTGGCGGGAAACTCCCGCTTCCGTCATGATGGCGCCATTGCATGGAGGGGAGAGACATGAGCATCGATGTCACGACGATCGGCTTCACCAAAACCACGGCCGAGGATTTCTTCAGCCGCGTCAGGGCCGCAGGGGTCAGGAAGATGATCGACGTCAGGCTCCACAACACCTCGCAGCTTGCGGGCTTCGCCAAATCGGACGACCTCGCCTTCTTCCTCAAGACGATCTGCGGCGCCGCCTACGTGCACGAACCGCTGCTCGCGCCGACCGAGGAAATCATGACGGCGTTCAAGAAGGAAAAGGGTGACTGGAACGTTTTCCAGAACGATTTCATGGGCCTGATGGCCGAACGCAAGGTGGAGAGCCATTTCAGGGCCGAAGAATTCGACGATAGCTGCCTGCTCTGCTCGGAGGACAAGCCCCATCGCTGCCACCGCCGGCTCGTCTGCGATTACCTGAACGGGAAATGGGGCGGCAAGCTCAGCGTCCGCCATCTCTAGGGTCGACCGGAAACCCCGCACGAGGCTGAGCGGGGACCACCCCCATGAGGAGGAACGACGCCCTCCTCCGTCGTGATCGCGCAGGCTCCAATCAGCCGTTTGCGCCGGGCCGGTTCCGCCAGGCTTCCGCCTGGGCGTAGAATTTCTTTTCCCATTCCTTGTGGTTGTCCAGCCCCTCCTTGATGAAGGGCGTGAAGATCGCCAGATGCATCAGCAGCCAGTTCACAAGTCTTGCCGGGAACCTGAGCGGCTTGACGAAGTCGACGAAGAGGACCACGCGCGTCTTGTCCGTGTGGTTCCAGGCCTCATGCTCGTAGGCATCGTCGAAGATCAGCACCTTGCCCTCTTCCCAGTGGCAGATCTGGTCCTTGACGCGGATCGCCAGCTTATCGCGCGGTTCCGGCACGACGAGGCCGAGATGCAGGCGCAGCACCCCGTTATAGGGGCCGCGATGGGCGGGCAGATGTTTTCCAGGCTCGAAGATCGAGAACATCACGGTCGTGAGTCCGGGAATCTTCTGCATCGCCTTCCAGGTCTCGGGGCAAGCCTGGATATTCTGCTCCGACCTCAGCCCGAAACCAAGCAGGAAAAATGTCTTCCAGCCCCTGTCGGTCGAGATCGTCTTCACGTCGGTGGAAATGTCCTGGAAGGTCGGCAGCTCGTCCTTGCGCACGAGGATGCGGTCGAGTTCGGCGCGAATGGCCGGCGCCGCCTTTTCGATCTCGGCCGCCCACGGGAAGGTGGCATTGTCATAGACCGGCGGGTTGCCGAGCCTGGCATATTTGAAATTCATTCGCTCCGCCCAGGCGACGATCGACATGAAGAAGCGGGTGGTCGCGCTCGGGCGGTTCATCGGTGCGATACCGGTAGTACCGAAGCTCTGTTCAGTTTTGCTGGAAGATGACGGTTTCACTTGCGAAGCGCCTGATATGGAAAGTTGATCTGATACGGTAAAGGCGCTTGCCGTCACGCCTTTTTCCGTTTTGGCACGTTACTTGACATGGGACGTCAAGTTCCAGCTTGCAAGCATGTGTGTCATATATGCGGCGTCATGGAACAAGATTGAGCCCGAGTGTGGCAGAAGAATCGCTCGCCCGCCGCCTGTGCCGTCACGCCGGAGGCGAAGAAATGGGCCGGCGGATGGCCTGACAAATACTTCGCACCTGCGAAAGCCTGCTTGCAAAACGCTGCGCCACAGCCGAAAGTGCCTAAACCGCAATCTTTCCTCGCAAGGCGCTAGAAATTAGGCATGGCAGCGCGGCAACGCATCATTCCTGTCCGGCGTGAATACAACCGTTGGGTCGCCAACCAGACGCTGGAAGACTATGCCCTGCGTTTCACCGCCAAGAGCGCGCGGCGGTTTTCATCAAGCCGGATCTCCCAGACGGCCATCGGCGCGATCTCCTTCCTCGCGCTGGAGGCGATCGGCGGTGCGATCACCCTTTCCTACGGCACGACCAACGCCTTCTTCGCGATCGTCGCGGCCGCGATCGCCATGCTGGTCATCGGCCTGCCGATCAGCCGTTATGCCATTCGCCACGGGGTGGATATCGATCTGCTTACCCGCGGCGCGAGTTTCGGTTATATCGGCTCCACGATCACCTCGCTGATCTATGCGAGCTTCACCTTCATGCTGTTCGCGATCGAAGCATCGATCATGACCGGCGCGCTCGATCTTGCCTTCGGCATCCCGCCCTGGATCGGCTACTTCATCAGCGCCGCGGTGGTCATTCCGCTCGTCATCTACGGCGTGCAGCTGATCTCGCGCTTCCAGCTCGTGACGCAGCCCTTCTGGATCGTGCTGAATATCCTGCCTTTCGCCTTCATCGCCTTTCTCGACTGGGAAAAGTTCGACCTCTGGCGGGCCTTTGCCGGCGTCAACCATTCGAACGCGCAGGTTGGCGGCGTCGCTCCTTTCAACCTTGTCGAATTCGGCGCCGCCTCGGCCGTCATCCTCGCACTGATGCCGCAGATCGGCGAACAGGTGGACTTCCTGCGCTTCCTGCCGCCCGAGGGGCAGCGGAAATGGCGCCACCGCATGGCGGTCTTCCTCGCCGGCTCCGGCTGGGTGATCGTGGGCGTGCCGAAGCTGCTGGCCGGCTCCTTCCTCGCCGTACTGACGCTCTCGACCGGCGTGCCGGTGCGCGAGGCTGCCGACCCGGCCCACATGTATCTCGCGGCCTTCGGCTACATGATCCCCAACGAGACGGCCGCCCTACTCCTGATGGCGGCCTTCGTCGTCGTCTCGCAGTTGAAGATCAACGTGATGAACGCCTATGCGGGCTCGCTCGCCTGGTCGAATTTCTTCTCGCGCCTGACCCACAGCCATCCCGGCCGCGTCGTCTGGCTGGTCTTCAACGTGGCGATCGCGCTGCTGCTGATGGAGCTTGGCATCTACCGGCTTCTGGAGGCGACGCTCGGCATTTTTTCGATCATCGCCATGGCCTGGCTCTGCACCATCTCGGCCGATCTCTTCATCAACAAGCCGCTCGGGCTCGCGCCGCCCGGCATCGAATTCAAGCGCGCCCATCTCTATGACGTCAATCCCGTCGGGCTTGGCGCGATGTTCGGGTCCGCCGGCGTGGCGCTCGCCGCCCATTTCGGCCTTTTCGGGCCGCTGATGGCCTCCCTCGCGACCTACGTGACCCTGATCGCCTTCCTCATCTCGCCGGTCATCGCATTTGCGACGCGCGGCAAGTTCTATCTGGCCCGCAAACCGCGTGAGAGCTGGAAAAGCCTCGGGTCCATCACCTGCTCCATCTGCGAACATCCCTTCGAGCCGGAAGACATGGCGTGGTGCCCGGCTTATGCCGCGCCGATCTGCTCGCTCTGCTGCTCGCTCGACAGCCGCTGTCACGACATGTGCAAGCCGCATGCGCGCCTGAACACACAGGTTGGCACGGTCGCCCGCTCCTTCCTGCCGGAGAGCGTCATCAACAGGCTGACGACCCGGCTCGGCCGTTATGCCATGACGGCCGTCGTCTCCATCTCCATCATCGGCACCATCCTGGCCATGATCGCCTATCAGGTCGGAGAAGCCGCTCCAGCCAATGCCGAGGTGATCTACGGCACGATCTTCATCGTCTTCTTCGTCTTCGCGATCATCGCCGGCATCGTCTCCTGGTTCTATGTGCTCGCGCATGACAGCCGCGTGGTGGCCGAGGAGGAATCCTCCCGCCAGAACACGCTTCTCCTGAAGGAGATCGCCGCCCACAGGAAGACCGATACCGCGCTGCAGGAGGCCAAGGAAACGGCCGAGGCGGCCAATCGCGCCAAGAGCCGTTATGTCGTCGGCCTCAGCCACGAATTGCGCACCCCCCTCAACGCGGTGCTCGGTTATGCGCAGATCCTCGAACGGGACGAAACCATCCCCGTCCCCCGCCAGTCGGCGATCAAGGTCATCAAGCGTTCCGCAGACCATCTCTCCGGCCTGATCGACGGACTGCTCGACATCTCCAAGATCGAGGCCGGCCGCCTGCAGGTCTATTCCAACGAGATCAACATCCAGGATTTCCTCGACCAGATCGTCGAGATGTTCGGCCTGCAGGCCCAGGCGAAAGGGCTTGCGTTCGAGCACGAGCGCGCCCGTTCCCTGCCCCGGTATGTCCGAACGGATGAAAAGCGCCTGCGCCAGATCCTCGTCAACATCCTGTCCAACGCCATCAAGTTCACGGATGAAGGCAGGGTCCGCTTCGATGTCGCCTATCGCAGCCAGGTCGCGACCTTCACCATCTCCGATACCGGCCGCGGCATCGCGGAAAAGGACCTCGCCCGCATCTACGAGCCCTTCCAGCGTGGCGAGGCAGACAGCGTCCGCCCCATGCCGGGGCTGGGCCTCGGGCTCACCATCACCCAGCTTCTCACCAACACGCTCGGCGGCGAGATTTCGGTGACGAGCAGGAAGGACGAAGGCTCGACCTTCAGGGTAAGGCTGATGCTGTCCGCCGTCGAGCGGCCGAACACGGCGCCGGCGGCCGAAAAGAAGATCGTCTCCTATACCGGTCCCCGCCGGACCATCATGGTGGTGGACGACAACGAGGATCACCGCGACCTGATGCGCGAGGTTCTCTCGCCGATGGATTTCGTCGTGCTGACCGCGGGCGGCGGCCCGGATTGCCTGACCCTGATCGAAGGCATGACGCCGGATCTCTTCCTGGTCGACATCTCCATGCCCGGCATGAGCGGCTGGCAGCTCGTCGGCAAGCTGCGGGAGATCGGCCAGACCGCCCCCGTCATCATGCTGTCCGCCAATATCGGCGACGGGTCCGGCGCCAATGCCGGCGACGAGATGCACAATGATGCAATCGCCAAACCGGTCGATATCCGCCGGCTGGCGGACAAACTTGCCGCCCATCTCGGCCTTGTCTGGATCTATGAAAACGAAACGGTCCTGCCTTTGCCCGTGGGACCGAAGCCGTCGGTCAGAAGTCCGGGGACGAACCATGTCCAGGACCTTTTGCGGCTCGGCGAAATCGGATACGTCCGCGGCATCGAGGCAAAGCTCGCAGACTTGGCGAAGGACGAGGCGAACCGGCCGTTCACGGACGAACTGGGCGCCTATGTGCAGGCCTTCGATCTCGCCGGCTACATGAAATTCCTGACCCGCCTGGAAACAGAGAGGACGAGTGATGGCTGAAACGGCCCTTCCGCGCGATATCGTCCTGCTCGTCGACGACAGCCCGGATGCGCTCGGCTTCCTGACCGAAGCGCTCGAAAAATCCGGCTTCTCCGTGCTGATCGCCACGTCCGGGCAGGCTGCGCTCAACATTGTCGAACGCATCACGCCGGACCTTATCCTGCTTGACGCCGTCATGCCCGGCATGGACGGGTTCGAGACCTGCCGCCGGCTCAAGACCAATGCCGCGGTCACCCAGGTGCCGGTCATCTTCATGACCGGGCTGACCGAGACCGAACATGTGGTCAACGCGCTCGATTCCGGCGGCGTCGACTACCTCACGAAGCCCATCAACATCGATGAACTGCGCGCCCGTATCCGCGTCCATCTTTCCAATGCCCGCTCGGCGCAGAGCGCGCGCGTGGCGCTCGACGCCGCCGGCCGGCATCTGCTGGCGGTCAAGGCCAGCGGCACGATCCACTGGTCCACGCCCCAGGCGACGCGACTGATCAATGCCGCCACCGGCAGCGACGACGGCCTCGATATCGTCTCCCGCCGTCTCACCGACTGGATGACCGAGCGCGACAGGCCGGGCTTCGCCCGCGATGCGGCCTTCGCGCTTGCCGAAGGTGGACAGGCAAGCCTGCAGTTCACCTTTCTTGGCGCGATCGGAGCCGACGAGTATCTCTTCCGCCTCACCGCCAGCAACCGGCGCCCGGACGACGAGGTCCTGCGCCAGCATTTTGCGCTGACCGTGCGCGAATCCGAGGTGCTGCTGTGGATCGCCAAGGGCAAGTCGAATCGCGATATCGGCGATATCCTGGGCCTGTCTTCCCGCACGGTGAACAAGCATCTGGAACAGATCTACGTGAAGCTCGGCGTCGAGAACAGGGCATCGGCGGCAGTCAAGGCCGCCCATGTGCTGCACGGCGAGGAACGGTCGGCGTAGAGCGCGAAACGACCCGGAAAACCGTTTCCAGCGGCAGATACCCGAGGCCATGACCGAGGGCCGGAGCGCCCCATGCAAGAGCCGACCGGTTCCCGGACTGGTTGCAGCAGCAAACGCCACGAACCCGAAGCGGAGAACGACATAAGCCGGCCTCGCGCCGTCGCTGTACGCGGCCCGGCGAACCCCGCCTATGCCGATGGACTGTTCACGCCGCAGGCGGCATTGGAAAGTGTCGCTTCGATTTCGTCGGTTATCAGCTGCGGACTCTGCAGCAGGAAAGCATTCAGGGCGTTAAGCGCTATCGGCCCCAGGGCCTGGTTCTGCCGTCCGGCATTGTTGGCATCGGTTATCGCCTGGAACGAATCGAACTTCGCCTGGTACGCAACCTGCAATTTCGTCCTGCGTTCACCCGTCATATAGGGCCTGGCTTCCCGCCAGATGCGGTCCACCGCGTTTCCCATGCTCTGAAGATTGCCGAATAACGTCCGCAGCTTTTCGGGATCGGTCGGCAATATCGGGAGCCCGCCGCTCGGATTGTACATGATGATGGCGATTTCCTTCAGAGAACTGTCGATATCGGGAAATCGACTTTGAATGATCTCGTTTAAGCTTTCCACTTTTGTATTGCAAACTGAATAGGATTGCTTGATCTGCTCAACGTCTTTTTGAGATGAACAGGAAACGACCGCCGAGAATATGCTCACCAATACGGCGCATGCAGATGCACCTGCGTTTATTTTTTCATGAACCGTCATACGCACCCCCAATAGCCGAAGCAATTAAAGCAGGTTTTCTACTTTAAGTCGAGAATGCAGCCTGAAACATATTCAAGACCGGCAAATGTGAACTCACCGACTGAGGATGAGAGCTTGGATGAACAGCGACGACGCCTGTCCGGACTACTTTTTACTCAAGCTTCAAGTCCGCCATGAACATTGTTGGAAGCAGGGTTCGCAACAGCTTCCAGGATCGGGCGCGGGCTGAACGTCCCGCCCAAACGCGAAGAAGCCCGGCAATGCCGGGCTTCCCGCAGGGCGTATTCCCGATGCGGACCGATCCGCAACGAAATTACATTTCGTTATAGGTGTACTTGCCGTCGGAGCCCTTGCCCCACTTGTACATGACGTAGTCCGGGCGGGTGATGTCGCCCTTCTTGTCGAAGCCGATCTCGCCGATCGCGGTCTTCCACGGGCCGGAGGACTTCATGGTTTCGGCAACCTTCTCGCCTTCCGTGGACTTCGCCTTTACAGCGGCCTGCGCGATGATCTGCAGGGCCGCATAGGAATAGAGCGTATAGGCTTCCGGTTCGAAACCGGCCTTGCGGAACTTCTCGACGAGTTCCTTTGCGGCCGGGTTCTTGCGCGGGTCGGGAGCGAACGTCATCAGCGTGCCGTCGACGGCGTCGCCGGCAATCGAAGCAAGCTCGTTCGAAACGATACCGTCGCCCGACATCATCGGAGCCTTGACGCCCTGGTCCTTCATCTGGCGCATGATGAGGCCGGCCTCGGTGTGCAGGCCGCCGAAATAGACGAGCGTGACGCCCGCTTCCTTCATCTTGGCGATCAGAGCCGAATAGTCCTTGTCGCCGGGCGTGATGCCTTCGTAGATGACTTCCTTGACGCCGGCGGCGTTCATCGCCTTCTTGGTTTCGTCGGCGAGACCCTGACCGTAAGGGGTCTTGTCATGGACGACCGCGACCTTGCCGGTCTTGAAGTTGTCGGCGATGTACTTGCCTGCGACACCGCCCTGCTGGTCGTCACGGCCGCAAGTGCGGAAGGTGTTCCACAGGCTGCGCTCGGTGAAGGTCGGGTTGGTGGAAGCCGGCGTCACCTGGATGATGCCGTTTTCGGCGTAAACTTCCGAAGCCGGGATGGAGACGCCGGAGTTGAAGTGACCGACAACGAACTTCACGCCGTCGGCGACGAATTTGTTGGCGACCGAAACGCCCTGCTTGGCGTCGGAGACGTCATCTCCGAGAACGATCTTGATCTTCTCGCCATTGATGCCGCCGGCGGCGTTGATGTCGGCAGCGGCCTGCTCGGCGCCCTTCTGGAGCTGCGCGCCGAAGGCTGCGTTCGGGCCGGTGAGCGGGCCACCGACGCCGACGAGGATATCGGCCCATGCGCTGCCGCTGAAAGCGACCATGGCCGTCAGCGCAACAGCGGAAAGAAGAGACTTCTTCATTGATTTACTCCCAGTTTTTAAAGCGGGTTGGGTTTTGAAAAGCCGGCGCGATACCCACCACGATCAGGCCGGAAATTGTTCCACTCTAGGTTCGGTTTGAGGCTCGACCTAAACCAATCTGAAGACAGTTTCGCCTGCCTGTCAATCTTTCTTCTTCCAGGAAAAAGCCGAGGTCGGCTCGTACAGCCAGTAGTAATTCTGCACCATCTGGCGGGTCCTGCGGATGCGGAATCCGGCAATCGAGAAGACGGCCAGAAGCACCACGTCGACGACGTAATAGAAGCCGCTGATGAACGGTCCCTGGAACAGCGCATAGTGCAGGAAGCGCATCACGATGCCGAGCAGCAGGGTGTAGACGACCACCGTCGGAATGCCGCTCCAGCCCTCCGCGACGGCCCGGCCGGTGCGCCAGGCGGTCCAGAACCCCATCACCAGCACGAAGAAGCGCAGAACGAGGCGGACGCCCGTATCGTCTTCGAAGAAAAGTCCCTGCATATCAAATCTCCCTTCCCGGCCCGTTCAATGCCGTCCGCCCTCGAGATAGGCGGCACGCACTTCCGGATTGGCGAGAAGCTCCTTGCCGGAACCAGTCATCGTCACCTTGCCGTTGACCATGACATAGGCGCGGTCGGAGAGTTTCAGCGCTGCGAATGCGTTCTGCTCGACGAGGAAGACGGTGAGTCCCTCGTCCTGGTTGAGCTTCTTGATCGCCTCGAAAATGCCCTTGACGATGAGCGGCGCAAGGCCGAGCGACGGCTCGTCGAGGAGAAGGAGCTTTGGCCGCGCCATCAGCGCGCGCCCGATCGACAGCATCTGCTGCTCGCCGCCCGAAAGCGTGCCGCCGCGCTGGCCCTGACGTTCCTTGAGGCGCGGGAAGAGCGCGAAGATCTTCTCCACGTCTTCCTTGAAATACCTGAGATTATCGAGGTTTGCGCCCATCTGCAGATTTTCCAGCACGGTCATGCGCGGAAAGATGCGCCGGCCTTCCGGCGACTGGGCGATGCGCCTGCGGGCGATGAGATGCGTCGGCAGGCGGGTGATGTCCTCGCCGTCGAAGACGACATGGCCGACACGAGCCTGCGGGCTGCCGCAGATCGTCATCATCAGCGTCGACTTTCCGGCGCCGTTGGCGCCGATCAGGCTCACGATCTCGCCTTTGCTGACCTCCACATCGACACCCGCCAGCGCGCGGATATTGCCGTAATAGGTCTCGACGCCCTGCACTTTCAGAAGGGTTTCACCGGCCATCAGTGCGCCCCTCCTTCGAGTTCTTCCGCAATCACCTCATGCACCTCGTCATCCTCGACGCCGAGATAGGCGGCGATCACCTTCGGATCGTTCTTCACCTGGTCCGGCGTCCCGTCGGAAATCTTCTGGCCGTATTCCAGCACCACGACATGGTCGGAAATTTCCATGACCACCGACATGTCGTGTTCGATGAGCAGGATCGAGACACCTTCGTCGCGGATCGAATGAAGCAGTGTATTGAGTGCGGCGGACTCGCGCGGGTTGAGACCGGCGGCCGGCTCGTCGAGGCAGAGCAGTTCGGGGCCGGTGCACATGGCCCGGGCGATCTCGAGGCGCCGCTGGGCGCCGTAGGGCAGATCGCCGGCCGGATCGTCGGCGCGGTCGATCAGCTCCGCCTTTTCGAGCCAGTACTGCGCCTTCTCGATCGCCGCCCTGGCGGCATTGCGATAGGCCGGCAGGCCGAGCAGGCCGAGGATCGTGTAGCCCGAAGCCTTCATCAGCACATTGTGCTGGGCGACCAGCAGGTTTTCCAGCACCGTGAGGCCTGAAAAAAGGCGGATGTTCTGGAAGGTGCGGGCAACCTTGGCGAGCTTGGTGATCTCGAAATCCTTCAGCCGTTCGAGAAGGTGCTCCTTCCCGTCCCGCTGCCTGAGCACGATCATGCCCATGGTCGGCTTGTAGAAACCCGTGATGCAGTTGAAGACGGTCGTCTTGCCGGCGCCGTTCGGGCCGATCAGCGCGGTGATCTCGCCGCGCCGGGCCTCGAAGGAGAAGTCGTTGATGGCCATCAGGCCGCCGAACTTCATCGACAGGTGCTCGACCTTGAGGATGGTGTCGCCAGTCATCGTGGAAGTCATCGTGTCCGTCTGGGGGGTCATCAGCCGTGCCCCTCCTTGGTGAAGCTGCCGGAAACCGCCTTGCGCTGCTTCAGGAAAGCCGTCGGCTCCCTGCTGCCGACGAAACCGCGCGGCTTGAAGAGCATCACGACGATCATCGCGAGCCCGAAGAGCAGCATGCGGTAAAGTTCCGGCGTGAAGTCCGGCCCGAAGATCAGCTTCAGGAATTCCATCTCGCGCAGCAGCTCGGTTCCACCGACCATGACCACCGCGGCGATCGCGATACCGGTCAGCGACCCCATGCCGCCAAGCACGACAATCGCGAGGATGACCGCCGATTCCAGGAAGACGAAGCTTTCCGGCGAGACGAAGCCCTGGCGGGTGGCGAAGAAGGAGCCTGCGAACCCGCCGAACATCGCACCGGTCGCAAAGGCCGTGAGCTTGGTCGCGACTGTGTTGATGCCCAGCGACCGGCAGGCTATCTCATCCTCTCGCAGAGCCTCCCAGGCCCGGCCGATCGGCATGCGCCGCAGCCGGATCGTCACGTAGGCGGTAACGAGGCAGAGCGCCAGGATCACGTAGAAGAGGAAGATCTTGTAATAGGCCGACGACATCGGCAGGCCGAAGGACTTGGCGAAATTGTTCGGCGCCCCGACATCGAAGGACCAGAGCCCGAAGATGCTGGCCTTCTGGATGCCCGAGATGCCGAACGTGCCCCTGGTGACATCCGTCCAGTTGATGAGGACGAGGCGGATGATTTCCCCGAAGGCGAGCGTCACGATCGCCAGATAGTCGCCCCGCAAGCGCAACACCGGAAAGCCGAGAATGACGCCCCACAGGGCGGCAAACATGCCGGCAAGCGGCAGCAGCAGCCAGAAGGACAGGCCGAGATGCTGCGACAGCAGCGCATAGGAATAGGCACCCACCGCATAGAAGGCCACGTAACCGAGATCGAGCAGGCCGGCCAGCCCGACGACGATGTTGAGACCCCAGGCGAGCATCACGTAGATGAGGATCTGGATGCCGAAGTTGTCGACATATTTCAGCGAGCCCTGGGTGCCGAACAGCCAGACGGCGACCATCGGATAAAGCAGCAGCGCGATCAGGGCGATCTTGAGGAAGTGCTTGTGGAAAAAGCCCTTTTCCTCGGAGATTTCGAGGATGCCGCTCTTGGCCCTGGCAAGCTTGCGGCGGTCGACATGCGGCTTGATGAAACCGACGGTCAGGAAGCGCCCGAGCGCGGCCACGCCGACGAAGACCGCCAGCAGCCCCCAGCGCGTGCGCCAGACGAGCCGGTTGTCGATATCCTGATAGGTCTCGATGCCGACATAGAGAAGGAACATGCCGAAGGCGATGGCGCCCGCGAAAATGCCCTCCTTGACGGCCCGCATCATCAGGCCGGAAGAAGTGTTTTCAGATGGGGCAGCCATGTCAGACCTTCTCCACTTCCGGCCGGCCGAGAATGCCCGTCGGCTTGAAGATCAGCACGAAAGCAAGGATCGCGAACGTCGCGACATCCTTGTAGGCGATCGTGAAATAGGCCGACCAGAGCGACTCGATGAGGCCGATCAGCAGCCCGCCCAGGACCGCGCCCGGCAGCGAGCCGATGCCGCCCAGGACCGCGGCGGTGAAAGCCTTCACGCCGGGAATGAAGCCGTCGTTGAACGACGCCACGCCGTAATACATGAGGAACATCGTGCCCGCGACGGCGGCGAGCGCTGCCCCCATGACGAAAGTGACGGAAATCGTCCGGTCGACGTCGACGCCAAGCAGGGCGGCCATCTTGCGGTCCTGCTCGGTGGCGCGCTGCGCCCGCCCGAGCGGCGTCTTGTTGACGACATACCAGAACGCGAAGAGCAGCACCGCCGTGACGACGACGATGATGATCTGCTTCAGCGAGATGGTGATCGCACCGAGATGGTAGACGTCCGAAACGAGCTGCGGAATCGGCTTGTTTCGCGGCCCCTGCGTCACCTGGATAAAGTTCGACAGCACGATCGACATGCCGATGGCGGTGATCAGCGGCGCCAGCCGGAACGAACCGCGCAGCGGCCGGTAGGCGACCCGCTCGATCGTCCAGTTCCACAGCCCCGTCATCAGCATGCCGACGACCAGCATGATGAGCAGGAGTAGCGCCACCGGAATGCCGGCGAAGAAGGACGTGAGGATCAGAAAGATGATGAGAGCGGCAAAGCCGCCGAGCATGAAAATGTCACCATGGGCGAAGTTGATCATGCCGATGATGCCGTAAACCATCGTATAGCCGATTGCCACGAGGCCATAGATGGACCCAAGAGTCAGCCCATTGATGAGCTGCTGGATAAAATACTCCATATATTTTCCCCTGGATGCGGTCCGTAGGATAGCCGCATCTCTTGTATTTCGCCCCTTGCGGGATCTTGAGTTCTTGTGCGCAATCCATAACGGTTTCGTAAGAAATGTGAAGACAAAAAGCCGCGAGATGGGCAAAATCCCGCCACTTCTTAACAATCTGACTCCACAAGGATCATAAATTCCAAAAAACCGGCAGATCCTGTCAAAAAATTAGCCAGACGCCCGGCTTTGCGAAATTTTCGCAGCGCCCCGTTTCCTTGCCAAATGCCTCCGGTCGGCAGCCTGCCGCCGCCGGCAGGCCCTCGATGCGGTCTCGTCCGCCGTCCAGCCTGTTATCGGTCGGTCGCCTGACGGCGTCAGTCGGAAAAGCTCCGGCTCAGCGCGTGTTCCCGGCCCATTTCCATCAGCTCGTCGAAGGCCGAGCCGGCGACCGGGCGCGGCACGATGATCTCGAACGTATCCGGTCCCGTACGGGCGACATTCGCCGCCACATGGCAGCACATCATGTTGGCGGACTGCCTCTGTGCGAAAACATCCGGATGCAGGTCGACCGCCACGCATCTCGCCAGGATTTGCCGCACGCTCGGGCCGGAAATCACCAGCAGCACTTTCCCGTCGCTCTGGTCGGCGAAGGAAGCCCCGGTCATGCCGGACAGCACGCTCGCAACGGTCTCCGCGCGCGCGGTCTGCGAGACGGCAAGCCACTCGGAAGGGCCACAGAACCGCGGCACGATGTCCTCCGCCTTCCGCAAGCTCTCCGCCACGGCCGCCTCGTGGCCGACATGGGCCAGAACCGAAAAGATCACGGGACGCCGCACCACGACCAGGTGGTTGGGATTCGGATCGTTTTCGAAACCGGAGATGTGATCCTCAAGGACATGCCGGTGAAGAAGATTGTTCGCCATCGGTAGCCTCACGGATTGAGTTTCGCGTTTTCGGGATCGACGAAGACCGGAGAGCAGACTTCGGCCAGCACCTCCGAGCCGCGCAGCCCATCCCACGCCACGATCCTCTCGCCGAACCGCTCGCGGCCGGATTTCAGCATCGCCAGCGCAATGAAATGGCCGAGTACCGGCGAGAAGCAGGCCGACGAGACGAAACCCTGGTCATTGGCGAGCGACGGCTTCGCCTGGTCCTTCAGGAGATGGGCGCCCGCCTTGATCTCCTTGTCCGCCTCGACCGGCTTCAGGCCGACCAATTGCAACCGGTCGGCGGCCGTCAGGCCAAAACGGGTGGAAAGCCGCTTGCCGATGAAATCCGGCTTCTGCATCGCCATCATGCGGCTCAGGCCCACGTCATCCGCCGTGGTGCGTCCCTCAAGCTCGTTGTGGGTGACGTGCCCCTTCTCGATGCGCAGCACGTTGAGCGCTTCGACGCCATAGGCCGAGATGCCGTCCTCGCGTCCCGCCTCCATGATCGCGTCTGCGACCGCCTCTCCGTAACCGGCCGGAACCGCAAGCTCGTAGGCAAGCTCGCCGGAGAAGGAAATGCGGAAGAGCCGGGCCTTCAGGCCGCCCTGCAGCGTCACCTCGCCGGCCGCCAGGAACGGGAAGGCCGTATCGGAAATATCGTCCTGCACGATGCGGCCGAGGATCAGCCGCGCCTTCGGCCCGGCAAGCGACATCTGCGCCCACTGGTCGGTCGAGGAGACCAGCCGGACGTCGAGATCCGGCCAGAAGGTCTGTGCCGAGAATTCCAGGTGGGCGAGCACCTCTGCCGCACGGGATGTCGTGGTGGTCAGGACGTAGTGGTTCCCGGAAAGCCGGCTGGCGGTGCCGTCGTCGAAGACGATGCCGTCCTCGCGCAGCATCAGGCCGTAGCGTGCCTTGCCGACCGGCAGTTTCAGAAAGCTGTTGGAATAGACCCGATCGAGGAACTCCGCGGCACCCGCTCCGAAAATCTCGATCTTGCCGAGGGTCGAGACATCGCAGAGCCCCGCGTTGGAGCGCACGTTCAGCACTTCGCGGTTGACGCTATCGCGCCAGTTCTTCTCGCCGTCCCTCGGAAACCACGCGGAACGATGCCACAGGCCGGCTTCGACGAAGGCCGCGCCGTTCTTCCTCGCCCAGCTGTGCAGGGGCGAGACGCGGACGGGCGCCGCCCGTTCCGCCCGGACACCACCGGCCAGCGCTCCGAACGAAACCGGCGTGTAGAAGGGCCGGAAAGTGGTCGTGCCGATCTCGGCCGGCGACACGCCGCGCATGCCGGCGACGATGCCGGCCGCATTCACGTTGCCGAGCTTGCCCTGATCCGTCGCCATGCCGGCCGTCGTATAGCGCTTGGTGTGTTCGATGTGACGAAAGGCCTCGCGCTGGGCAAGGCCGAGATCGCCGACATGCACGTCGTTCTGAAAATCGACGAAAGCCTTGTCCTTGCCTCCCGGCACGTACCAGAGCGGTGAAAAGGACGGATCGTATTCGCCCTCGACGTCGGGAATATCGGTCTCGTAGGCGGCAAAACCGAGATCCCGCGCAAGCGCGACCGCCTTTGCCGCGCCGTCCCTCAGGCAGGCGGAAATCCTGTCGAAGCCGGCAGCGGAACCGGCCGGAACGAAGGCCGCGCCGATATCCGGCGCAAGAAAAGCCTGTTTCTCGTCCGACCACACGGGTTTGGCGCCGCGCTGGCACATGAGATGGACGACCGGCGACCAGCCGCCCGACATGGCGAGCGCATCGCAAGCCACCACCTCCTCGAAACCGGACCGTTCGGCGATCAGCGCATCGATGCGATGCCTGCCCTTGGTGGCGATCACCGAGCCGTTGCGGATCAGCCGCACGCCATCCGGCACCGGATCGGCCGATTGCGGCCTGGCGTCGATGATGGCCGCGACCTCGATACCTTTGGCCGAAAGGTCGGCCGCGGCGCGATAGCCCGAGCCGCCGTTGGTGAAGACGGCGACCTTGCTGCCGACGGCAACGCCGTAACGATTGAGATAGCCGCGCACGGCCTCAGCCGTCATCACGCCGGGCTTGTCGTTGCCGCCGAAGACCAGCGGCCGCTCCTCGGCGCCCGAGGCAAGGATCGACCGTTTCGCGACGATGCGCCACAGCCGTTCCATCGGCAGATCCGGCGATGGCGAGGCGACGTGCTTCTGCACCCGCTCGACCGCGCCGAAGACCATGTCATCATACCAGCCGAACACCGTCGTGCGCGGCATCAGGGTGACATTCGGCAGCGCGGCCAGCTCCGCGGCGACGGCGCTTGCGAAGTCCGCAGCCGGCAGGCCACCGATCGCAGCGCTCTCGCAAAGCAGCGCGCCGCCCAGCCTGAACCCTTCATCCGCAAGGATGACGCGTGCCCCGGCGCGACCGGCGGCAAGCGCCGCCATCAGCCCCGCGGCGCCGGAGCCGATCACCAGCAGGTCGCTATGCGCCCAGGATTTCTCGTAGCGATCCGGATCGGCCTGCATCGTGACCTTGCCGAGACCGGCCGCGCGGCGGATCAGCGGCTCGTAGAGCTTTTCCCACAAGAACCCCGGCCACATGAACGTCTTGTAGTAGAAGCCGGCACCAAGAAAGGGCGATAGGGGATTGTTGACCGCCGCGAGATCGGTTCTCAGCGAAGGCCAGCGGTTCTGGCTGGTGGCAACCAGACCATTGTAGAGTTCAGCCGTTGTCGCACGGACATTCGGCTCGCCGCGCGCCCCCGCGCCGATCGTCACAAGCGCATTCGGCTCTGCCGATCCGGCCGTCACCGCCCCCCGCGGCCGATGGTACTTGAAACTGCGGGCCATCAGCATCTGGTCGTTGGCGAGAAGCGCGGAGGCGAGCGTGTCGCCTTCGACCCCCCTGAAGGTTCGCCCGTCGAAGGTGAAGTTGAGCGGCTGGCCGCGATTGACCATGCCGCCAGAACCGAGGCGATGGGCGGTCATCCGGCAGCCCTCGCCCGCTCGAATTCCGCCGCATCCGTCACGCCGAACACCTCGTGGGTGAGGGTGTCGCGATCGACCACCAGCCAGCGCCGGCAACCGGCGGCATGGTGCCAGTATTCCTGATACCGTCCCTTAGGATTGTCCCTCACATGGACATAGCGGTGCCACTCCTCGTCCTTCGCCGCCGGCGGCGGACGCCTTGGCGCGGCGGCGCCCCGGATCGAAAACTCTTCCTTCGGCCTTACGCCGCAGTGCGGACAGTGAATCAGACTTGCCATGGGGATGTCTCAGTGAAGGTTTGGCTGCGGACCCCCGCCCGCTTCATCGATCGCATAGCCGCGCTCGAACCGGTCGAGACGCATGAAACGGGAGACGTGATGCGATTCGTTCCTGGCGATCAGATGGGCGAAACAGAAGCCGGAAGCGGGCGTCGCCTTGAAGCCGCCATAACACCAGCCGCAATTGAGGTAGAGGTTGTCGACCGGCGTGCGGTCGATGATCGGCGAACCGTCCATCGACATGTCCATGACGCCGCCCCAGCTCCGCAACACCTTTGCCCGCGACAAGCCGGGAATGAGCGAGACGCCCTCCTCCATCGTGTGCTCGACGGTCTGCAGATTGCCGCGCTGCGCATAGGAGGAATAGAAGTCGATCTCGGCGCCGAAAACCAGCCCGCCCTTGTCCGACTGCGAAATGTAGAAGTGTCCGGCCCCGTAGGTGATCACATGATCGATCACCGGCTTGAGCCCTTCCGAGACGAAGGCCTGCAGCACATGCGTCTCGATCGGCAGTTCCAGATCGGCCATGCGCCCCACCGTCGTCGTATTGCCAGCGGCCGCCAGCGCCAGCTTGCTGCAGCCGATGAACCCCTTCGTCGTCTCGACGCCGACGACGATGCCGTTCTCCCGGCGGACGCCGGTCACCTCGCAATGCTGGATGATGTCGACGCCGCGCTGGTCCGCACCGCGCGCATAACCCCAGGCAACCGCGTCGTGCCGCACGGTCCCGGCCCGCCTCTGGTAGAGCCCGCCGAGGATCGGGAACCGCGCATGGTCGAAATTGAGATACGGCATCATCTTGCGCACCCGCTCCCGGTCGAGCAGTTCCGCATCGACGCCGTGCATGCGCATGCCGTTGCCCTTGCGGGCATATTCGTCGCGCTGGCCGTCCGAATGGAAAAGGTTGACGATGCCGCGCTGCGACACCATGGCATTGTAGTTGAAGTCCTTTTCGAGCCCCTCCCAGAGCTTCAGGGAAAACTCGTAGAAAGGATTGTTGCCTTCCAGCAGGTAGTTGGAACGGATGATCGTCGTATTGCGCCCGACATTGCCGGAGCCGATATAGCCCTTTTCCAGCACCGCGACATTGGTGATGCCGAATTCCCTGGCAAGATAATAGGCGGTCGCGAGACCGTGCCCGCCGCCGCCGACGATGATCACATCGTAATGCGGCTTCGGCTGCGGCTCCCGCCAGGCAGGTTTCCACAGCCGGTTGCCGGAAAGCGCGTGCTTGAAGATGGAATATGCCGAATAGCGCATGCATCGGTCCCGTTCATTGCGGTCACACATTCGCATATGCGAGAGAAAGGACAAGCGCAATCAGGACATTCATGACGCTGATTGCGGGAAAGGCCGGTCAGGGCCGCAACCGCGGCTTTCCGGACATGGCGCATTGCCGCGGGCATGTTTCGGGCAGGCCGGCCAAGGTTTCTCAAACGCTTAGCCTCCACCGCCTCCCCGTTCCCCGCGCGAGCCGTAGACTCGCCGGCGAGCAAGAACGGAGAGAGCCATGGCCGAGACCACCGTCAACCTGAAGATGCCCTTCATCCTGCCTTCGCAGGCGCAGAAGCATGTGACCCACAACGAAGCGCTGCAGAGGCTGGACGCCCTGGTGCACCTGACGATCCTGGCCGAGCAGCCCGCTCCACCCAGCTCGCCTCCGGAAGGAGCCTGCTATCTGGTCGCGACGACGCCCACCGACGCCTGGACCGGCAAAGGGGGAAGGATCGCCATCTGGCAGGACGGCTTCTGGAGCTTCGCCGAGCCGAAAGGCGGCTGGCGTGCCTGGTTTATCGCCTCTGCCGCACTCAAGGTGTTTTCCGGCGTCTCCTGGCAGGACATTCCGTTGCCTGACAGCGGCAGCTTCGCCGAACTCGGGATAAACGCCACGGCGGACAATACGAATCGCTTCGTCGTCTCCGCCGCCGCCAGCCTCTTCAACCACGCGGGCAACGGCCACCAGATCAAGGTCAACAAGGCCGCGTCCGGCGACACGGCCTCCCTGCTCTTCCAGACGAACTGGACCGGCCACGCGGAAATGGGCCTTGCCGGCAACGACGCCTTCTCCGTCAAGGTGAGCGACGGCGGCGCCTGGAATACCGGCCTTTCGATCTCCCCCGCCGGCCACGTCTCCCGGCCGAACCAGCCGACGGCCCGCGCATACCGGACGGGTGTCAGCTTCGCGCCGACAGCCGGCCAGCAGAGCGGTTTCACGACGCTCGCCCTCAACCAGGGCGGATTTACCCTCGGCGCGACAGCGCCCGGAGGCGGCAACCGCGTCGTCGTGCCGGCAGCCGGCCCCTACCTCCTCGGCCTCAATGTCGCGGTGCTGACATCGTCGGGTCACACCACCAGCCTGATGCTCAACGGAACGCAGACGCTCATTTTCATGAACGGTGTTGCCGGGGGAGCACAAATGCAGTCCGCGACAGGCGTTTTTTCTCTTTCCGGGGGCGATTACCTCACCCTGGGGCATGCGGGTACCGCACAATTGGAGCTTGGAGCGGGCAGGACGGAAATATCTTTGACTATGCTGTGATGCTGCGATGCGAAAAAGATTCTATTCATCGTTAACCAGATCTTAACTTGGCTGATGACACCCGCGACGAGGTGTTATATTAAGGGGCATCACTAGCCGGCAGGGGGCTGCGGGACAAAATGCGGGTGACCGGTTTGAGCGTTTCTAATCTGCATGACGACACAGCTTATGTGGCGGTTAACGGCAGGGACGTTGCGCCGCTGACGTCGTCAGTTATCCAGGACACGGCCATCCTCGACGGGCGGGGCGGGAGCACCCAGCTGCAGCTTTTCGTCAAGCGCGCGATCGATATCGGCGTTTCGCTGGCGGCCCTGCTCGTGCTTCTGCCGCTCCTGCTGCTCGTTGCGTTCATGATCCGCATGGACAGCCCGGGGCCTGCCCTCTTCACGCAGGTCCGCTGGGGCAAGGACTGCCGCAAGATCCGGGTATACAAGTTCCGCTCCATGCGCACCGATCTGGGTGACGCGACGGGGGTGGCCCAGACGGTCAAGAACGATCCGCGCATTACCCGAATCGGCGCCCTCATCCGCAAGACCAATATCGATGAATTGCCGCAGCTCCTGAATGTCCTGAAAGGCGACATGTCGCTGGTCGGGCCGCGCTGCCACGCGATCGGAATGCTCGCCGCCGGCATCCCCTACGAGGACCTCGTTCCGGACTATCATCGCCGCCATTCGGTGAAGCCGGGCATGACCGGTTTGGCACAGATGCGCGGCCTTCGCGGGCCGACGGATCGTCCCGGCAAGGCGCGCGCCCGCATTGCCTGCGACCTTTATTACATCGACAATTTCTCGATCCTATTCGATCTGCGCATCATGTTCGGAACCGTCCTCGCAGAACTTCGCGGCGGCAAGGGTTTCTAATCACTGGCCTTTTTCATGCCGCCCACCCAGGAACGGCAAACGTCCGGCACCCGGTTGCCTCCGGCCCGGGGGCTTGTTGCCGTCTGCGGCAGAACACGCAGAACGACCATCGGCAAGCTCTGCACAAATGCTGCAACCTGTTTAGTCAAATGTTAAAACTGGGGCGCTAGGGTTCGCGATGTGGTCTTGTGTTGTGTAGAGAGTCCAATGACCGAAATGATACGCCCCCGAGTAAAATATGTCATCGGTCCCGATGGCAGCCCGTTGACGATTGCCGATCTTCCACCGGCCAATACGCGCCGCTGGGTCATCCGGCGAAAGGCAGAGGTGGTTGCCGCGGTTCGCGGTGGCCTGTTGAGCTTGGAAGAAGCCTGTGAGCGTTATACCCTCACCGTCGAAGAATTCCTGTCCTGGCAGTCCTCCATCAACGATCATGGCCTTGCTGGCCTGCGCACCACACGCATCCAGCAGTACCGCCACTAGGAGCAATCCCAGGAAAATTGGAGACCGGTTTTCCTGGAATTGCGTCGCACCGAGCACGAATTCGCGGGTTCCGCCCGCACGCATGACAAGGATGCCGCTGCCCCGGTTGCAGCGGCATTTTTAGTTTGTCCGGTTTGTTTGTACCGTAGCGTCGCTCAGGTCCCCTTCGGGCCGATCCTCGCCAGCGACGGCAAAAGCCCGGCGATCACCGCCGAGGCCGCGTAGAACCAGAGCCCCGGCTGCGAAACCGCGGCAGCCAATCCACTGCTCTTTGCCGCGAAAACCACGATCGCCACCAGCATGACATCCATCATCGACCATCTGGAAAGATGCGGCAGCACCCGGCTGAAAAGCCCCGCCCTGCCGGCGAGACCGGAAAACTGCATCGCAAGCCCGGTAAGCTTGAAGACCGGAAACACGATCGAAAACAGCCCGACCACCAGCGCCAGCCCCACATCTCCGGTCTGGAACAGCGCCCCCACCAGCTCGATCAGCGACGGCGTCTCGCTGAAGAAATAAAGCCGCTCGAAACGGATGATCGGCAGGACGAGCCCCAGCGCCAGGAAAACCGCGGCGAGCACGAGAAGAAGCGGCCGCAGCCAGTTCATCGCTTTCCCCTGTTGACGATGCGTAACCTTTCAGGACGCCCTGTCGCTATTTCCCTCGGGCCTGTCACGTATTACATCATCCACGATCAGGAAAAAGCGGAGCGATCATGAATATTGCAAACGAGGAAACCGGATCTGGCGGGCGTTATGTCGCGGAAGTGGACGGTCATTATACCGAAATGACCTATTCGCGCGCCTCTCCCGAACTCATCATCATCGATCACACCGGCGTTCCGGATGCGCTGCGCGGCAAGGGAGTCGGCCAGGCGCTGGCGCTGCATGCCGTCGAAGAAGCCCGCAAGGGCGGCTGGAAGGTCATTCCCCTCTGCCCCTTCTTCAAGGCCCAGGTGGAGCGCCATCCCGATTGGCAGGACATTCTCCGCTAGTGCATCCTGCGCTCAGGTGGAATCACCTGAACGCAGATAAGATGCTCCAGATTCAAAGGATCAGAGCGTCCTTGGTGCGCCGTTCGGGCGTACGGCGCTCTGGCGCCTGCAAGATCGCGACACGCTCCGCGGGAAAAGCGCCGGCGCCGGGCCGGAACACCAAAACGGAAAAGGGGCACTGGCGCCAAGGCGCCGCCCCACGTTGAAACATTCAGCAACGTACCGCCCGGTTTGTCAGGCCCGGGCGCGCATTCCGCCGTCACGCTCTTCGAGCGCCGAAGCTTTGGCGAGTTCCGCTTCCGCTTCCTCAAGCGCCAGTTCCGCACTTTCCTGCTGAACCTTCAGCTCGCGAATCGAGACCTGCAGATTGTCCGCCCTTTGGCGGGCTGCCTTTGCAAAGGTCGGATAGGCGAAGTGATTCGGATCGGCGATGCCCGATTTCTTCTCTTCGAGGGTGATCTGATGTTCGAGCTCCTTGGCCATTCGCTCGAATTCGGCCATCATCATCTGCAACTGCTGCAACTGGCGGCGCTTTTCGTTAACCTGAAAACCCTTCAGGCGAACCAGGCTGTCACGCGACTTCATACGCAATACTCCGTGGATAGCGAGACCCAGACCCGTACATCCGGCTTGTCACACTCCGGACCAAAAAATTTCTGCGGCGTTAACAAAATAGCCTCCGCATTAACCTTTCATTTACGGGCATCATTAATGATAAGGACGATCGTTTAAGGGTCGGTAAATGCCAAGGCCTGAATTGGCCGCGACGATGTGCGAGTCGAATGAATCACTTAGCGGAATTTCCTCATCCGCTGATTCAATCTTGGTGATGGCCAATCCCTAAGGGAAATCAGGCGGCTGCTAATTTTGCTTAATGAATTGATGTACCTTGCCAGGGTGAATCATAATTTGTTAACCATTTAGTGGCAGCTTCCAAATCAGGCACAGTCTGGATCCGTAACGAGTAAGGGGGCGAGAAGGTACCTTACGCGGCGGTAAAGGGGAAAATTATGCGGGTTCTACTCATCGAAGATGACAGCGCGACTGCCCAGAGCATCGAGCTGATGCTGAAATCGGAAAGCTTCAACGTTTATACCACCGACCTCGGTGAAGAGGGCGTCGATCTCGGCAAGCTCTACGACTACGATATCATTCTCCTTGACCTCAACCTCCCCGACATGTCGGGTTACGAAGTGCTCCGCACGCTGAGGCTGTCGAAGGTCAAGACCCCGATCCTCATCCTGTCCGGCATGGCCGGCATCGAAGACAAGGTTCGTGGCCTTGGTTTCGGCGCCGACGACTACATGACCAAGCCGTTCCACAAGGATGAACTGGTCGCCCGCATCCACGCGATTGTCCGCCGCTCGAAGGGCCATGCCCAGTCGATCATCATCACCGGCGAACTGATCGTGAACCTCGATGCGAAGACCGTCGAAGTCGGTGGCCAGCGTGTGCACCTGACGGGCAAGGAATACCAGATGCTGGAGCTTCTCTCGCTCCGCAAGGGCACCACGCTCACCAAGGAAATGTTCCTCAACCATCTCTATGGCGGCATGGACGAGCCGGAACTGAAGATCATCGACGTCTTCATCTGCAAGCTGCGCAAGAAGCTTGCCAATGCCGCAGGCGGCGCAAACTACATCGAAACCGTCTGGGGCCGCGGCTACGTGCTGCGCGAACCCGACGGCAGCGATTACGCCGAAATCGCCTGATCTCCCTCGCCTCCCCCTTTCAAAACGCCCGCCAGCCAACTGGCGGGCGTTTTATTTTGCCTGCGGCGATGCGTAAATGAAAATGGCGGCCCATCGAGAGCCGCCGTCGACAAAGGAAATTGAGGATCGCGGGCTTCAGGCTGCCTGCGCCAGCCCCGAGAAGACCGAGGTCAGGATCTTGCGGTCGAAAGGCTTCAGAAGGAAGTCGTCGGCCCCGGCGCGCTTGCCGACCATCATCTTCCTGAGGTCCGCCTCGATCACGCAATAGAAGATCCGCACGCTCTTGCCATTCGGCAGGGCGCGAACGGCGGCGATGAGTTCGAGCGCGCCTTCCAGGGCGGCATCGACGATCATGAAGTTCGGCAGTTCGGTGTGGCAGCGCGTGATGGCTTCGCGGGCGCTGCCCGCTTCGGCGACGAGAAAGCCCAATTCGGAGAGTATCCGCTTGCCGACCTTGCGGACAATGTCCGAATTGTCGGCAATCATCAAACGCTGCATCGCATTCTCCCTGATGCTAGCCGCCCGCCCTGGGGCTACGAACGACTATCTTTAGGGGTGCGGCACTAAGGAATGGTTACCTGGAGGCGAAACGGGTGCCGATTCGCGTCAGGCAGCCACACTTTCGGCGATGAAGACGATCTTGTCCTCGGAAACCACGTATTTCAGGTCCATGTCGCACTCTTCGGCAAGCAGGACCGTGTAATAGGGCTGGATCGAATGGGCGTCGACCGGCTCTTCCAGGGTGCCGGTGGAGATCTCGGCGAATTTCGCCGGCACACGCATCATCCGCCCCTTCACGGTGATGATGAACTTCGCGTCGTATTCCGGATTCTCCAGCACCACGTCGACCGAACCGCCGCGGGGAATGCCCGCATAGGCGACGAGGAAAAGGTTGAGAAGCAGCTTGACGCGATTCTTGGCGATGATCGCCCTTGGGCCGCTCCAGGTGACCTCGGTCTTCTTCTCGGCCGCGGCATAGTCCTTCGCGGCCTTTTCCGCCTCGCCGGTGTCGATCGACGCGCCGACCGAGCCCGATGCGCCGAAGGCGAGACGTGCGAATTTGAGACGGACGGAAGCATTGAGCGCGGACGTGCGGATGAGATCGAGCGCGTCGCTGTCCGCGGCTCCCTCGTCGAGCAGTTCGAGGCCGTTGTTGATCGCGCCGACGGGAGAGATCACGTCATGGCAGACGCGGCTGCACAGAAGTGCCGCAAGATCTGGCCCACTGAGGGTGAGATTCGGATTCTTCGGCATGTAGGTCTCCTGCTGTACGAATGGCCCCGGCTTCGTTCTGCCACGTCAAGATTGCGTGGAGATGGAGCAATGCTGCGGTCATAATGACACCATATTTGGTAAACCGATTGTTAAGACCATGCCTCCAAAATAGCCGGGCCTTAAGCATGATGCGTGAGGCAGGCTCTGGACGATACAATTGATGGATCTGACAATGCGCATCCGCACATTTTCCACCTTCGCCCGGTTTGCCGCGATGGTGTTTGCCATGGTCGCAGCCGCGCTGCTCTGCGCTGGCCCTGCCTCTGCCCAGCAGAGTTCCAGCCAGTATTCGGCCCAGGAGATCGTCGATGCCGGCCACGGCTTCTTCGGCTCCACCAGCGGTGGACTTGCGAAGGTCGTCGAAAACGCCTTCCAGAAATACGGCCTGCCGAACGGCTACATCCTCGGCCAGGAAGGTTCCGGCGCCTTCATCGCCGGCCTTACCTATGGCGAAGGCGAGCTTTATACGAAAAATGCCGGCCAGCACCCCGTCTTCTGGCAGGGCCCCTCGCTTGGCATCGATTACGGCGGCCAGGGCACCCGCGCCATGATGCTGGTCTACGACCTGCCCTCCGTCGATGCCCTTTATGCCCGCTTCGGCGGCGTTTCGGGCTCGGCCTTCGTCGTCGCCGGCGTCGGCATGACCGTGCTGCGCAACAATAATGTGATCCTGGTGCCGATCCGCACCGGCATCGGCGCCCGCCTCGGCATCAACGTCGGTTATCTGAAGCTCACCCGCTCGCCGACCTGGAACCCGTTCTGAGGCCAGGCATTCATCCTCCGGTCGCCGGAGGACCTCTCGTGGATTTCATCCTGGCGGCCGGTCATCCGCCTCCTGGGCGCTTGCCGGTTGAATGCGCCCGTGCTTAAACAGGGCGCGCACTCCGATCCAGCTCGCGAAACGGCATCGTCGTGATCGAATTTGTTCTTCTGTTCGGCTTGGGTTTCTTAAGCGCCGCACTCCTGGCGATGCTGGTCGCGCCGGCAATCCACGGGCGCGTCGTCCGCTACACCGAAAACCGCATCAAAGCGACGCTACCGATCAGCCCGCAGGAAGTACGCGCCCAGCGCGACATGGCACGCGCCGTCTATGCCGCCGAAAATGCCCGCACCAAACAGGAGCTGGTTCAGGAGCGGGACAGGACCGTAGCGCAGCAACTTCAGAACGACGCCCTCGCCGAAGAGGTCAAGCGCCTTCAGGGAGAGGCTGCCGATCTGCGCAACCAGATCGAAAACATGGATGTCGAGGCCGCCGACGCCCGCTCGCGCCTGCGTCAGGAAGACAGTTATATCCAGCAATTGAAAGCGGCGCTGCAAGCCGCTGAAGAGGCCGTCACAGCCAAGGACCTCGAGATCGAGACCCTGCAGCAGCGCCAGGTTCGGATGATGACCGATGCCGACAATTTCCGCATCGACCTTTCCACCCGCGATACGGAGGTGGAGAACCTGAAGTTCCGCATCACGGCGCTGCGCGACGAACGCGATACACTGCGCAACGACGTGCGGCTGCAGACCACACGCGCCAAGGACGCCGAGACGCGGCTGGCCCAGGAGGAAAACCGGGTCCAGCGGCTGGAGGACAAGCTGGCCCGCGAGATCGCCGACCGCACCGACAGGGAAGAGGCGCTGGAACGGCGGATTGCCGAAATCGGACGCCTCCGGGAAAAGCTCAAGGCGGCCAACGCCGAGGCACGGGAGGCAAGCCGCGCCCTTCGCGATTCGGCGCACGGAAAGCCGGGCGTGAAGGCATCGGCTCCGCGAAAGAAGATCAATCCGGAGGATATCAAACTGCGCGAACTGCCCCATGCGCCGCCGCCGGAACAGGCCCGGATTTCCAAGGGAGCCGACGACAATCCGGGGATAGCGGAAATGGCCGAAGAAACCCGCAGCCGCGCCGCGGCGCTCTCCAAGCGCCTGCAGGACGGCGACAGAGGCGATGACGAGGCGATCCGCCAGGAACTCGCGTCGATCGCCGCCAACATGGTGGCGTTGACCGCCGCCGTGGAAGGCACGTCCTCGCCGATCCACAAGATCCTGTCCGGAAAATCCGGTAACGGCAAACGGGAAAGCCTGTCGACCCGGTCGAAGAAGGCGCTGGCCGCCGTGCGAGAAGGCACGAGCTGAGCGCTCAATTAGGCACCGAAGGTGACGCCCCGGCCCCTACAATCTGCCCTGTGCCATGGCGATCTCGTAAAGCGCGATGCCGGTCGCCGTCGCGGCATTCAGGCTGTCCAGGCCCGGCGCCTGGGCGATCCGTGCAGTCCTGATGCGCGACAGGATATCGCGTGGCAACCCTTCGCCTTCCGTGCCGGTGATCAGCGCCATGCGGCCGGAGGCCGGAACGTCGCGGATTTCCACCGCGCCGGAGGGTGAGAGCCCCCAAACCGCAAACCTCTGCTCCGTCAGCGCGGCGAGGATATCGGCCGTCGTGCCGCTCCTTGCATAGGGCACAGAAAGAACCGCCCCGACCGAGACGCGCAGCGCCTTGCGGTAAAGGGGGTCGCAACAGGCCCCGTCGAGCAACACGGCATCGGCGCCGAAGGCGGCCGCGTTACGGAAGATCGAGCCGATATTGTCGTGATTGGAAATTCCGAAGCACGCGACGACCAGAGCCTGTTCAGGCAGGCCGCCGATCAACTCGGCGGTAGTTCTCTCCTGCCTGCGCCGGCCCAAGGCCAGGACGCCGCGGTGGAGATGAAAGCCGGCGATCCGGTCGAGCACGGCGCTGGAGGCGACATGGACCGGCACATCCGCCGGAAACTCCGCGAGGATTTCCGCCAGACCGGGAACCCGGTTTTCGAGCAGCAGGATCTTCTCCGCCACAAAATCGCCGCCTCTCAGATGAGTGGCGGCGAGCATCCGGAGCACGACCGTTCCTTCGGCGATGAACCGCCCTTCCCGGCCGGTCAGGTCACGCTCCCGGATCGACCGGAATTCGCCGATCCGGGGATCGTCCGCGTCGTCGATGCGGATCGGCTCCATGATGGCGACCACTATCGCGGAACGGCGATCGTCACATCCGCGACGATGCGGCCGGCGGCAAGATCGAAGACCAGCGCCTTCTGGCCGCCGTCGAGCAGGCCGTAGAAAAGGATCTGGCTGCCGGAGAGCGACACGGACTGGACGGCAAAGCCGGCCGGCAGTTCCGCGGTCGCCGCAAGCGGCTGGCCGGCGGGAACCGAGAACCCACCCGTGGAGGCGACCGGCGCCGGCGTATCGGGACGTTGCGCGACCTTGTAGACAACGGCCGCAAGGACCGCCATAAAGCAGACGAACAAGATCCCGCCCGAAACGAGCTGCAGGAGCACCATCTTCCGGCGGATTCTCTCCATTGCCGGATCAAGCGGCTCTTCCTGTTCCTCGATATCGGGTTGGGGCATGGGGGCGTCCTTGTCTGGAATTCTATCGGAATGATTGAATGAACGATCCCTTTAACGAAGCAGAGCGCCCGAGAAAAGTCCTCACCGCCGGAGAAGAGGCGGAAGGCCGGCTGGATGCCTGGCTCACCCTGGAGCTGGAGGGCGAATTCTCCCGCAGCCGTATCAAGAGCCTGATCGAACAGGGCGCCGTCCTGTTGAACGGCAGGCCGGTCACCGAGCCGAAGAAAAAGATCGCGGCGGGCGACAAAATCGAGATCGGACTTCCCGAGCCGGAGGACCCGGAGCCCAAGGGCGAGGATATCCCGCTCGATGTGCTCTATGAGGACGACGACCTGATCGTCATCGCCAAACCCGCCGGCCTCGTCGTCCATCCCGGCGCGGGCAACTGGACGGGCACGCTGGTCAACGCGCTGATCCACCATTGCGGCACGAGCCTGTCCGGCATCGGCGGCGTCAGGCGTCCCGGCATCGTCCACCGCCTGGACAAGGATACGAGCGGCGTCATGGTCGTCGCCAAGAACGACATCGCCCACCGGCATCTCGCCGAACAGTTTGCCGACCATGGCCGCTCGGGACCGCTCGAACGCGCGTATCAGGCGGTGGTCTGGGGACGTCCGAAGGGGCTGCGCGGCACGATCGACGCGCCGCTCGGGCGCTCCGGTTCCGACCGGACCAAGAGGGCCGTGAAGCGTGAGGACAGCGACGGCGCCCGCGAGGCCGTCACCCATTACGAAGTGATCGAACGTTTCCACGAGAAGCCGGACGCCACCGCTCTCGCCTCGCTGATCGAGTGCCGGCTGGAAACCGGCCGCACCCATCAGATCCGCGTCCACATGGCCCATATCGGCAATCCGCTGATCGGCGACCCGGACTATTCCGCAGGCTTCAGGACCAAGGCGAACCTTCTGCCGGAGCCGGCGAAGGATATCGTCAGCCGCTTTCCGCGTCAGGCGCTGCACGCCTATCTGCTGGTCTTCGAACATCCCCGCACCGGCGAGGTGATGGAATTCGAGGCTCCCGTGCCGAAGGACATGGAAGAGCTGATCGACGCGTTGAGAGCATGAATCGGGTGGTTGCCGGCGCCGGCTGAGCGTATATTGCCGGACGACAATGGGAGGCCCCAATGAGCCAGTTCGCCGTCCGGAAGCTGCTCGATACCGACCTGATCAAGGTCCGCGACGTCGTCTGCAACGGCGAGTGCCGGCATCGGAGCGACGAGGAATGCTCGCACGCGACGAGCCTGGTCTTTCCGTATCGCGGCGTGTTCATACGGCATGTCGGCCGGGACGATACGGTTGCGGAAGCCAACCAAGTGCTCTTCTTCAACTGCGATCAGGGCTACCAGATCAGCCACCCGGTGGAAGGCGGCGACGCCTGCCTCAGCATGGACGTTCCCGAGGCCATGCTGGATGAGCTGGTGCCGCAGGCGCATCGCAATCCCAGGGGGGCTCGCTTCGTCTTCAACAAGCAGCGGCTACGCATCGACGCCCGCGCCCAGGCTCTCGTCGCCCTGCTCCGCCATAGCCTGATGCGCGGCAGGGCCGAAACCCTGGAAGGCGAAACACTGGCCATGACACTGGTGCGACGCGCCGTCGGGGAACGGACCGCCCGCGCCGCGACGGCGAGCGCCGGCCGCCAGAAATTGGTGGATCGGGCCAAGCTCGCCCTCTCTTCCGACCTCGCCCGCCGCTGGACGCTTGCCGAAATCGCCGCGGAGGCCGGCGTTTCGCCCGTCTACCTCACGCAGGTCTTCCAGCAGGTGGAAGGAACGCCGCTCTACCGCTACCAGCTCCGGCTCAGGCTCGCCCGGGCGCTCGACCTGCTCGGCAGCTATGACGATCTGACCCGGCTCGGTCTCGAACTCGGCTTTTCGAGCCATAGCCATTTCTCCGCCGCCTTCCGCCAGGCCTATGGACGCACGCCGGCGGAGTTCCAGCGTTTCGCCGGGCTCAGATAGCATCCGACAAGATCGCTAAAGATTCTGACAGCGGGAATACCCGCCAAAATGCTTTTCTTCTCTCGCAAGCTCAACACCGGGAGATGACACCATGAAAGAGAACACCTGCGCGGCCTGCGACTGCGAACTCGACGCGACGCGGATTGCCGTGAAGATCGGCGGCAAGACGGTGGAGGTCTGTTGCGAGGAATGTGCCGAGGCGCTCCGGGAGGCGGAAGCTGCGGCCAGACCCATCCAGACCGCAGACAAATAAGCATGAAGGAGGCGGGAGCAACCGCCCGCCTCGCTAAAAAAGCCGGTCGACCGTGACCGGCCGTCATTTCGGGAGAAAAGCCATGAGGAATGAGAACCGGGCGGTCTTCGACCGCGTTTCGGAACACTATGATCTTGCCATTCACCTGCCGCATCTCGCCGGCAATCCGGTCGCGGCGGAGGAGGAGAGTGCCGAACCACCCGTCAGGCGGACACCGATCGGCCGGCTGATCCACCTGATTGCCGAAACATTGCGCCGCCGCCGCAATCGTCTGGCGCTGCTTGAACTCTGCGACGATCAGCTGAAGGATATCGGCCTCTCGCGCAGCCAGGCTTATGGCAGCGACTACAGCCGTTACCGCCGCAGCAGCTCGCACGCGTTGGAACGGAAAGGTCCGTGAAGCATCTCGGGAAGGTGATGAAGTTCAATATGATGCATCATCTTTCATAAGCCAATCGTAACATGCAGAAGCACTGACAAAATTTTGCTCGATTCTTCATACTTCCTGCGTTTCAAAATGAAATTCGGATATCTTCAAGTTAAAAATCCTGGGTTGTACACAGAAAAATCCGTATCTGCATTTCAATACAAGCGGGATTCGAGAGACGTACAGGACATGAACTCAGCCCTCCGGAAATTCATTTTCCACGATCTGCAAATGATCGAGGGCTATATCGACCCGCCCGATTCACTGGTCTTTCTTTCTCTTCTGCAGGCTCAGCAGAGGAATGGGCTGGAGGGCGGCATCGCGGAGATCGGCGTCTTTTACGGACGATCCTATTTCCTGCTCCGGAAGATCAGCGAAGGCAGCAGCGCCAGGGTCCTCGGAATCGACCTCTTCGACATCGGACGGACGACGGACGGTGCCGCACCCCAGTATAACCGTTTCATCGACAACGGCAGGCGCCTCGGTCTGGCTGTCGAAGAGGATCTCATCATCACCGGGGATACTGCCCGGTTGAAGGCGGAGGACATTGTCGGAAAGGTCGGTCGCACGCGTTTCTTCAGCATAGACGGCGGTCATATGCTCCATCACGTCGTCACCGATGCCGCGCTGGCGACGGATACGCTTGCCGATCACGGCATCATCGCCTTCGACGACACGTTCAATCCGGCCTGGCCGGAAGTCACGGTCGGGGTTTCCGACTTCCTCCGGCAGAAGGAAGGCGCCTTCTCGGCATTCTGCATGACGAAATACAAGACCTATGTGTGCCGCACCGGGTTCCACGCCTTCTATGAGAAAGTGATCGCCGAAGCGAAGGACCTGCTCGCGTTCGACCATGTGAAAACGGAGTTCCTGGGTTCAAATGTCGCACGATTGCACAATCCCATGAGCCGCCGCATGGTCTATGAATTGATGGTGCGATCGGGAATGAGTGCGTTTTCGGAGCGAGTCTACCGGTAGGAATCATATGGGCGGAACATTACGAGACTGTAATGGTATAACGCATCCGTGATCTCTTGAATCACGGTTCCGCCGTACTTATTTGTTAGCTGGGTTGGTGCGGGGTCGGAAATGACCCGCGCCATTTCGGTTCGCCTTCAGCATGCATCGCTAATCTCAAGAGGGAGCCGACAACGATCGGAAAGGGGTGCTTTATGGCCCGCAATACTTTGCCTTCCATTACCGCCGGCGAAGCCGGCCTCAACCGTTATCTCGACGAAATCCGCAAGTTCCCGATGCTGGAGCCCCAGCAGGAATACATGCTTGCGAAACGCTATGCCGAACATGGCGACCGTGATGCCGCCCACAAGCTGGTGACGAGCCACCTGCGCCTCGTCGCCAAGATCGCCATGGGTTATCGCGGTTACGGCCTGCCGATCGGCGAAGTCGTATCCGAGGGCAATGTCGGCCTCATGCAGGCCGTCAAGAAGTTCGACCCGGATCGCGGCTTCCGTCTGGCGACCTATGCGATGTGGTGGATCAAGGCGTCCATCCAGGAATACATCCTGCGCTCCTGGTCGCTCGTGAAGATGGGCACGACGGCCAATCAGAAGCGCCTGTTCTTCAACCTGCGCCGGCTGAAGGGCCGCATCCAGGCGATCGACGAGGGCGATCTGAAGCCGGATCAGGTCAAGGAGATCGCCACCAAGCTGAACGTTTCCGAAGAGGAGGTGGTTTCCATGAACCGCCGCCTCACGGGTGACGCCTCCCTGAATGCGCCGATCCGCGCCACCGAAGGCGAATCCGGCCAATGGCAGGATTGGCTGGTGGACGATCACGATAGCCAGGAAGAAGTACTGATCGAACAGGACGAGCTCGACACGCGCCGCCGGATGCTGTCCAAGGCCCTGGGCGTGCTGAACGACCGCGAACGCCGCATCTTCGAGGCCCGTCGTCTGTCCGAGGACCCGGTGACCCTGGAAGAACTCTCGGCCGAATTCGACATCAGCCGTGAACGTGTCCGCCAGATCGAGGTTCGCGCCTTCGAAAAGGTGCAGGAAGCCGTGCAGAAGGAAGCGCTCGCCCAGGCGAATGCGCTCCGGGTCGTCGACGCCTGACCAGGCAAAACGGGCAACGGAAAGGGGCTGCCGCCGCAGCAGCCCCTGAACAAAAGGGCGAAATGCTCGCTGCCGCAAGAATCTGCCGCATGGCTTCAAAACCTGCGGCAGATTTTTTTCTGCTCACCATGTGCCGATGAAGGCCGCGCCTGCCAGCAGCACGCCGGTCAGGATATTGGCCATGAACAGGCGGAAATTCACGTCCGGGCGGACAAGGTCGATCCGCCAGGTCTGCCAGGCAAGGTGCGCGGCGATCACCAGCATTCCAACGGCATAGGGCAGCGACATGCCCGACATCCAGCCTCCAAGCGACCACGCCGCGACCGTCACGGCGTAGAACAGGGCAATGCAGGCCTTGCCGCGCCGGCCGAACAGGATCGCCGTCGATTTCAGGCCGAGGCGGGTATCGTCCTTCACGTCGACATAGGCGTAGACGGTGTCATAACCGATCTGCCACGCGACGGCCCCGAGCCACATCAGCACGGCGCCAGGCGGAATCTGCCCTGTAACCTCGGCCCATGCCATCGGCATCCCCCAATTGAACGCCGCTCCGAGAACCGCCTGGGGCCAATGGGTGAAGCGTTTGCAGAGCGGATAGATGAATACGAGCGGCAGGACGCATACCGCGACCAGACGCGTATAGGGCGTCAGGAAAAACAGAAGCGAAGCCGCCAAAGCTAGCTGGGCGATCAGGAAGACAAGTGCCTGCCGCACGCCGATCTGCCCGCTTGCCAGAGGGCGAAAGCGGGTCCGCTCGACATGGCCGTCGAACTTCCGGTCGGCAATGTCGTTGACCGTGGAGCCGGCGCTTCTCATCAGCAGGGCGCCAAGGGAGAAGACAGCCAGTTGCCGCAGGTCCGGAAAGCCGTGCGATGCCTGGACAAGCGCGGCCCAGCAAGGGAAGAGCGTAAGCCATATTCCGACCGGACGATCGAGCCGCGCCAGACGCGTATAGGGCCGCCATGCCATGGGCAATCGGCGATCCACCCAGTCGCCACGGCGAATATCGCTCAGGTCCGAATGGCTCAAAGTGTTCATGGGCGTCATCCAAATCTCTTCGTCGTGAAAACAGGGCTCTGCGACAATCGAGGCGCAGAATGCTTCACCAGGATATTTTAGGCAAGGAAGACCGTCCGCAACGCCGGCGCTGCGAACGGCGGGTTCAGCGCCACTCCCTGCGCTGCTTCCACATCGGCGACCACCTGCCGGGCAAGACGGGGAAATGCCGGCCTCCGCGGTTTACCGCGGAACACCGGCACCCTTCTCCGGCCGATCTCAGGCTATGCCGGTTTTTCACCCTTGCCCGGATTTTCCCAGAGCCCCGTCAGGCCCCAGCGAACCAGGTCGATGCAGACGAAGGCGGCCAGGCTGGCGCCCATCAGGGGCAGCGCCCAGCCAAGCGCGATGGCGGCGATGACGGAGAGCAGCTTTGCCCGGACGGAAAGATAGGACCATGCCTTGATCAGCGTGCGCTGCGCATTGCCGGGCGACGGTCGCCGCAGCCACCAGATGCGGTATCCATAGACGATCGCCACCATCAGCGCGATACCGAGCGCCGCCATGACGATCTGGTTCGCCATCCCGAACAGGATGCCCATATGCGCATCGATCCCCCAGCGGATCAGCTTGGCGACGATCGGAAACGTCTCGAAATCGGCCCGGCTGGTGATCGCCATGGTGTCGGGGTCGATCGCGATCGTATCGACCTGTGTCGGCCATCGACGATCATATTCGCGCACCATCCACGCCTTTCCGGCCGCGCGTGGCGGACGGATCTCGACCATCGGCGAATCGATGCCGCCCGCCCGCGCCACGGCAAGAACCTCGTCCGTCCGGGCCGCCAGTTCCGCTTCCGACATCAGCGGCGCGGATGACGGCGCGGTTGTCCCGCCATGTCCCTGGTGTTCCGCATGCTCTCCGCCGGCGGCGGCATTTCCACCCCCGAGATCGAGCGATACGGACGGCGTGATCCATCCCGCTTCCGTGCGGAAACGGTCGATATTGTCGCCGGCCCAGCGCGACCATGTCAGGCCCGTCGCCGACAGGAAGAGCAATCCGACGGAGATCCAGAGGCCGATCGTTGTGTGCAGGCGCCGCGCCGACGCACCTCTCGCGCTCGCGGATTTCGGAGTTCTCTTCTGCCAGAACCACAGGAGCACGCCGCCCAGAACGGCTACCCACAGCCACGAAGCGGCCAGTTCGCTGTAGTTGCGCCCCAGATCGCCGAGCAGCAGGTTGCGATGCAGGTAGTCGAGCGCCGTGCGGAACGGCAGGATGCCGCTCGTCCCGTAGACGACGAGATCGCCCTGGACCGCGAGCGAAACCGGATCGATGAAGATCGCCCGGTTTTCCGAATCGCCGAGGCCCGTCTGCGTGAACATGACCCGCGTCGCCTGCCCGTCCCCGGCCGCCGGCCGGACAGCGAAAAGCCTCGGCCCTTCTCCGACGGCGGAACGGGCGGACTGGATCTGGACCGCCAGAGGCTGCGGGGTGCCGGCCGTCTTCGACAGCAACTGTTCGCGATAGAGAACATCCTCGATCTGCGGCGTCAGCACATAGAGCGTGCCGCTCAGGGCCGCGACGAAAATGAAGGGGCCGATGAACAGCCCCGCGTAGAAATGCAGGCGCATTACGAAGAGTCTGAGGGCCGACGAAGACGCGCCGGTCGCTGGACGGACGGTCTTCACGGCGTGCCTCCCTTCGGAAGGCATGAACATGAGGTGTAGCGCATGAAGCGTGTCCGCAAGCAGGCGCGAAGCGCCGCCACAACGGGTCGGAAGGAAAACATGATATCTCCATCAATCACGGGTGGACCGGCGGCAAGCCCGCCGGCAGACGAACGACGTCAGAACCGGATGGGAGATATAGGTGGAGCGCGCGCTTCCCTCGTCAGGCCGAGCGCGCGGGGCGTGACGCCTGTTGTGCCGGAAGTATCCGCCGCGGCCACCTCGACGAGCAGAGGCGCGACAAGCGCCGGCCCGGAAACCGGCAGCGGAGATGTCAGCGAAGAAAACGCCTGGCAGGCCATGCCGCAACAGGAAGGCCAGGATTTTTCGGCAGGCTCCCGCTGCGTCGAAGCGCCGGCGCCATGTTCCGTGCAGATGATGCCGGCCTCGTCGTCGAGCGACATCATTCCGGCTTGCGCATAGCCGCCGATCATTCCCTGCAACAGCAGCATGAACGCGATCAGGGCGGAGAGAACCCCGCCGCTCGCCGCGTCGCCGATGATCTGCCTGATTATGCGCATCGCCCTTGATGATCGGTCATGCCGAGTCTGTCAACGCGACATTCTCGCCCGGCCGACCGTGCGCATTGCTGTCGACCGCGCACATTGCCGATGCGCCGCACCGGTTAACCGCCGCACGGCCAACAAAAAAATCCGCCCACGACGGTCGCAGGCGGATCTCTGGTGATTCAACGCGTTTTACTGGCCGGTCGGCGTCGCGCCGAGCGTGCTCCATTCGCGGATCGCTTCGTTGAAGACGCGCTCGCCTTCCGGCCCCTTCTGGAGCGTGAGCAAGGCTCTGCGGCCATTGCGGTAGGCGACCGGAATGTCGATCCAGTTGCGGCTGCGCAGCAGTTCCAGATTAGTCGCGCGCGCATCCGGGAAATCGTTGAGCGCGATCATGTGGAAATCGTCGGTGATCTTGGCCGGCACGGCGATCAGCGCGTTGCCGCGATCCTGCTCCGTCTGCTTCATCGCGATCCGTTGCACGCTGTCGATCGCTCCGCCTTCGAAATCCGGCGGCACGGCGAAGACGATCTCGATCAGATGGCTTGCCGGCAGCGACGGGTCCGTGTTGCGCTTCAGCGTGACAAGCGCGGAAAGCCCCCTGGCCGGCACGGTGATCCGGCCCTGGACGACAGGCTCCGGCCGGCCGCCCTGCCCCGGTTCGCGTTGCAGCGCCCAGGAGACGGCCCCATCGATCGCCGTCGGCGCCGTCTGGCCGATCCGCTCCTCATAGAGGAATATCTTCTCGCCCGCGAGCGCCGGTGCATCCGCCGGGCTCGTCGCGGGAGCATTGCCGGCCGGCGCCGCAACATTCGGGGCAGGTGCAGCCGGGGGCGTTCCTGTCGGAGCGGTTCCGTTGGACGCCGGTGCCGTTGCCGCAGGCGCCTGCCCGTTGGGCGAAGCGGCCGGCGGCGTGTTGAGCTGGGCGACCGACTGGCCTTCGGCGTTCTGGGCCAGGCTGCCCGTGCCGCCCGGACCCTCGTCGACCTCGCTGCCGTCCGCCATCAGGCGCTGGGTGAATTTGCTCGCGGCCGTGGTGCCGTCTGCCGGACGGGGTGCCGCGGGAGCCGGGGTATTGGCCGCATTGTTCTGAGGCGCCGGGCTTGGCGCCGCGGGCGTCTGGCGCGGCGGCGGGGCAGATGGCGCGGGCGCGGGCGTCTGCTGCGCCGTCTGGCTGCCGGACAGGCTCGATTCGATCAGGCCGTCCACCATGTCGTTCAGCGAATCCCGGTTGAGCCAGATCGCATAGCCGCCGGCGCCGACCAGAGCCAGGCCGATGACGGTAAGGATGATGCCGGCATAATTGCGCTTGCGGACCGGCGTGACCCGATAGGGCCGGGCCGGGGCAGGCATCAGGTCGTCGGCATCGGCGTCCGTATGAAGCGCGTTGCGCGACGTCCCGCCCGCTGCGGAGCCGTTCTTGCTGAAACCGATCAGTTCCTCGAGATCGCCCCAGGGGTCGCTCTCGGCAGGCTTGGCGTCCGTCTTCGGCTGCGGATTGACATAGTCGGCGAAAGGATCGGCGCTCGCCGCGCCGGCTGCCGCAGGCTGCGGCGGAATATCCGGAAGCTCGGAAACCGAGGGCATCCGCACCGTATCGGCAGCGGCATGGGTCGCCGGGTCGAAATGCGCATCGACAGCTTCCGCCTTGGCTCCCTGGTCGATCGGCTCGACAGGCCCCGCCGGCACCAGCTCGGGCACATCGTTCCAGACGGCGGCCACACCCTGCCCCTCGCTGGAAGCAGGAGCGGGAGTTTCCTGCCAGCCCCAGTCTTCCTCGGGCTTCGGCGTTTCAGCGGGCTGCTGTGCATGGTTGTCCCACCCGCCCGTGACCTCGGGAGCGGTGTGCTGCTCGACCTCCGGTTCATCATGCGCGGCGTAGGAGACGGCGTCCTCGACCGGCCTGATAACAGCCGGTTCCGGTTCCTTCGGGAAAAGCCGGACGGGCTCGGGCTCCGGGTCGACATGGGCCGGCGCGTCGAAGGAAGGCTCGTCCGGCGGCAGGTCGTCGCGCCAGTCGCCGTATTTCGGGGCGGCCAGTTCCTCGTGGGCGGCCAGCTCCTCATGGACCATCGGAGCTTCAGCCACCTGATGCAGGGCGACGGGCTCCTCGGCGCGCGGCTCTTCGGCGACCGGTTCCGGCGGGATATCCGCGTGAGCCGGCGCTTCGTGGATGTCTTCGTGAGGAGCAGGCTCAGCCTGCGCCTCTACCGATTCGGGCTCGTAAGCTTCGGCAGGCTCCGGCACATGATCGGCGGCGGCAGCCGGCTGCTCCTGCTCAAACTGCTCGGCTGCGGGCAGGCCGGCATATTCCTCGGCAGCCGGTTCCTCCATGCGAGATTCGGAAACCGGTTCCCCGACATGCTGATCGGCCGGCGCATCCTCGACGCCTTGCGGTGCGGCGGCGACATCTTCGGCTGGTTCCAGTGCCTCGGCATGTTCGCTTTCCACCTCGATGATGGCAGCTTCGAGCTTTTCCATCTGCCGGCGCAGCATGTCTTCCGGCGGGCGTGGCTTCATGTTCTCGAGCTGCCGCTGGACGGCGCCACGAGCCTTGTCATACACCTTCGCACGCATTTCCGGCGTGTTGTTCGCCAGCCCGTCAACGGCGCGGCGGATCACCGCAACAAAATCAGCCATCAGCACTTTCTCATGATGGCCGGCTCCTCACCGGCCCACTGGTAATCAATCGTGAACCTTAATCTTCAAATGGATCAGTCACAAGTATGGTGTCGTCCCGCTCCGGACTGGTGGAAAGTAGCGCAACCGGCGCGCCGATCAATTCCTCCACCTGTCTGACATATTTGATCGCCTGCGCAGGCAGGTCCGCCCATTTGCGGGCGCCGACCGTCGATTCCTTCCAGCCTTCCAGCGTGACATAGACCGGCTCGACGCGAGCCTGCGCACCCTGGCTTGCCGGAAGATGGTCGATCTGGACCCCGTCGAGCTTGTAGCCGACGCAGATCTTCAGCTCGTCAAGCCCGTCGAGCACGTCGAGCTTGGTGAGCGCGATGCCGGTGATTCCATTGGTGGCCACCGACTGGCGCACCAGCGCCGCGTCGAACCAGCCGCACCGACGCTTGCGGCCCGTCACGGTTCCGAATTCATGGCCCTTCTCGCCGAGGAACTGGCCGATCTCGTCCTTGAGCTCGGTCGGAAACGGCCCCTCCCCCACGCGCGTCGTATAGGCCTTGGTGATGCCGAGGATATAACCGAGCGCGCCCGGCCCCATGCCCGAACCGGCCGCGGCCTGGCCAGCGACGGTGTTGGACGACGTGACGAACGGATAGGTACCGTGGTCGATATCGAGCAGCGAGCCCTGCGCGCCCTCGAAAAGGATGCGCGCGCCCTTGCGGCGCTCCCTGTCGAGCAGTTCCCACACGGTCTCGCGGAACGGCAGCACGCGGTCGGCGACCGAGGTCAGCTCCTGCATGATCGCCTCGTGGGAGACTTCCTTTTCTCCCAGCCCGCGACGCAGCGCATTGTGGTGGGTGAGGATACGGTCGACCTTGCCCGCCAGCGATTCCATGTCGGCGAGGTCCATGACGCGGATCGCGCGTCGGCCGACCTTGTCTTCATAGGCCGGGCCGATGCCGCGGCGGGTCGTCCCGATCTTGGTGCCGCTGTTGGAGGCGGCGTCCTCGCGCAGACCGTCGAGCTCGCGGTGCAGCGAGAGAATCAGGGTCGCATTGTCGGCGATGCGCAGGTTTTCGGGAGTGACCTTGACGCCCTGCCCCGCAAGCTTGTCGATTTCCGCGACCAGCGCATGGGGATCGAGGACGACGCCATTGCCGATCACCGAGATCTTGCCCGGGCGCACGATGCCGGAAGGCAGCAGCGAAAGCTTGTAGCTGACACCATCGATGACCAGCGTGTGGCCGGCATTGTGACCGCCCTGGAAACGCACCACGATATCGGCGCGTTCAGAAAGCCAGTCGACAATCTTGCCCTTGCCTTCGTCACCCCATTGCGAACCAACCACGACTACGTTCGTCATCTTTGCTTCCTGTGCTGCGGGCAAAGCCCCACGCGACCACACGCACTTCTCCCGTAGATCAGTTTTGATTTACGGTCGATGCGCCATTCCGATTTTACCGCAGATCCCGGCATCGAAAGCGCAGGGCCTGCAAACGGGCGCATCTATAATGCCTTGGCCCAAGGAAAGCGACCTGTTTGTGACTCTGTCGTGGTTTTTACGTGACAAAAGCGCGAAGCTCGCGCTATTTCCCGCTCCGACCCTTCAAATCGCCGCCGTCCTGGCCGGCGCGGGAGACTTAATTTTGCATAAACAGGCCTATCTTTCCCTCGTCATCGCGACGCTGTGCTGGGGCGGCAATGCGGTGGCGGGCAAGCTTGCCGTCGGACATGTGAGCCCGATGATCCTGACGTTCTGGCGGTGGTTCTTCGCCGTCGTCATCATCTTCGCGATCTCCCTGCCGCAGATCAGAAAGGACTGGCCGGTCGTAAGGAAGCACCTGCCGATTCTGATATTCCTGGGGATATCGGGCTATGTCGTCTTCAATGCGGCGCTCTACACGGCGGTC
The DNA here is from genome assembly GCF_042429745.1 of Neorhizobium puerariae. NCBI lineage: Bacteria > Pseudomonadati > Pseudomonadota > Alphaproteobacteria > Hyphomicrobiales > Rhizobiaceae > Neorhizobium > Neorhizobium puerariae. The sequence goes on along the minus strand of NZ_JBHMAA010000004.1, from coordinate 63,106 downwards.
AACTACACGACGGCGATCAACGTGACCGTCGAACAGGTGCTCATCCCGATGCTGATCTTCGTGATGAACTTCGCGCTGTTCCGGATGAAGGTCTCGTGGGCGCAGATCTTCGGTTTCACCCTGACCTTCGTGGGCGGCCTCATCACGGCCGCGCACGGGGATATCCAGACGCTCTGGACGCTGACCGTGAACATGGGGGACGCGATCATGATGATCGCGATCGTCGGTTATGCCCTCTATACGGTCGCGCTCCGGTGGCGGCCCATGATCGACTGGCGGACGCTGATGGCCGTGCCGGCGCTCGTCGCGCTCGTCTTCTCGGCTCCCCTCGCGGCCTGGGAATATGAAAGCGGCCGGATGATCTGGCCAGACCTGACAGGCTGGATCGTGGTGCTCTACACCGCCGTTTTCGCCTCGCTGGTGGCGCAGGTGCTCTACATCGTGGCGGTCGGCAAGATCGGCGCCAACCGGGCCGGGCTGTTCATCAACCTCGTGCCGGTCTTCGGCACGCTGCTTTCCGTCGTCATCATCGGCGAGGACCTGCAGTTCTTCCATGTCGCCGCCCTGGCGCTGGCACTCGGCGGGATCGCGATCGCCGAATGGGGCAAACCCGCCTCCGCGTGACGGGGAGACGGGTTATCCTCAAAGGACGGCTGGAGCGGGCGTTGCAGCCGCTCAGATATCGTAATAGGCGCGCGTGATCGAAGGCGCCGGCTCGCGGATCGCGCGCTGGGTCCGGCTGGCGGACATGTCGATCACCGGGCTGTCATTGCCGAGCAGGACTTCGCCACCATCGGTCGCAACCACCAGCACGCGCTCGATGCGGCCCTCCGCGTTGACGGCATAGGCGATCCGCATCGCCCTGGCCGGCCAGCCGAGCGAGATCAGGTGATCGCGCTTCAGGTCGGCGCAGTCGAAGCAGGCTTCGGCGCCTTGCGCGAGCGATGCCTCGCCGGCGATGCCGTCGAAATAGCGGTCCAGCTCGGATATCGTTCCGTTGACGGCCGAGTTGATCCGCAGCAGTTCGCGCCGCTTGGCGAAGGTCAATGTCAGCGCGGCGTCCTCGGCGTCGTCATGACGCTCGATCGTCGGAATCCCCGACGTGTGCATCTGCGCCGCAGAAACCGACGAAAGCGCCCGGGCGAAACCGCCGGGACCTGCAGCATTGGCTTCCTTGCCGGAAATGAGGGCCGTCAGGACGACCGCGGAAATAATGAGTTTCTTGATCATGACGCTGCACCCTGTTTTCACCGGACGGCTTGTCCGCCGTCTCGTCCCTTGATGGCACAACCATACGCGGGATGGTTTTCCCGGCACTTAAACGGATAGATGCAATTTTACTGAAATCCGCTTTTTTCCCGTCCTGGCACAACCTCCTGCCGGCTGCGCACGCAAAAAGGCACCGCACCGGGCGGAAATTGATGCTTTTCGAGACGTACCCTATCTCCTAACCCTGTCGGGGACATGGACAGAAAGGCAGGGCAGACATGGGCAAGCCGTTTTACTGGAACGAACTCAACACATACGATTTCGCTCACCTCTCGCCTCAGAAGACCATCGCGATCCTGCCGATCGCCTCGACGGAACAGCACGGCCCGCATCTGCCGATCGCGACCGATGTGGCGATCGCCAACGGCATGCTCGCCGAATTGAAGGCGCAGCGTCCGGAGGAGCTCGACATCCTCGTGCTGCCGACCCAGGAGATCGGCAAGGCGAACGAGCACGTCTACGGTCCGGGGTCGCTTTCCTTCGGGCCGGAAATCCTGATCCCCGCCTGGACGGCGATCGGCGCCAAGGTGGCGGAAGCCGGCGTCCGCAAGCTCGTCATCGTCAACTCCCACGGCGGAAACGTCGACATCATGAGCATCGTCGGGCGCGAGCTGCGCGTCCGCCACCAGATGGCGGTGATCGGCACGCAATGGGGCCGCTTCGGCCACCCGCCGGGCCTCATCAGCGAGCACGAGCAGAAATACGGCATCCATGGCGGCGAGGTGGAGACCTCGCTGATGCTGCACTTCCGCCCCGACCTCGTGCGGATGGACAAGGCCGGGAACTTCGTCTCCAGGGCGGAAAGCCGTTCAAGATTCATGCAGCCGACGCCGCCGCATGTGCTTTCCTGGCTGGCCCATGACCTGAACCCCAACGGCGTCGTCGGGGATGCATCCAAGGGAACGGCCGAAAAAGGCGCCGTCATCTGCCGCCATCAGGTGGCGGGCTTCATCGAGATGCTGCGCGAATTCGAGAGCTTTTCACTCAGCGAACTCTATTCCCGCTGAACGGCCCGCCCCTATGGCTGCGGCGGCACATGCCCCTTGGCCTCCAGCTCGGCGACGATCGACGCAAGCTCCGAAAGCAGGAATTCGACGAACAGGCTCGTCGCCGTATCGAGCGTCGCGCGCGAGCGGGCGAAAAGCTTCATCGGCTGATGGCGGACATGCGGATTGGCAAGCGGCCGGAAGATCAGCTCGCCGCGCCGGCATTCCGGCAGGACGTCCAGCGGGTTCAGCAGCGTGAGCCCGGTGCCTGCCTTAACGAGTTTCTTCAGCATCTCCGAGGCATTGGTCTCGATCACGGGCTCCACCGGCACGGAAAGCGGCGACAGCGCCAGATTGATGATGTTGCGCAGGCTCGTGCCGGGCTGGGCGAGCACCAGCGGCTCCTGGACGACATCCGCCAGGTCGACCGGCCCGTCGCCCGCGAGATGATGCCCCGGCGGTATCACCGCCCCGATCGGAATGTCGAAATTGGCGAGTGTCCGGATGCCGGGCGTCGCGGGGATATTGAAGCCGAGACCGATATCCACCTCGCCGGAAATGACCGGCTGGATCGTGTTCGAAGGCCCGTCATTCCTCAGGTGAATGCGCACGCGCGGATGCCGGGCGACGAACCGCGCGAGGATTTCCGGCAGCGGACCCGCGGCAAGCCCCACGGTCGAGACCAGGGCCACCTTGCCGGCCTGCGGCATCTTCAGGCCGCGGATGCGCGATTCCATCCGCTCGTAGGTCTTCAGCACGTCGCGGATGTGTTCGATGCAGAGTTCGCCGGCCGCGGTCAGCTTCAAGCCGCGCGGCATGCGCTCGAAGATCGGCGCCCCCAATTCCTCCTCCAGCGCCAGGATCTGCCGGTTGATCGCGGAGGATGCGACATTCAGCCGGGCCGCCGCCTTGCGGATCGATCCGCACCGCGCGATCTCGTCGATATAAAGCAGCTTTCGCGAATGCAGCATTTTATCCCCGGCCCCTCATTGCATATTTTTTGATCATGCCGCACAATTTAGCACATCAAATTCCAACCGATGCCCGAAAGGCATCAATGCGGACGAATTTTGATGCTTTTCAAAGAGCAACGCAACCGTACAAATGCTGTGAATGAAGTGCTCTCACGATGCCGAAAGGTTTAACAGGGGAACCGAGCGACATGTCCAACGCATTGACGATGAAAAGTTTTCTGGCCGCTTTGGGCCTTTCCGCGATGGCGCTTGCCGCAGAACCGGCCGCAGCGCTCGATGAGGTCACCTACGGCACCAACTGGCTAGCCCAGGCCGAGCATGGTGGCTTCTATCAGGCCGTTGCCGACGGCACCTACGAGAAACACGGCCTCAAGGTGAAGATCGTGCAGGGTGGCCCGAACGCCGCCAATCGCGCGCTCCTGATCGCCGGCAAGGTCGATTTCTACATGGGCGGCCCGCTGGGCGACATGGACGCCGTGAAACAGGGCATTCCGCTGATCAGCGTCGCCTCGATCTTCCAGAAGGACCCGCAGGTCCTGCTCGCCCATCCGGATGCGGGCGTGGAAACGTTCGCCGACCTCGCCAAGCTGGATACGATCTTCATGGGCAAGGAAGGGTACGTCACCTATTTCGAGTGGATGAAGAAGAACTTCAAGGGCTTCCGCGACGACCAGTACAAGCCCTACACCTTCAACCCCGCTCCTTTCATCGCCGACAAGAAATCCGCCCAGCAGGGTTACCTGACGTCCGAACCCTATGAGATCGAGAAGCAGGCCGGCTGGGCGCCGAAAGTCTTCCTGATCGCCGATGCCGGATACGGCCCCTATTCGACGATGATCACCACCACCCAGCCGATGATCGACAAGAAGCCCGATGTCGTGCAGCGTTTCGTGGATGCCTCGATCGAAGGCTGGTACACCTATCTCTACGGTGACAACAAGGCAGCCAACGAGCTGATCAAGAAGGACAATCCGGAAATGACGGATGGCCAGATCGCCTATTCGATCGCCAAGATGAAGGAATACGGCATCGTCGAATCCGGCGACGCCCTGACAAAGGGCATCGGCTGCATCACCGACGAACGCTACAAGAAGTTCTTCGACAGCATGGTCGCGATCAACGTCGAACCCGCCGGTCTCGACTACAAGAAGGCCTACTCCACCAAGTTCGTCTGCAAGGGCGTCGGCATGGCGTTGAAGAAGTGAAAAGCGGTCGGGCAAGGCCCGGGCAATCGATCCAGTGAATCGATTGCAGCGACGAACGCCCCGAGCCCAGGCGAAGGGCCGGGTGCGGCAAGCTCTGCGGCTCGCCTCTCCCCAGCGGGGAGAAGCGCCGAGCAAAGCGAGGCGATGAGGGGATGACATGAGGCTTCGCCTCCCCCTCATCCGGTCCTTCGGACCACCTTCGCCCCGGCGGGGAGAAGAGAGACCGAACAGCCTGCATACGTCCCAAATCGCATAAGGCCCGTAATGACCACGTCCCAAGCACCGTTGATGCCAGCCCCGGGAGATACGCGCAAACGCCCGCTGGTCGTGATGCGCAATGTCTCCAAGATGTTCTCCAGCGGTACGCTCGCGCTGTCCGACATGTCGCTGACGGTCGAGGGCGGCGAGTTCGTCAGCCTGCTCGGCCCGTCCGGCTGCGGCAAGTCGACGGCGCTCAGGATCATCGCCGGGTTGGGCGATGTCTCGACCGGCGCGATCGACTGGCCAAGCTCGCGCATCAATTCCAGGGGCCTGCCGGAGGGCGACATCTCCTTCGTCTTCCAGGAGCCGACCTTGATGCCCTGGCAAACGGTGTTCGGCAATGTCTACCTGCCCTTGAAGCTGCGCGGCGTTTCGAAATCCGCCGCCCGCGACGAGATCATGAAGACGCTCGCGACCGTGGGCCTGCAGGACTTTGCCGACGCCTATCCGCGCGAGCTTTCCGGCGGCATGAAGATGCGCGTCTCGATCGCCCGCGCGCTGGTGACGAAGCCGAAGCTGCTTCTGATGGACGAGCCCTTCGCCGCGCTCGACGAGATCACCCGCCAGAAGCTCAACGACGACGTGCTCCGGCTCTGGCGCGAAACGGGCATTACGGTAATCTTCGTCACGCACTCCGTCTTCGAGTCCGCCTATCTGTCGAACCGCATCGTGGTGATGAAAGCACGGCCCGGCCGCGTCCACGCGGATTTTCCGCTGATGACCAGCATGAGCCGCGACGCCCATTACCGGACGTCGGAAGACTATCGACAGGCCTGCGAAAAGGTCTCCAACATGCTGCTCGAAGCGATCGGCGGGGAGGAACACTGATGGCAACCGATCCCGGTCTTGCACCGCCGAAGCCCGGCTTCCGCAACCGCGATACGCTGCTGCGCACGCTGATCCCGGTTTGCGTCGTGATCTGTCTCGTCCTGCTCTGGCAGCTCATCATCACCGTCAACAGCATCCCGCAATACATCCTGCCGGGGCCGATAGCGGTCGCAAATTCGCTCTACAACGACTGGGGCACGCTCTGGCCCGCGCTCTGGGTGACGACGCAGATCACCATGCAGGCGCTGGCGCTCGCGCTTATCGGCGGGGTCGGCATCGCGATCTTTCTGGTCCAGTCGAAATGGATCGAAACGGCCTTCTACCCGATCACCGTCATCCTGCAGGTCACCCCGATCGTGGCGATCGCGCCGCTGATCCTGATCTATGCCCCGACGACGCAGGTGGCGCTGCTCATCTGCGCCTTCCTCGTCGCCTTCTTCCCGATCCTGTCGAACATGGTGCAGGGCCTGAAGAGCGTCGATCACAACCTGCTCAATCTCTACGATCTCTATGGCGCCTCCCGCTGGCAGACGCTGCTTTACCTGAAGCTCCCCTCCTCGCTTCCCTATTTCATGACGGGGCTGAGGATCGGCGGCGGCCTGGCGCTGATCGCCGCCGTCGTGGCGGAATTCGCGGCAGGCTCCGCGGGCGCCGGCTCCGGCCTTGCCTTCCGCCTGCTCGAATCGCAATATCGCCTGAATATCCCGCGCCTTTTCGCGGCACTTGTCCTGCTTTCCGCTCTTGGCGTGGTGATCTTCGCCATTACCTCCTTCATTTCCTGGTTCTTCCTGCATCGCTGGCATGAAAGCAGCCTGAAGAGAGAAAACTGATGACGGCCTTCACGACGCTTCCCGACAGCCCGCGTTTCACATTGACCGATGCCACGCTGCCCGCCGTGCTGGTCAAGGGTTTTTCCGCCCCCGCCCGTGAAGGCCTCGTCCACGCGGATATCGTCATCGCCAGCGGCAGGATCGAAAAGATCCTGCCGGCCGGCTCGGTGCCCACCGATGCCGTCGTGGCGGACATGCCCGGGGTCGATCTCAAGGGCGGCATGGTCTGGCCCTGCTTCGCCGACATGCACACCCATCTCGACAAGGGCCATATCTGGGATCGCCGCCGCAACCCGGACGGTTCCTTCATGGGCGCGCTGCTGAACGTCCGCGAGGACCGGGAGAAGAACTGGTCGGCGGACGATGTCCGCACCCGCATGGAGTTCTCGCTGAAGACGGCCTACGCGCATGGCACCAAGCTGATCCGCACCCATCTCGACAGCATCCCCCCGCAGCCGCGCATCTCCTTCCCGGTGTTTTCGGACATGCGCGCCGAATGGAAGGGCCGGATCGATCTGCAGGCCGTCGCCCTGTTCCCAATGGAAATGATCTGGGAAGAAGCCTTCTTCACCGATCTCGTCTCGGTCGTCGCCGAACATGGCGGCCTGCTCGGAGGCGTGCCGCAGATGTGGCCGGATCTCGACGCGCGCCTTGATCTCCTGATGCGCACCGCCGCCGACAAGGGCCTCGATATCGACCTGCATGTCGACGAGACGGAGGACAAACAGGTGCTGGCGCTGGAAAAGGTCGCCGAGGCGAAGCTCCGCAACCGCTTCCAGGGCGCGGTCACGGTCGGCCATTGCTGCTCGCTGGCAAGGCAGGACGACGAGGTGGCGAAACGCGTCGTCGACAAGGTCGCCGAGGCCGGCCTCTCGGTCGTGTCCCTGCCCATGTGCAACATGTACCTGCAAGACCGCCATGCGGGCCGCACGCCCCGCTGGCGCGGCGTCACGCTGTTCCATGAACTGGCGGCGGCGGGCGTCAGGATTGCGGTTTCCTCCGACAATACCCGCGATCCGTTCTACGCCTATGGCGACATGGACCCTGTCGAAGTGTTCCGCGAGGCGGTGCGCATCCTGCATCTCGACCACCCGCTCAACACCTCCGCCCGTGTCGTCACCTCGACGCCTGCCGAAATCCTCGGCCGGCCTGACATCGGCATCATCGCCGAAGGCGGCCCCGCCGATCTCGTCCTCTTCAGCGCCCGCCGCTGGAGCGAATTCCTTTCCCGTCCGCAGGCTGACCGCATCGTGATGCGGAATGGCAAGGGCATCGACCGTCGCCTGCCGGACTACCGTGACCTGGACCCGATTTTGGACAAGTGAACATGCCGGATTACGCACAGATCAGACAGGAACTCGAAGGTATCTCGCTGGAGGACAATCCGGCTCTGGTACGGCAGAAAAGCCGCGATTTCTACTGGTATTCGCCGATCCTGAAAGAGGAGCTCGACAACGTCACCGCCGACCTCGTCGTCTCGCCGAAGACCGAGGAAGAGGTGATCCGGGCGCTGAAGGTTGCCTTCGCGCATGGCGTGCCGGTTACCCCGCGTGGCGCCGGCACCGGCAATTACGGCCAGGCCATGCCGCTTTCCGGCGGCATCGTGCTGAACCTTATCAACATGAACAGGGTCAAGGAAATCCATCCGGGCCGCGTCATCGCCGAGCCCGGCGTCGTGATCGCTGAACTCGATCGCCAGACCAAAGCCCATTCCGGCCAGGAACTGCGCTTCCACCCCTCGACCGCCCAGACCGCGACGATCGGCGGCTTCGTCGCCGGCGGCTCCGGCGGCGTCGGCTCCATCCACTGGGGCGGCCTGCGCGACCTTGGCAACATCTTGCGCCTGCGCGTCGTCACCATGGAGGCCGAGCCGCGCGTGCTCGATCTCACCGCCTGGGATCTGCAGAAGGTAACCCACGCCTACGGCACCAACGGCATCATCGTCGAGGTCGAGATGCCGCTGGCGCCCGCCTATGACTGGGTGGACGTGCTGGTCGGTTACGACGACTTCATGGACGCGGTGCGTTTCGGCGATGCGATCGCCCACAAGAACGGCATCCTCGTCAAGGAGATCGCCCCGATCGCCGCGCCGATCCCCCACGACTACTTTCCGCGCCACAAGCCCTTCATCCGCCATCGCGGCCAGTCGATCTGCGTGCTGATGGTGGCGCCGCATTCCATGGATGCCTTCACCGCCTTCACCGAACGCCAGAAGGGCGAGATCCTCTTCCGCTCCGACAAGGTGGAAAGCATGAAAGGCATCCCGCACGCCTATGAGCTTGCCTGGAACCACACGACGCTGCGCGCACTGAAGGTCGACCCGAACTTCACCTATCTGCAGGTCCAGTATCCGGGACCGGACCATGTCGCCAAGGTCGGGAAGATGGTGAAACTCTTCGGCGACGAAGTGCCGGGCCATCTGGAATTCATCAGGTTCGACGGCCGCATGCAATGCTCCGGGCTCCCGCTGGTGCGGTATACGACCCGCGAACGGCTGGAGGAGATCATCAAGATCCACCAGGACAACGGCTGCCCGATCTTCAACCCGCACCGCTACACGCTGGAGGAAGGCGGCATGAAGCAGACGGACGTGGTGCAGCTCGCCTTCAAGAAGGAAACGGACCCGAAGGGCCTCTTGAATCCCGGCAAGATGATCGCCTGGGACAACCCGGACTTCGATTTCTCGGCCGGCAAGAACTATCTCTTCCCCGGGCTTGCAGCGGCAGGCGGCTGATGAAGGTCCTGCTCATCCACTCCCACCCGGTCGAGGAAAGTTTCGGCGCCGCCCTGCACCGCCAGACGCGTGAAAGCCTGCGGAAGGCCGGGCACGAGGTGGATGACTGCAACCTCTATGCCGAAGGTTTCGATCCGGTCATGTCCCGCCATGACCGGATGATCTACCACACCTATCCCGACAACCTCGAACTCGTCCGCCCCTATGTCGACCGCCTCCAGCGGGCGGAAGGTCTCGTCATCGTCACGCCCGTCTGGAATTTCGGCTGGCCGGCCATGCTGAAGGGTTATTTCGACCGCGTCTGGCTGCCGGGCGTCACGTTCGAGCTGAAGGACGGCGTGCTGACCCGCAAGCTGCATATCGAGAAAGTGGCGGTGGTGCTGACCTACGGCGCCACCCGCTGGCGGGCGTTCCTCGCCGGCGACCCGCCGAAGAAACTCGCCAGGCGCGTGCTGCGCGCCCAGACCAACCCTGCCCGGTCCGTCAGGTTCCTGGCGCATTACGACATGAACAACTGCACGCCCGAAACCCGTGCGGCCTTCCTCGCCAAGGTCAAACGCGAGATGGAGCGTTTCTGAAGAGGACGCGCGGGGACGCCCCCTCACCCGACGTGGTCGTCCTGATGCTTTTTCCGGATGCGCCCGACCATGAACCACACCACCACGACGACGACGGGAACCGCGGCGCCCGTCAGCGTCTCGGGCGCGATGTCGACGCCGACATTGTGGGCGAGCTTGGCGAGATAACCCGCAAGGCCGATGACATAGTAGGAGATGGCCGCGACCGACAGCCCCTCCACCGTCTGCTGCAGGCGGAGCTGCAGATGGGCGCGCTGGTTCATGGAATCGAGAAGCTTCGTGTTGAACTTCTGGAGATCCACGTCGATCCAGCTTCGAAGCAACGCGGTGGCGCGTGCGAGCTTGCTGGAAAGGTTGGCCTGCCGCTCCTCGACCGACTGGCAGGTCCGCATCGCCGGCGCCAGGCGCCGCTGGAGGAAGACCCCAAGCGTTTCGCTGCCCGGCAAAGCCCTTTCCGCCAGCACGGCCACCCGTTCCAGGACGATGTTGTAGTAGGCGCGGCTCGCGCCGAACCGGTAGAGGCTGGACGCCGCGTTCGCCTCAAGCTCGGCCCCCAGCCGCGTGATCTCGGTGAGCATCGCATCCGCCTCGGCGCTGGCATGCTGCTTCATACGCTGCGTCACGGCCGTCAGGCTGTTTTCGATCCGGCGGATTTCCGGCGAAAGCGTCTGGGCGAGCGGCAGCCCCATCATCGCCAGCGTCCTGTAGGTCTCGATGTCGAGGATACGCTGCACCAATGCGCCGCGCGCGCCGTCGGTCAGGCCGTGGTCGAGAATGAGGAACTTGGTGAGCCCGTCGCCATCCTGGCGGAAATCGGTCGTCACCGTCGCCTGGCCATCGGCGACCATGCTCTGACAGAGGCTGGTCGGATTGAAGTTGGGAATGACCTTGCTCATATCCTCGCTGGCGGGCCGGATCTCGATCCGGACGCCGGAGATGAAGAGGCCCGGCGCCTTGAAGCTGGCGCCGAAGGGATTGACCGGAATATCCCCGCCGAACAGGGCCGGAGCGGGCGCATCCCAGAAATAGGTCGAGAACTCCGTGTGCTTCTCCCACCGAAGCGTCCCGTTGCCCCAGTTCATCGTATGATGGCTTGTGTCGGGCGCCGGCGGGGCGACACCCTGGCCCAGCGACATCTCGGCCAGGATCGACTGGTCGGCGGCAAAATTCGCCTCGGTCAGGAAGGCGACCTGGAAGATCACCCGCGGCAGGGAGACAAGGGTATAGGGACGCGAATGAACTTCACCGAGCGCGCGCGCCCGTATGTCTGCGACAGGAAACGAAAAGCTGCGTTTCGTCATTCATTGCTCCCCGCCAAAACGTGTCGCGAACCTTTCAGATTCGCCCGTCACGCTCCAGGACCTTGTTCTCACATACGTCGTTGCCGCAAACCGCAGCGCACTTTCGCGCAACAATGCTTCAAGCGCCATTGGCATTTTGGCTACTATCAAATGACCGCCCGCATACGAAGCGACCGTTTGACGCAGAAGAGCCGCTTTCCTCGAAGTATTCCGCACAATATTCGTCGGCTTCCGGGAGGACTGACGGCACTGTCGGCATGCCGCTAAACTTTTCCTTAAATTTTACCGGTTATTAATCTCTCGAATACGAGAGAACGAGCGATGCGTATTGCGTTTTTCATCGCCCTCATGGCCCTGACCTTGACCGCCTGCGCGTCCGCGCCGAGCCGGATCACCAACGCGTGCGCGATCTTCGAACAGCGCGACGGGCTGTTCAACAACTGGAGCCGTCAGGCCAAGGCCGTCGAACGGGAATACGGCGTGTCCGTGCCGATCCTGATGGCCACGATCTACGTCGAATCCGGTTTCCGGCCTTATGCCAAGCCGCCGCGCAAATACGTGCTCGGCATCATCCCGTGGGGACGCGTCTCCTCGGCCTACGGTTATGCGCAGGCGCTCGACGGGACATGGTCGACCTACAAGAAGGATACGGGCCGCTGGGGCGCGAGCCGCAGCGATTTCGGCGACGCGATCCATTTCGTCGGCTGGTATCACAACCAGAGCCACGTCAAGAACGGCATCCCGCTCAGCGACAGCTACAATCTCTACCTTGCCTATTATTCCGGCCAGGCGGGATATGAGCGCGGCCAGTTCTCGTCCGGCACGCGGCAGGCTGCCCAGAAATCCGCCGGCATGGCCGCACGATACGAAGCCCAGCTGAGGCGCTGCGGATATTAGCCCTTCAGGGTTCAATCGAAGCGCCGGGGGGCGGCCGTTCAAAACACCCTGGCCGCCGTCACCTCCACCTCGACCAGGAATTCCGCGCGGGTAAACCCGCCCACGACGATCAGGGTCGAGACGGGCTTCGGGTCCAGCGTGTAGCGGTCGCGCACCGCCATATAGGCCGGGAAATCCTCGCGGCTCGTCACGAAGCCGGAAATGCGGATGACATCCGCATAGGTCATGCCCGCCTCTTCGAGGATGGACCCGATCGCCTTGAAGCAGAATTCGGCCTGGCTTGTCACATCCGGCGGAATCCTGTCATCCGGCGAGATACCGAGCTGGCCGGACGTGACGAGCAGGCTGGCGCCCGGCGGCACGAGCAGGCCGTGATTGTAGGCGCCGAACGGTCTGCGGACGGAGGGAGGATTGAACGTCTTAACTGCCATAACCGACGATGCCCTTGATTTCGAGGAAGTCATGAATGGCCCAGTCAGCATATTCACGACCGTTGCCGGACTGCTTGTAGCCGCCGAAAGGCGCAAAAAGATCCCATTCCGGATAGTTGATATAGACGGAACCGGCGCGCAGGCGTGACGCCACCTTGCGGGCATGGCCGATATCTGACGACTGGACATAGGCGGCAAGCCCGTAGGGCGTGTCGTTGGCGATCTCGATCGCCTGTTCTTCGCTCTCGTAGGGAAGGATCGACAGCACGGGTCCGAAGATTTCCTCCCGCGCGATCGTCATGTCGTTGGTGACATGGCCGAAGACGGTCGGACGGATGTAATATCCGCGATTGAGATTTTCCGGGCGGCCCGGCCCGCCGGTCACGAGCGTCGCCCCTTCGCCGATGCCGGCCCGGATGAGCCGCTGGATCTTGTCGAACTGCGTCTGGCTGACGACCGGACCGAGATCGGTGCCTTCGGCGCGCGGATCGCCGGTCTTCAATTTCTCCGCGGCAGTCCTGGCGATCCCAAGCGCCTCGTCGTGACGTCCTGCCGGCACCAGCATGCGGGTCGGCGCATCGCAGGACTGACCGGAATTGCCGAAGCAGGCCGTGACGCCATCCGCCACCGCCTTCTCGAAATCCGCATCGGGCAGGATGATGTTGGGCGACTTGCCGCCGAGTTCCTGCGCCACGCGCTTCACCGTATCGGCGGCGGTCTTTGCCACGATGATGCCGGCGCGGGTGGAACCCGTGAAGGAAACCATGTCGACGTCCGGATGGCCGGCCATCACCTGCCCCACATCCGGGCCGGTACCGTTGACGAGGTTGAAAACGCCTTTCGGGGTTCCGGCGGCCTCCATGACTTCCGCGAATACGATCCCCGAAACCGGCGCGATCTCGGAAGGTTTCAGGACCATCGTGCAGCCGGCGGCAATCGCCGGCGCGACCTTGCAGACGATCTGGTTGAGCGGCCAGTTCCAGGGCGTGATCAGGGCGCAGACACCGATCGCCTCCCTGACGACCATCGTCGAGCCCCGCGCCTCGGTGAATTCATATGTCTCCAGCGCCTCTATGGTCGCGGCGAGATGCCCCCTGCCGGCTGCGGCCTGGGCGTCGCGGGCAAATGCCAGCGGCGCGCCCATCTCCTGCGAGACGGCCTGAGCTATGTCCTCGTAGCGTTTGTCGTATTCGACGAGGATGCGCTTCAGAAGTGCAAGACGCTCCGCTTTCGGCCATTGCGAAAAAGCCGGGAACGCCGCCCGGGCGGCGGCGACCGCCTTGTCCACATCCGCCGTGGAACCGAGCGCGATCTGCGTATAAGCCTCTTCGGTCGAAGGGTCGACGACATCGAGCGCGACGGGAATCTCGGGCTTCACCCAGGCCCCGTCAATGAAGAATTTCAGGTGGTTGCTCATGGAAAGCCTCCCGGGCTGCCAGGGAAATGGTGATCACTATCGGCCATGCCCGGTTCCCCGGCAAGCCCGGGAGGCGATGTCGGCGACGGCTCGATCGGGAGCACGCGGCCAAACGGTTTGACGACCGGCCGAACCGGCAGGATCGGCTGCCCGCCGCCCCCGAAGAGGTTCCGGCGGATCGGGCAGCCGGCATTCGCGGTCTTCACGCCCCGTAGGGCGCGAAGAACTTCTTGGCGGCTTCGATCTCGTTGGCGCGGATCTCATGGCCGCCGATATGCCAGTCGAGCGTCACCTTGTCGCCCTGCCGCTTGTAGTAGTCGGCAAGCTCGACGGTCTGCGGCACGGGGCAGATCGGGTCGTTCTGCCCCGCGGTGATCAGCACATGGGCCGTTTCTTTGGCCTTGCGGTCCTTCGGCCTGAACGGGATCAGCGGATGCATCAGCACGCCCGCCTCGAAGAGGCCCGGTTTCTCGATCATGACATTGGCGAGAATGTTCGCGCCGTTCGAAAAGCCAAGGCCGAGAACGGTCGAGGATTCGTAGCGGTCGCGGTTCGCGGCGACGAATTCGCCCATCCTTTCGGTTGCCCTCGCAAGGTCGTCGCAGTCGTAGACGCCCTCCGCCTTGCGCCGGAAGAAGCGCGCCGCCCCGTGTTCGGACACGTCGCCGCGCGGCGAGATCACCGTAGCGTTCGGCAACAGCCTTCCGCCGAAATCGAAGAACTGGTTTTCATCGCCGCCGGTGCCATGGAAAACGAACAGAATCGGGGTTCCCGGCGCACCGGGCCTCGCCCGATGCACATAGCTGTCGTAGCTCATTTTCTTGTCTCCTGAAACTTTGTCCGGGCGGCGGGCCGAAAACCGGTTCCACGCTTTTCGACCCGCCGCCGACCGGTTACTCGATCGGTTCGAGATGCTGTTCGAGGACTTCTCTCAAATGCGCATGCTGCCTGGGCAGCTTCAGCGCCTCACCGAGGTGAGCGGTATCTTCGTCACGGTTGAAACCAGGTTCGTTCGTGGCGACCTCGAACAGCACGCCGCCCGGCGTGCGGAAGTAGATCGCCCAGAAATAGTCGCGGTCGATGACCGGAGTGACCTGGTAGCCGGTATCCATCAGCGCCTTGCGGACTTCGAGCTGCTTTTCGCGGTTCTCGACCGCAAAGGCGATGTGATGGACCGAACCCGCGCCGAGATGCGCATGGGCGATGTTCGGCATGGTTTCGATATCGATGAAATCCGCGCCGTTGCCGCCGGGAATGCCGAGACGGATCACGCCATCCCTGGCGTCGATCTGCTGGTAACCCATGTATTTCAGCAACTCGGCCGTAGCCCCCTCGTCACGAAGCCTGAGCGACGCGGAGTGGAAACCACGGATCGCATTGTCCTCGCCAACACCGTTGCCGGTCCAGGGCGCACGCGCGTCGTCCTTGACTTCGACGAGCGCGAAGCCGTCGCCGTCCGGACCCGCGAAATGCAGGCGGTTTTCACCGAAGGCGCTGTCGCTCTTGAGACCGTCGACGCCGGCCTTGGTCAGCCGGTCCGTCCAGTAGCCGAGAGAGCCCTCGGGAACGGAAAAGAGCGTCGTGCCGACTTCACCGGTGCCGGGACGGCCACGGGCGATATGCGGGAACGGGAAATAGGTCATCACCGAACCAGGCGTGCCGACTTCGTCACCGTAATAGAGATGATAGACATCCGGAGCGTCGAAATTGACGGTCTTCTTCACCCGGCGCAGGCCGAGCGTATCGGTGAAGAACCTGTTGTTGGTGCCGGCGCTCGCAGCCATCGATGTGACGTGGTGGAGGCCTTTGATCTGGTCGAGCATTTCAAACCCCTTTCTGGCTCAGCGAGCCTTTGTTCTGGGGCAATATTTGGTCCGGCGGGGCCGGATTGGATAGACGGCCTCGCCCGAACGCATTGTTCACTTCATGTAGACGATGAAGGGTTAATTGTTCACAGAAACCCGTTCCGGCAATTGCCAGTCGATCGGCTCCTTGCCGCGGGAGACGAGGAAATCGTTGGCCTTGGAAAAGTGCCGGCAGCCGAAGAAGCCGTTATGGGCCGAAAGCGGCGACGGATGCGGCGACTTCAGCACAAGATGCCTTTTCGTATCGACGAAAGCGGCTTTCTTCTGGGCATAGGAACCCCAGAGCATGAAGACGACGCCATCGCAATCTTCGTTGACGGCGCGGATCACCGCATCGGTGAAACGTTCCCATCCCCGCCCCTGATGCGAGGCCGCCCTTGCCTCCTCCACCGTCAGCACGCTGTTCAGGAGCAGCACGCCCTGTTCCGCCCAATGCTCCAGGAAACCGTGCTTGGCCGGCGGAATGCCGAGATCGCTCTGGAGTTCCTGATAGATGTTGACGAGCGACGGCGGAATGCGCACCCCGGGCCTGACGCTGAAGCAGAGCCCGTGCGCCTGGCCGAAGCCGTGATAGGGGTCCTGCCCGAGGATGACGACCTTCACCTTGTCGAGCGGCGTGAGGTCGAGCGCGCGGAAATATTCGGAGCCCTTGGGAAAGATGCGCTTGCCGGATTCCCTTTCGGCAACCAGAAAACGCCTGAGTTCGCTCATATAGGGGTTCTCGAATTCCGGCCCGAGCACATGCTTCCAGCTTTCCTCGAGCCTGATCTCGCCCTCTGCCATCGCTTGTCTCCTATTGGAACCGGCCGCCTCTTTGCAGGACTTCGATCTTATAGCCATCAGGATCGGTGACGAAGAAGAACCGCGCGAACGGCGCGCCGTCACGCTGCATGTCCACAAGTTTGCCGACCGTCAGGCCGAGATCGGCGAAGCGCCTGTATTCGGCGTCGATATCCGCGACCGATACGGCGAGATGGCCATAACCGTTGCCGGGATCGTATGCCTCCTTGCGGCCGGCATTGACCGTCAGCTCCAGTTCGAACCCCGTTTTCGGATTGGAGAGATAGATCAGCGTGAATCCGTCGAACGGCACCCGCTCGGCGACCTTCAGGCCGAAGGCCTTCCCGTAGAAGTCGATCGAACGCGCTTCATCGAGCACCCGGATCATCGAGTGGATCATCTTCGCCATGGTCATTCCTTATTGGGTGATGTGGTTGCTGCGCGAATGCCAGCTCCAGGCGGAGCGGATGATATCGCCCAGCCCATATTGCGGTTCCCAGCCAAGCACCGCTCTCGCCTTGTCGTTGTTGGCGACGAGCGACGTGGAATCCCCCTCGCGCCGCCCGACATATTCCACGGGGAAAGGCTTTCCGGAAACCTCCGAAATCGCCGCCAGCAATTCCTTCACCGTCGTGCCGGTTCCAGTGCCGAGGTTCAATTCCACCGTCTCACCGCCAGCAAGTAGGTAATCGACGGCGCGCACATGCGCATCCGCAAGGTCGAGAACGTGGATATAATCGCGCACGCAGGTGCCGTCACGCGTGTCGTAGTCGTCGCCGAACACCTTGAAACCCTGGCGGCGGCCGAGCGCCGCCTCGATCGCGAGCGGGATAGCATGCGTCTCCGGCGTATGCCATTCGCCGATCCGGCCTTCGAAATCGGCGCCGGCCGCGTTGAAATAACGCAGCATGACGGATTTCAGGTTTTTGTACTGGCCATAGTCCTTGAGCGCCTGCTCGATGATGAACTTGGTGCGGCCGTAAGGATTGATCGGCGCCTGGCTGTGCGTCTCATCCATCGGAACGCGGTCCGGCAGGCCATAGGTGGCGCAGGTGGAGGAGAAGACGAAGGCCTCCACGCCGGCATCGATTGCCGCCGAAAGCAGGGTAAGAGCGCCGATGACGTTGTTGTCGTAGAAGCCGACCGGGTTCTTGACCGATTCCCCGACCTCGATCAGCGCCGCGAAATGCAGGACCGCGTCCGGCTTGTACCTTGCGAAAACCTCGTCGAGCCGCACGCGGTCGCGGATATCGCCCTGTTCGAGAGGCCCCCAGCGCACGAATTCCGCATGACCGTTGGAGAGATTATCGAAAACGATCGGCTCATAGCCCCGCTCCGCCAGCACCAGACACGTATGGGAACCGATATAGCCGGCCCCGCCGACGACGAGTACTTTCTTCCGCGACATCATTTTCCCTACCGGTTGTTGAAGCCGGCGGCACTATAACGGGCATATGGCGAAAAGCCAGCCGGGCAACAACTCGCTTGCCATATATAGCACTTGGTGCTACACAAGCGGAAATGGTCCATCGCGTATTCAAGACTGCATGGTTCGCCCGAGCGGCGTGTAAAGCGCGGATATCGGATCGCGAACTCTGCAAGGCGATCTCACAGGTTGCCCTGGGCCAGGCGGATGACCTCGGGGCGGCGTCTTCAAGAAACGCCTGAACGACAATCGGCACCGGTCGATCATTCTGGCAAAGGCGGGAGAATTCTGGGTCTATACCTATCTCTTCGCCAAGCAGGATCGAGCCAATATCGATGACGACGAATTGGCCGCATTCAGAAAACTGGCGGAACTCTACCGCAGGAAAACGGCCGACGCTTTGGCCGCCGAATTGAGAAACGGAGCATTGGTGGAGATTTGCAATGGCGACTAAACGGAAATTCAAAAGCGACGCCTTCGAGGCGATCCATAGCGCCGTGGAAGGCATGTATGAAGCCGGGACCATCGACAAGGAAACGATGCGGACCTTCGATGAAACCTGCCTGCCAGCGCCCATGGAGCTTTCGCCTTATGAAATCAAGGCCTTGCGCGAGGACAATCATGTCAGTCAGCCGGTCTTCGCCCGTTACCTCAACACCAGCGAGTCGACGATCCAGAAGTGGGAAACCGGCGCGAAGCGCCCAAGCGGGCCGGCCCTGAAATTGCTGGATATCGTTCGTAGACATGGACTTCAGGTGCTCTCCTGATTCATTTCATCAAAGAGTATTCATGCGTCTCCTTTTTCTCGGTCTCGGCTGGCTTTTTGTGGCGATCGGCGTTGCCGGCGCTTTTCTGCCGGTTCTGCCCACCACGCCCTTCCTGCTCCTTGCGGTTGCCTGCTTTGCGCGCTCCTCGCCGAGGCTCGAAGCCTGGCTGCTCGAACATCCGAAATTCGGCCCGCCGCTCAGGGACTGGCGTGAGAAGGGCGCGATCCCGCGCAAGGCCAAGATTGCCGCAGTCGTCATGATGACCCTGAGCTATGCGATCTTCTGGTTCGGGACATCGCCGCCCTTCTGGCGGGCGGTGCTGGTTGCGGCATTGATGATCGGTCCCGCCATTTTCGTCGTCACCCGCCCGGAACCCGGTGCCTGAGCGTACGAGGCCGGTTACCGATGTCGCGATTGCGGCAGGACGTAGGGAATGTGGGCGGCCGGCAGGCGCCCGACGGCGCCGGCGATGCCGTAAACGCTTGCGATGATCTCGTCGTTGACGGTTTCGGCGCAGGCGCCCTCCGCCACCACCCGGCCGTGGTTTAGCACCACCAGATGATCGGCGAATTCCGCCGCCAGGTTGAGATCGTGCAGGATGGCGAGCACGATGCCGCCGGCGCTCGCGAAATCGCGCGCTATCTCCAGCACCGAAATCTGGTGCCCGAGGTCGAGGCTCGCGGTCGGCTCGTCGAGGAACAACGCCCGCGGCGCGCCGTCGACAACCGGCAACGGCACCTGAGCCAGAGCCCGGGCGAACTGCACCCGCTGTTGCTCGCCGCCGGAGAGCGAAGGATAGGGCCGGCTTTCGAAGCCGCGCAGCCCGACGCGGGCAAGCGCCTTTCGCGCCTCGTCGGCCGGATCGAGGGCCCCTTGCGCCACTGCGCCCATGCGCGCGATTTCGAGCGCCGTGAAGGGAAAGGCGAGCTGCGTCGCCTGCGGCAGCACCGCGCGGCGCCTGGCAAGGTCGGCCGGCCGGCAAAGATCGATGCTCGTTCCATAATAGGAGACGAAACCCGTATCCGGCTTCATCTCGCCGGACAGCACCTTCATCAGCGTCGACTTGCCCGCGCCATTGGGCCCGATGATCACCGTGAACCGGCCGGGCTCGAGATCGATCCCGACATTGTCGATGAGCTTGCGGCCCGCACGGGTCACCGTGATGTGCTCGCCCGAAATCATGGCATGTCCCGCATGTTGACGCCGTTCCTGCCGAGCAGCAGGAACAGGAAGACCGGGGCGCCGAAAAGCGCGGTGATGACGCCGATCGGCAGTTCGGCGGGCGCTGCGGCCGTGCGCGCCACGCTGTCGGCGATCAGGAGCAGCGCCCCGCCTCCGAGCGCCGAACCCGGCAGCAGGAAACGGTGCGACGGCCCCATGGCAAGGCGCAGGAGATGCGGCACGACGATACCGACGAAACCGATCGAGCCTGCAACGGCGACGGTCGATCCACACGCGGCGGCCACGGCGACGATCACGATCTTCTTCAGCCGCTGCACCAGAATGCCCATGTGGAAGGCGGCGGCATCGCCGAGGACCAGCGCATCCAGCCCCCGCGCCACGAAAGGCATGATGACGAACACGGCGGCAATGAAGGGCAGGATCGACATGACGCGGCCGAACGTCGCACCGCCGAGCGAACCGAGGCTCCAGAACGTGATGTCGCGAAGCTGGCGGTCGTCGGCCATGACGATCAGAAGCCCCATGAACGCGGCGGACAGCGCACCGATCGCGATGCCGGAAAGAATGAGCGCCGTGGTCGAGGTCCTGCCGTCCCGCGTGGCGATGAGGTAAAGCATCCAGGTGTTGAAAAGCCCGCCGAAGAAAGCCATCAGCGGCAGGAACTGGTTGCCGAGCAGCATGGCGGCGGGGGCGAGCAATGTGTTGCCGAGCACGATCGCGGCGACCGCCGCAAGCCCTGCCCCCGACGTGACGCCGACAATGCCGGGATCGGCGAGAGGATTGCGGAACAGGCCCTGCATCATGGCGCCGGAAACGGCCAGTCCCGCGCCGACCAGAAGGCCGAGCGCCGTGCGCGGCAGGCGCACCGCTTCAAGGATCACCCTCTCCTGCGTCGAAAGCCCGCCCGCGCCGCCCGTCACATAGGCCCAGAGGTCGCGCAGCCCCACCCCTGTGGGGCCGACGCCGAGCGAAAGCAGGCAGGCGACGAACAGCAGCACGGCCAGAAGACCGAGGACAACCGCCCCCTGCCGTGTCCGGTCGCCGTCGCCAGCGGGGCGCAAGGACATCGCCAGCGTCTTCATCAGTTGATCGCGCCCGGATAGATCTGGGCGGCGAGCGCGCGGGCCGCCTCGGGCGTGCGCGGGCCGAAGCCGAGGAGCAACAGGCCGTCCATCGAAACCAGCGCCTTGCTGGCGGCGGCGGGCGTCGTCTGCATCGAGGGGATTGCGAACACCTGCTCCGGCGTGAGCTGGTGATCGCCCCGCGACATGGAAAGGATGACGTCCGGCTGGGCGGCGATCACCGCCTCGTCGGCGAGAGGCTTGTAGCCGTTGATTGTCGGCGCGGCGTTGACGCCGCCGGCCATCTCGATCACCGCGCCGGCTTCCGTATCGGCCCCACCCGCCATCACGCGGCCGTTGGAAAGCGACAGCACGAAGAGCACCTTCTTCTTCGGCCCGGGGATTTTCGCGACATCGTCGGCAAGCTTCTTGAGACCGTCCTCCGTCCTTGCGGCCAGCGCCTCCGCCTTGTCGGACAATCCGACCGCGGCGCCGACATCGCGGATCTTCTGGCCGATCTTGCCGGCCTCCGGCGGCGTCGGGACGACGACCATGGGCACTTCGCTGGCTTTCAGGATTTCAAGGACCGGCGGCGGACCGGAGCCCTCCTCCATCAGGATCAGGTCGGGCTTCTGGCCGAGAATTCCCTCCGCCGACAGGGCGCGCATGTAACCCACGTCAGGCTTGGAATTGGCCTCGGCGGGGTAGAAACTCGTGGAGTCGCGCGCGACGACACGATCCTGCGCCCCGAGCGCATAGAGGATTTCCGTGATCGTTCCGCCGATCGAAACGATGCGCCCGGCTTCCGGATTGCCTTTTTCGGCGGCCGACGCACCGCCGGCGAAGAGAACGGCGCCGAGGAGAACGGCCGCGAAAAACCCACCGCTCCTGACCCTGCGGAAAACGAAGGAAGACCCCATCATACTCTGCCCTTTCATATCCAGGCGGATAGGCGATATGCCTCGAAATCAGCCGGCTGCCGTCAATAACTTGAGTTGACTACGCAAGTTTTTTGGGCTTTTCAAGGGGAGCGGCCGCAGATATCTTGAGCCGAAAATGACACTTTAGTGAGGGACTGACCAATGTATATCGCCATGAACCGATTCCGCGTGGTGCCGGGTTACGAAGAGGCTTTCGAGAACATCTGGCGCAGCCGCCACGGCCGTCTCGCCGAGCTCCCCGGCTATATCGAATTCCACATGCTGAAGGGCCCGAAGGCGGAGGATCACACCCTCTATGCATCGCACACCGTCTGGGAGAGCTTCGAGCATTTCCAGGCCTGGACGAAGTCCGAGCAGTTCCGTGCCGCCCACGCCAATGCCGGCGATAACCGCGGCAAGGTCGAATACCTCTCCGGCCCCCACTTCGAAGGTTTCGAAGTGATCATTCACGAAGACAAGAACGGCGCGCGCGCCGACGCCGCCTGAGGTCCGCGATGAACGCCGTTTCCGACATCAAGCCGGACCGCCGCGAACGGGCGCTTGCGGCGCTCGCCGAGAAGCCCGACGGCGTCGTCGAGGCGATCGCCTCCAAGGCCGACGTGACGCCGGCCGAGATCCTGGAAATCCTGCCGAAAGGTGCCGCCGTCGTCGCCGGCAAGGAGCATTTCCTGGATATCTGGTCCGCGATGAGCACCTGGGGCGACGTCCTCTTCATCGTCCATACCGAAGATATCGTGCTGGAAGCCGAAGGCAGCCTGCCCGCGGGCTCAGAGGCGCAGGGCTGGTTCAACATCCATGGCGACAGCCCGATCGGCGGACATATCAGGAAGGACAATTGCGCCTCGCTGACCTTTGTCGACCGTGCCTTTCACGGTCGCCGTTCCTGTTCCGTCTGGTTCATGAACGGGAAGGGCGCGGCCATGTTCAAGGTTTTCGTCCGGCGCGACGCGAATCGCGAACTGATCGCCGAACAGCTCGTAAAATTTGAAACGCTGCGAAATCACTACGCTGCATTGTGAATTTTGGTGATTCGGGCATAAAAATCACTGTCCGAATCACTTTTCATGGAACCCTTGGCGATTTCTGGCATTATGTGCTTGTGGCAGGCCCTGTGGAGGAGTTGGCGGCTGACCTTGTGATCGTTTCAGCCAGATGTCGCCCTTCCGGTCATTGTCATTGAGCGAGCCCCGCCGCGCTGTCAGGCGGACCGGTCGATCTCTTCCGGGAGGAAGCGACCAGATGGCGCGGCGAGTCTCTGCAGTGTTTTGGAAGCCCTCACAGGGCCGGTACCCATTTCCAGAAAACGCCCTCCATTCTCTCCGGATAGTATTTGAACTCGCATTCGAACCGGAGACCATAGGCCTCGGCGGCCTTCAGCGCGACATCGCTTGCCGGGTTCATGCCGGTGCCGGACGCAAACCAGTCTTCCAGAAGATCATCGGGAATATAAAGCCCGATCCGGAGCGGCATGGCTGTCAACGCCGCGCCGAGTTCTTCGGGCGGCGCGGCCTCCTCTTGACCGGGACCTTGCGGACGGTTCGACGGCTCCCGTCGCCCGGGCGAGGTCCGACCCGTGCCGGAGGCTCCGGATCGGACGCCGTCAGTGATGCGCGGCATGTTCGGGCTTGCCCTTGCGCTTCGTCGAAGCCATGTTGCGCAATTCCTTCTCGCTCATGGATTTCTCCATGCCCCGCGAAGCGCCCTTGAGCTCGTCCTTCTTGATCTCGCCGCGCTTGGCGGCAAGGGCCGCCCCTGCGGCCTTCTGCTGTGATTTCGATTTCGCCGGCATGTCTTTCTCCTCACGTTGATACAAGACGTTGATACAAGGCACCGAACCTCCGCCGCTCTATTTGGTTCCAGATCCCCGCCATTCGGAACCTGTTCCGGACACGAGGGTTGTCATCACTGAACCGCAAGGCTCCCAACGAGGAAGGAACGACCATGAACGCCGAACACGACAAGATCGGCAGCAACCAGCCCCGGAAGAATGGCGAGGCCGCAGGCCGCATCGAGGACGAACTGCGCGAGCAGCTGGACACGACCAATCCGGAAGCCATCCGGGAAGCATCCCGGCTTGGGACCGAGGATGCCTATCTCGTCGCGGCCGATCTGGAAGACAGTGACCAGCGGGAGGATGACGACCAGCCCGACGGCCGCGCCAGCCCCATGGCGAATGCGGACAACCCGGAGCGCTGAAAACCAGCCCGGACGGAACCTTCGGGCCGTCCCGGGTGTTCCCCTGCGCCGGACAAGATTCGGAGCCGGACGAGATCGGAGCCGGACGAGATCGGAGCCGGACGAGATCGGAGAATGTCGATGAACGCCGATGTCAACGCCGCGCAGAACCTGCCCCGCGAGAAGGCCGCCCACCCCGTCGACACCATGCCCGACATGGAGGTCAAGGCCGCCCCGACGCTGACCGACGCCGAGGCCGAGGCTTTTGTCGCCGAGGCCCTGGAGGACCTTGTCAACTGCCATATCCCGTTCCTGCTGGCGGGCACCTTCGCGATCAGCGCCTATACGGGCATCACCCGCCAGACGAAGGACCTCGACATCTTCTGCAAGGCCGGCGACTACCCCCGCATTCTCGCCCATTTCAAGGAGAAGGGTTACGAGATCGAGGTGGAGGACGACCGCTGGCTGGGCAAGGTGAAGAGAGGCCGCAACTTTTTCGACGTCATCTTCGCCGCCTCGAACGGCACCATGCCCATCAGCGATGCCTGGTTCGAAAACGCCCGGCAGATCGACATGAACGGCCACAAGGTGCGCATCATCGCGCCGACCGAGCTCATCTGGTCGAAATGTTTCGTACAGCTCCGCCATCGCTACGACGGCGGCGACATCGTTCACATGATCCTGCGCGCCCATGGCGAGATCGACTGGGAACGCCTGCTGAACCACATGGAGGTGCACTGGGAAGTGCTGCTGATCCACCTCCTGAACTTCCGCTGGATCTACCCGACCGAGCGCGACAAGGTGCCGGACTGGCTGCTGGACGAACTGCTCGACCGCCTGAAGGCGCAGCGCGAACTGCCCCTGCCGCAGATGAAGGTCTGCCGCGGCCGCATGTTCAGCCGCGTGGATTTCGAAATCGACGTCAAGGAATGGGGTTTCGCCGACGTGGGAGGCGAAGGCGACCTGCGCGAGGAACTGCAAGGAGCATCGACGTGACCGCCAGAGCGACGGACGCAAGGAGCGAGACCGCGGGAGCCGCGAGGAAGACGAACGGCAAGGCGCGGATCGCCGCCATGGGCGATCTGCATGTGAAGGAGAACGGCGGCACGTCCTACAAGGAACTGTTCGGCGAGATCTCGCAGGCCGCCGACATCCTCGTGCTGACGGGCGACCTGACCGACCTTGGCAAACCCCGGGAAGCGGAAATCCTGGCCTCGGAACTGCGTTCCTGCTCCATTCCCGTCGTCGGGGTCCTCGGCAATCACGATTACGAATGCGGCCATGTGGAGGACGTGAAGGCGATCGTCAAGGACGCCGGCATGCAGCTTCTCGAAGGCCAGGCGGTCGAGATCGCCGGCATCGGCTTTGCGGGCGTCAAGGGGTTTGCCGGCGGCTTCGGCCGCTACATGCTCGGCTCCTTCGGCGAGCCGGCGATCAAGGCCATGGTCGCCGAAAGCGTCGAGGAGACGATGCGGCTCGAAAACGCGCTCCGGCAGGTGCGCTCCGAACGGGCGGTGGTCGTCCTGCATTATGCGCCGATCGTGGAAACCGTCGAAGGCGAGCCGATGGAGATCTATCCCTTCCTTGGCTCCTCGCGCCTTGCGGAAACGATCGACCGTTTTCCGGTAAAGGCCGTCGTCCATGGCCACGCGCACCGCGGCAGATATGCCGGCAAGACGCCGGGCGGAGCACCCGTCTACAACGTCGCCTCGCATGTCGAGAAACCGACGGGGAAACCCTATGCGCTGCTGGAGTTGTGAGGGAAGCGGGCCATCGGGAAACATCCGGCCCTCCGGGCCACCTTCTCCCCGTTGGGTGGAATGGGTTACGTGGCGACGCTTCGCCTGCCAATTCGAGGTCGCTGAGTGAACGACGCAATGCGACCATTGCCCTTCTCCCCACCGGGGAAGGTGCCGGCAGGCGGATGAGGGGACCTCGGGGTATCAACTCAATCGTCATCACACATGCAGCGCATGCCCCAGCGCCTTCATCGCAGCCTCCGCAAGACCCTCCGACTGCGTCGGATGGGCATGGATCGTTCCTGCGATATCCTCCAGCCGCGCTCCCATCTCCACGGCAAGCGAAAAGGCCGCGGACAGTTCCGACACCCCTGCCCCGACCGCCTGAATGCCGAGCACGAGATGATTGTCGGCCCGCGCCACGATACGGACAAAGCCTTCCTCCGACGACAGCGTCATCGCCCGGCCATTCGCCGTGAACGGGAACTGGCCGATCTTGACCTCCCGGCCACCCGCCCGCGCCTCGTCCGGCGAGAGGCCGACCGAAACGATTTCCGGGTCGGTGAAGCAGACGGCGGGAATGGCGCGCCTGTCCCAGCTCCGGCGTTTCCCCGAGACGATTTCCGCCACCATCTCGCCCTGCGCCATCGCGCGGTGCGCCAGCATCGGCTCGCCGGTCACGTCGCCGACCGCATGGATGCCGCGCATCGAGGTACGGCACTGCTCATCGATGCGGAGATACCGGCCGTCCATGTCGAGTTCCAGTTCCTCGCACCCCCAGCCTTCGGTCACCGGCCTGCGTCCGACCGTGACGAGCACCTTGTCGGCGGCGATACGCCGCTCCTCGCCATCGCCGGTTTCGGCGAGCAGCGCCTCGCCATTCGAGGACATGCCCTTCACCTGCGTCCCCGGAAGCACGTCGACGCCGAGCACCGACAGCCGCTTCGCCACCGGCTGGGTGAGCTGCGCGTCGTAGAGCGGCAGGATGCGGCCGAGCGCTTCCACGATCGTCACCTTCGACCCGAGCTTGGCGAAGGCGATGCCGAGTTCGAGGCCGATATAGCCTGCCCCCACCACCGCCAGCCTTTGCGGCACGTCGGTGAGCGACAGGGCGCCCGTGGAGGAAATCACCTTGCCGCCGAAGGGCAGCACGGGCAGCTCGACCGGTGCGGAGCCCGTGGCAATGACGATATTCTCCGCCCGGATGACCTGCTCGCCGGTCTCCGTCTCCACTGCCACGGTCTTGCCGTCGCGGAATTTCGCGCGTCCGACGACGATCTTGACGCCGGCCTTCTTCAGAAGCCCCGACACGCCCATGGTCAGCCGGCCGGTGATGCCGTCCTTCCAGGCCATGGTCTTCGCCAGGTCGATCGCGGGGCTCCCCGCCCGGATGCCCATCGCATTGCGGCCCGCCGCCATCGCCATGGCCTTGTGGAAATCGTCGGCCGCGTGGATCAGCGCCTTGGAGGGGATGCAGCCGATATTGAGGCAGGTGCCGCCGGGCTTCGCCATCTCGACGATGACCGTATCCACTCCGAGCTGGCCGGCCCGGATGGCGCAGACATAGCCCCCCGGACCGGCTCCCAAGACGAGAAGCTTGCAGGTGATTTCCTTCATCGTTCTTCTTCCACCTCACTCGCATCCTCCGGATGCACAGGAACGCTCCAGGTCTTTGCGTCCGCGAATTGTGCCTTTTCGAAAACCGGAACCGGTCTCCGGGCCTATTCGCTGACGAATATCAGCGCGGGCGTTTCCAGAAGCGCCTTCAGCCGCTGCACGAAAGTTGCCGCATCCCAGCCGTCGATCACCCTGTGGTCGAAGCTGGAGGACAGGTTCATCATCTTGCGCGGCGTAAATTGCGTCCCGTCCCAATGCGGCCGGATCGCCAGCTTGTTGACGCCGACGATCGCCACCTCCGGATGATTGATGACCGGCGTCGACACGATGCCGCCCATCGCGCCCAGCGAACTGATGGTGATGGTCGAGCCGGTCAGTTCCTCGCGCTGGGCCGTTCCGTTCTTCGCAGCCTCGCTCAGACGCACCACCTCGCGGGCGCAGTCGAATACGTCGCGGGCCTCGGCATGCTTGACCACCGGCACGACAAGGCCCGCCGGCGTCTGCGCCGCAATGCCGATATGCACGCCGCCGAACTGGCGGACGACACCCGCCTCGTCATCGAAATGCGCGTTGATGCCGGGTTGTTCGGCGATCGCCTTCACCATCGCGCGCATCAGGAAAGGCAGGATGGTGAGCTTCGGTCTGCCGGGCTTCAGGTTGCCGTTCAGCCGGCCGCGCAACTCCTCCAGCGCCGTCATGTCCACTTCCTCCACATAGGTGATGTGGGGAATGCGCGACGCCGCAAGCGCCATCTTCTCCGCGATGCGCCGGCGCAGGCCGACGATCCTGATCTCCTGCACGCTCTTGTCCGGTACAAGGCCGGTTGCCGCGCCCGCGCCGCTTTCACGGTTCAGGAAGGCATCGAGGTCCTCATGCGTGATGCGCCCGGCCGGACCGGTTCCGGTGACTTGCCGGAGGTCGACGCCCGTCTCCTTCGCCCGCAGGCGCACGGCCGGCGGCGCAAGCGGCCTTTCGCCCCCGGCGCGCGGCGCTCCATAAGCGGCGGCGCCGGCCTTCGGCGCGGATGCCGCGACCGGCTTCGGTGCGGCAAGCTCCTGCGGCGGTTTCGGCGGCTCGGCGGCTGGCGCCGGCTTCGGCTCGCTCGCGGGCTGTCGCGGCCGTTCCGCCGGCAGCTCGATCTCCGGCTCCTCCCCGCCGCCCTCGCCCGATGTCCTGATCTTGAGGATCGTCGTTCCCACGGGGATCATGTCGCCGATCCCGCCATGCCTCCAGGTGACTTCGCCCTCGACGGGCGAAGGAATCTCGACCGTCGCCTTGTCGGTCATCACGGCGGCGAGCACCATGTCTTCCCGCACGATATCGCCGATATCGACATGCCATTCGACAAGCTCCGCCTGCGCGACGCCTTCGCCGACATCCGGCAGCTTGATGATCTTCTCGCTCATCTCAAGCCTCCATCATTTCGCGCAGCGCGCGGCCGACGCGGGCCGGCCCCGGGAAATAGTCCCATTCCTGCGCATGCGGATAAGGCGTGTCCCAGCCGGCGACGCGCACGATCGGCGCTTCGAGATGATAGAAGCAGTGCTCCTGCACCAGCGCCGCCAGCTCCGCCCCGAAACCGGAGGTCAGCGTCGCCTCGTGCACCACCAGGCAGCGGCCGGTCTTCCTGACCGAGGCGACGATGGTTTCGAGATCGAGCGGCAGCAGCGTGCGCAGGTCGATCACCTCCGCGTCTATGCCGGTCTCCTCCGCCGTCGCCTCGGCCACATGCACCATCGTGCCGTAGGCGAGCACGGTGATCGCGGAGCCGGGACGGCGCACGACCGCCTTGCCGAGCGGCACGGTGTAGTGCTCTGTCGGAACCTCGCCCAGCGGATGCGCAGTCCAGGACGTCACGGGCCGGTCGTGGTGTCCGTCGAACGGGCCGTTATAGAGCCGTTTCGGCTCCAGGAAGATCACCGGGTCCGGGTTCTCGATCGAGGAGATCAACAGGCCTTTTGCATCGTAGGGATTGGACGGCACCACGACCTGCAGCCCGCAGACATGGGTGAACAGCGCCTCGGGGCTCTGGCTGTGCGTCTGCCCGCCGAAAATGCCGCCGCCGGTCGGCATGCGGATCGTCACGGGGCAGGTGAAATCGCCGTTCGAGCGGTAGCGCAGCCGCGCCGCTTCCTGGGTAAGCTGGTCGTAGGCCGGGTACATGTAATCGGCGAACTGGATCTCGACACAGGGCTTCAGCCCGTAGGCCGCCATCCCGATCGCCGCGCCGACGATACCGGATTCGTTGATCGGCACGTCGAAGCAACGCGTCTTGCCGTATTTCTGCTGCAGCCCCTGCGTGCAGCGGAAGACGCCGCCGAAATAGCCGACGTCCTCGCCGAACACGACCACGTCGCCGTCGCGTTCCATCGAGACGTCCATGGCGCTGCGGATCGCCTCGATCATCGTCATGCGTGCCATGGGTAGGCCTCCGATACGGTTGGGCTGGAAAGGGCGGCCCCCTCACCCGGCCTACGCTTCGCTCGGCCACCCTCTCCCCGAGCGGAGAGGAGAATCGAGATGACGCGGCACACTTCCTCTTTTCCAAATTTCCGGGGGGACTGGAGAGGTTGCCGCGTCATCCCTTCTCCCCGGCGGGGAGAAGGTGCCGGCAGGCGGTTGAGAGGGCTCCGGCTAGCAACGTTCAACGAAACCATCCTCACACTCCCGCCTGCTGGCGCTGGCGTTTCAGGTGCGGCGGCATTTCCGCATAGACACCCTCGAACATGTCCCGCATCGAGGGCCGTCCGCCGGAATGGAGCGTGCCGTGGCGCTCCGCCTCCTTCTGCGCCGCAACGACCGTGTCGCGGATTTCCGCCTCCATCTGCGTGTGACGCTCCTCGCTCCAGGCGCCGATGCGGATGAGATGGTTCTTCAGCCGGATGACCGGATCGCCAAGCGGCCAGGCCTCGGACTCCTCCTTGGGACGGTAGGCCGAAGGATCGTCGGAGGTGGAATGGGCGCCCACGCGATAGGTGACGTATTCGATCAGCGTCGGGCCGACGTTGCGCCGCGCCCGCTCCGCCGCCCATTTTGCGACCGCATGCACGGCCAGATAATCGTTGCCGTCGACGCGCAGCGACGGCAGGCCGTAACCGAGCCCGCGGGCGGCGAACGTTCCCGACCCGCCTCGGGCAACCCCCTGGAAGGTGGAGATCGCCCATTGATTGTTGACGACGTTGAGGATGACCGGCGCGCGATAGGTGGAGGCGAAGACGAGCGCCGCGTGGAAATCGTTTTCCGCCGTCGCCCCGTCGCCGATCCAGCCGGCGGCGATCTTCGTGTCGTTCCTGATCGCGGACGCCATCGCCCAGCCGACCGCCTGGATATACTGGGTCGCCAGGTTGCCGGAGACCGTGAAGAAACCGTATTCTTTGGAGGAATAGAGAACGGGAAGCTGGCGGCCCTTCAGCGGGTCGGCGTCGTTCGAATAGATCTCGTTCATCATGTCGACCATCGGATAGCCGCCGGCGATCAGCAGGCCCGCCTGCCGATAGGTCGGAAAATTCATGTCGCCTGGAAGAAGCGCCTTGCGGAAGGCGCAGGAGACCGCCTCCTCGCCGAGATGCTGCATGTAGAACGAGGTCTTGCCCTGCCGCTGCGCCATCAGCATGCGGCTATCGAAGGCGCGCAGCAGCATCATGTGCCGCAGGCCCTCCATCAGCTCCTCGCTGGTCAGCGACCCGGCCCAGGGACCGACGGCCTCCCCTTCCCGGTTCAGGACGCGGATGATCGAGAAGGCGAGATCACGCATCGCTTCGGGGTTCTCGTTCACCTCCGGCCGGCGCACCGAGCCCGCCTTGGGGATCGTCACGTTGGAGAAATCCGGCTTGCCGCCCGGCCTCACCTCCGGTTCCGGCACATGCAGGCTGAGCCTGCCCGTCGGGTTGGAAATCTGTCCGTCCGTCATTCGCTTCTCCTCCCAAAGAACCGAGTGTTTCAGCGCGTCGACGCAGAGCCATTCAACGCAGGGCCATTCAACGCGCAGCCATGCGCAACGCTCCGTCGAGGCGGATCACTTCACCGTTGAGCATCGGGTTTTCGATGATGTCGCGGACGAGGCGCGCGAATTCCGGAGGCCTTCCGAGCCGCGGCGGAAACGGCACCGACTTGCCGAGCGAGGCGCGCACCTCGTCTGAAAAACCCGCCATCATCGGCGTCTCGAAAATGCCGGGCGCGATCGTCATCATGCGGATGCCGTCGCGGGCAAGCTCGCGGGCGATCGGCAGCGTCATGCCGGCCACCGCCGCCTTGGAGGCGGAATAGGCGGCCTGGCCGATCTGCCCGTCGTAAGCAGCAACCGAGGCGGTGGCGACCAGCACGCCGCGCTCGCCCTCCCCGTTCGGCTCTGTCCTCGCAATGGCCTGCGCCGCCAGCCGGATTACGTTGAACGTGCCGATCGTGTTGATTTCCAGCGCACGGGCGAAACTTGCAAGCGCATGCACGCCCTGTTTGCCGAGCACCTTTTCCGAGGGCGCCACACCGGCGCAGCAGATGGCGCCACGGAGCGGCCCGCTGGCGGCCTCGGCGCGGGCGATCGCCCATTCGACCGCCTCCCCGCTGCGCACGTCGGTCCGAACGAAGATCGCGCCGCTGCCGAGTTCATCAGCGCTTGCCTGGCCGTTCGCCTCGTCGAGATCGAGCAGCGCGACGTTGCCACCGGCTTCGACAAGCATTGCAGCGGTCGCAAGCCCCAGGCCCGAGGCGGCGCCCGTGACGAGAAAGTTTCCACCTTCTATCCGCATCCCCACCCTCCTAGTTCGCAAAGCCGCGGGCGATGATGATCTTCTGGATGTCGGACGTGCCTTCGTAGATCTGGCAGACGCGGACATCGCGATAGATGCGCTCGACCGGGAAATCGGAAATGTAACCGTAACCGCCGAGCGTCTGGATCGCCGCGGAACAGACCTGCTCGGCCATCTCGGACGCGAAGAGTTTTGCCATGCAGGCTTCGGAAAGGCAGGGTTCGTCGCGATCCTTCAGCCGCGCGGCATGCAGCACGAGCTGCCGCGCCGCCTCGATCTGGGTCTTCGCCTCCGCAAGCCGGAAGGCGATCGCCTGATGGTCCAGCAGTATCTTGCCGAAGGTCTTGCGCTCCCGGGCATAGGTGAGCGCCACGTCGAAGGCGGCCTCGGCCATGCCGACGCATTGGGCGGCGATGCCGATGCGACCCGCCTCCAGCCCGGAAAGCGCGATCTTCAGCCCCGCGCCTTCCGGCCCGATCCGCTGGCTTTCGGGGATGCGCAGGTTGTCGAACATCAGCGCCGCGGTGTCCGAGGCCCGCTGGCCAAGCTTGTCCTCGATCTTCGAGATCGAAAAGCCGGGCGCGTCGGTGGACGTCACGAAAGCGGAAATGCCACGCTTGCCGGCGGCGGGATCGGTCACCGCAAAGATGATGATCGTGCCGGCGATCTTGCCGGACGTGATGAACATCTTGGAACCGTTGACGACGTAGTCGCTGCCGTCCTTCGCAGCGCGGGTGCGGATCGCGGCCGCATCCGAACCCGTATCGGCCTCGGTCAGCGCGAAAGCGCCGATATGCCGGCCTTCGGCAAGCGGCCGCAGGAACCTTTCCTTCTGGGCATCGGAAGCATGCGCATCGAGCAACGAACAGACGGGAGAGTTGTGGACGCTGACAAGCGTCGAGACGGCGCCGTCGCCGGCGGCGATTTCCATCAGGGCGCTCGCGTAAGCGACGTAGGAACAGCCGACACCGCCCCATTCCTCGCTGGTGCGCATGCCGAGAAAGCCAAGTTCGCCGAGCTGTCTCAGCACGCCCGGCTCGATCGCGTGCGACCTGTCGCGCCGGGCGGCCCCGGGCTTCAGCACCTCGCGGGAAAACTCCGCGGCCGTCGAACGGATGAGCTCCTCCTCATCGGTCAGCATGCAAAGATCTCCTCCTCGAAACCGTCTGCATGACATCTAATCTAGAGCTGGAATCAGCGGCGGACCACTCCCGTGAACTTGTTATTTGTTGCACGTTTCAGCAATTTTATTGCGCGATTGCCGTGCTGTGGAATCACGATGGAACCGAGTGCTCCTTCGGCCGTTTGCCGGTCTCCTCCAACCGGGAACGATCGCTATGTCGGAACTGGACGCCATCGCCGAATTCCGCGCTTTTCCGAAGACATGGGGCGCTGACTATGTCGCGGCCGGCGAGGTCCGCTTCCGTCTGTGGGCGCCGGGACAGAAGACCGTCGCATTGCGCCTCGACGGCGAAGACACCGGGATGAGCCGCAGCGACGACGACTGGTTCGAGCTTTTGGCGACCGGCGTCGCGCCGGGCGCCGAATACAGCTACGTGCTGGCCGACGGCACGGTCGTTCCCGACCCGGCCTCCCGTGGCCAGAAAGACGATGTGAGCGGCCCCTCCCTCGTCATCGACCCCACCAGCTATGCCTGGCAGGACACCGGCTGGAAGGGACGCCCCTGGGAAGAAACGGTCGTCTACGAACTCCATGTCGGCACCTTCACGAAGGAGGGCACGTTCCGTGCCGCGACGGGCAGGCTGGCCCACCTGGCGGAGCTCGGCGTCACGATGGTCGAGATCATGCCGGTCGCGCATTTCGGGGGCAATCGCGGCTGGGGTTATGACGGCGCGCTGCTCTACGCCCCCCATGCGGCCTACGGGCCGCCGGAGGATTTCAAGGCCTTCGTCGATGCCGCCCACGGCCATGGCCTGTCGGTCGTGCTCGATATCGTGCTCAACCATTTCGGCCCGGAAGGCAATTACCTGCCGCTGCTCGCCCCGTCCTTCTTCCACCGGGAAAAGATGACGCCCTGGGGCGCGGCGATCGCCTATGATGTCGATCCGGTGCGGCGCTACATCGTCGAATGCGCGCTTTACTGGCTGGAGGAATTCCATCTCGACGGACTGCGCTTCGATGCGGTCGACGTGATCGAGGACAGGTCCGGAAAGCATGTTCTGGTCGAAATCGCCGAGCGTATCCGGGCCGAGATCACCGACCGGCCGGTCCACCTGACGACGGAGGACAACCGCAACATAATCTCTCTGCACCCCCGTGACGGGAACGGCGGGACGCCCCTCTTCACCGCGGAATGGAACGACGATTTTCACAACGCCGCCCATGTCCTCGCGACCGGCGAGACGCATGCCTACTATCAGGATTTCGGGCATGAGCCTGAAAAGCTGCTCGCCCGCGCACTGGCGGAGGGCTTTGCCTATCAGGGCGATATTTCGCCTCGGACCGGGCAGAGGCGCGGAGCGACAAGCATCGACCAGCCGCCGGCCGCCTTCGTGGATTTCATCCAGAACCACGACCAGGTCGGCAACCGGGCACAGGGCGAAAGGCTGATCTCGCTTGCCGGCGCGGACAGGACGAGGGTCCTGCTGGCCGCCCTGCTCCTCTCGCCCCATGTCCCGCTCCTCTTCATGGGCGAGGAATATGGCGAGACCGATCCGTTCCTGTTCTTCACGGATTTCCACGGCGATCTGGCCGAGGCCGTGCGCGACGGCCGCCGCAAGGAATTCGAAGGCCATGCGGGCCACGAAGACGGCACAGCGGTGCCGGACCCGAATGCGAAGACGACCTTCGATTTCTCCACGCTCGACTGGAACAAGCTTCAGTCGCCCGACGGCAGGGAATGGTACGGGTTCACCAGGGCGCTGCTGGAACTGCGCAGGCAATATGTCGTGCCGCTGCTGGGCGCGGCGCGAGGCCGCTGCGGCAAGGTGGTGAAGACCGACAGGGGCTTCGTCGCGATCGCGTGGAATGTCCCGAAAGCCACGCTCTCGATGGCGTTCAACATCGGAGAAACGGCGCAACCCTTGCCCGATCAGCCCGGCAGGACGATCTTCGCATGGCCGGCACGCACCGAACATCTGCCGCCGAACTCGATCGCGGTACGCCTCGCATCCGCCGGAGAACCGAGATGAAGGTCCCGACCGCCACCTATCGCATCCAGTTCCGCAACGGCATGACCTTCGACCGCGCGGCGGTGCTGGTGCCCTATCTCAAACGGCTTGGGATCAGCCATCTCTACGCATCGCCGGTCTTTGCGGCCACGTCCGGCTCGACGCACGGCTATGACATCGTCGATGCCGGCGAGATCGACCCCGCGATCGGCGGCCGCGAGGGTTTCGACCGTCTGGTCAAGGCGCTCAAGGCCGAAGGCCTCGGCCTGCTCCTCGATATCGTGCCGAACCACATGGCCGCCTCGCTCGAAAACCCCTGGTGGCGCGATGTGATCGAAAACGGCGAGAAAAGCCGCTATGCCCGTCATTTCGACATCGACTGGTCCCGCCGCCTGACACTGCCCTTCCTCCGCGATACGTTCGAAACGGTGCTGAACGCCGGCGAGATTTCGGTGAGGCCCGATCCGAAGACCGGCAAACCGTCCCTCGCCTGTTGCGGGACCTTCTATCCGCTCGCCCCGGCAAGTTATGCTGGCCGCGAAGGCGAAGTCCTCAGGAGCGCCGGCAGCGCCGCAATCGCCCGGCTTCACGACCTGCAGCCCTACCGGCTGATGTCCTGGCGCGAGGCACCGCGCGATCTTTCCTACCGTCGCTTCTTCGAGATCGCCGGCCTCGTGGGCGTCCGGGTCGAAGACGGTTCCGTTTTCGACGACACACACCGGCTCGTCCTCGAACTCGTCCGCACCGGCGCCGTCGATGGGTTGCGCATCGATCATGTCGACGGCCTCGCCGACCCCGGGAGGTATCTCGAACGGCTCCGCCACGAGGCGGGTCCGGACTGCTATATCGTCGTCGAAAAAATCCTCGGCGAGGGAGAGCGCCTCCCGCCCGGCTGGCCGGTTTCCGGCACGACCGGCTACGAGTTCATCGCGACGCTGAGCAATATGCTCGTGGATGGCGGCAACCTCGATACGCTCCGCGAGACCTACAGCAGATGTATCGGCCGGCCCGTCGACATGGAAGCCGGACTTCGCGACGCGAAATTGCTGATGGTGGACAACAACTTCGCAGGTGAAGTTGCAGCGCTCCTGAAGCTTGCCCTGCAGATCGGCCGCGCCGAAGACCGCGAATCCACGCTTTCCGAAGCCGTGGTGCAAGCCGCCTTGAGGGAATTGCTCGTCGCCTTCCCGGTCTATCGCACCTATGGCACGCAGGCCGGTCTGCCGCAGCGCGATCGCGAGATATTGTCGAAGGTCCTCGAAACGGTGCGCAACGGCCCGGATACACCAGACGCCCGGGCACTTGCCTTTCTGGAACGCATCCTGACCGGCGATGTCGAGCAGGCGGCGGCCGGCCGGGCCTCGATCTTCCGCACCCGGTTCCAGCAGCTCACCGGCCCCCTGATGGCAAAATCCGTGGAAGACACGCTCTTCTACCGGCACCATGCGCTGCTCGCGCTGAACGAGGTCGGCGCCGAGCCGCTGGCCCGGTCCCTCTCGCTCGACCGTTTCCATACGGACATGCGGACGCGCCTCGAAAGGGAGCCGGACGCTCTCTCCGGCACGTCGACCCACGATACCAAGCGCGGCGAGGATACCCGCGCCCGGCTCTATGCGATCAGCGAAGCGCCGGAACTCTGGGCCGGTGCGGTAGCCCGCTGGCGCGACATGAACAGGGCGGCCATCACGGCGCTGGACGACGGCCCGGCTCCCGAACCCGCGGTCGAATGGATGCTCTATCAGGCGCTGGCCGGCGCATGGCCGGTGGACCTGCATCCCGGAAACGCGGAAGGTCTGAAGGCGCTGGAAGAGCGCTTCGCGGCATATGTCGAGAAAGCACTTCGGGAAGCCAAGCTGCGCACCAGTTGGGGCAATGTCAACGAAGCCTATGAGACGGCGGTGATTGCCTATGCCCGAAACCTGCTTTCCCCCGCAAACCGGGTTTTCCTGACGGACTTCGCCGACACCCTGCACCCGTTCATCCGCGCCGGTCTGGTGAACGGCATCACCCAGACGATCGTCAAGCTTGCCGCTCCGGGCGTGCCGGATATCTACCAGGGCAGCGAGGGGCTGGACCTCAGCCTCGTCGATCCGGACAACCGCCGGGAACCCGATTTCGAGATGTTGCGGAAACAGCTTTCCGAAAGGGGAGAACTCAGGTCGGCGCCCGAGATGGAATGGCGGAGCGGGCGGCTGAAACAGCATGTCGTCGCCGCCCTGCTGCACCTGCGCCAGGAAGCACCGACGCTGTTCCGGAAGGGCGAATATGTGGCATTGCAGGTGGAAGGCCCGCGTGCGGAACACATCCTCGCTTTTGCCCGCGCCGAATCCGACGACGCGCTGATCGTCATCGCCCCGCGCCTTGTCTTCAGCGCCCTGCAAATGGAGCCAGCGACGCACCGTCCGGAAGGCTGGGCGATGACCGAGGTCGCGCTTTCCGAGAAATTCGCCAACCGACGTTACCGCGACATCTGTACGGGCAAACCGATCGACGTGACGGGCCGGGTAGCGATCGGCGAGGTTTTCGCCGATCATCCCTTCGCGCTTCTCCTGGCCGAATGAATGACAGGCGCATCGGCCGGCGAAGTCAAGGCGCTGCCCGGGGACCGGAGAGCGCCTTGATTCTCTTGAGGAAGTTGAAGTTCCGGCAAAATGCCGAATGAAATCAAGCGAATCCGACGAGATTCAGAATCGCTATGATGATGACGATAGCCCCCACCAACCAGATGATGCTGTTCATCGCATTCTCCTTTCGATCTTGTGGATTGAACGGCGCGAAACGGGAAATGTTCCGGTAAAATACCCCCGGAACAAACCGGTTCCACATGTGTTGAACGAGCGTCATGCGGAGTTTCGATCTCCGTCGAAGGGTGGGGTGAAATGACCGGAGAACCGTCGCGAAACGAAAAGGGGAGCATGCCCCAGGCGAGCATGCCCCAGGCAGGGACGCCGCGCGTGGTCATCGTCGGTGCGGGCTTTGCAGGCCTCGCCGCCGCCCGCGCACTCGGCAATGCCGCGATCGACGTGACGGTTATCGACCGGCGCAACCACAATCTCTTCCAGCCGCTCCTCTATCAGGTCGCGACCGCCGCCCTTTCCCCGGCGGATATTTCCGAGCCGATACGGCGCACGCTCGGGCGCTATCGCAACATCGAGGTCATGCTGGCCGAAGTCACCGGCGTCGACGCCGCGGCAAGGACGGTAAGGCTCAACGGCGGCTCCTCCCTGCCCTACGACCGGCTGGTGATCGCCACCGGCTCGGAATACAACTATTTCGGTCATGACGACTGGCGGACCTGGGCGCCCGGCCTCAAGACCATCCATGAGGCGCGGCTCATCCGCCAGCGCCTGCTCCTGGCCTTCGAGAAGGCCGAGCTCTCCCGGGACCCGGACGAAAAGAAGGCATTGCTGACCAGCGTCATCATCGGCGGCGGCCCCACCGGCGTGGAAATGGCCGGCGCCATCGCCGAACTCGGCCGTTTCATGATCACCCGTGATTTCCGCAAGCTCGAACACGACCAGATGCGGGTGGTCCTCGTCGAGGCAGGCCCCAAGATCCTCGCCGCCTTTCCCGACAACCTCGTGCAATACGCCCTCCGGGAGCTTGAGAAGACGGGCGTGGAGGTGCTGACCAACCTGCCCGTGGTGTCCGTGACCAAGGACGAGGTCGTGGCTGGCTCCACGCGCATCCGCACCGGCTGCGTCATCTGGGGCGCCGGCGTGAAAGCCTCACCGGCCGGCAAGTGGCTCGGCATCGAAGGCAAGGCCGGCGGACGCATTCCGGTCGAGCCGGATCTGTCGATCACCGGTTTCCCGGACATCTTTGCGATCGGCGACACCGCCCTCGGCCTTGCGGAAGACGGCAAGCCGCTGCCGGCGCTTGCCCAGGTCGCCAAGCAGCAGGGCGAATACCTCGGCAAGGCGCTGAAGGAGAAACTGCTGGATGGCAAGGCCGCCGGGCCTTTCCGCTTCCACGATCGCGGCAATACGGCGGTGATCGGCCGGAACGCGGCGATCTTCGACTTCGGCAGATGGACGCTGAAGGGCCACGTCGCCTGGCTGCTGTGGGCGATCGTGCACGTCTACCTGCTCGTCAATTTCGAAAAGCGCCTGCTCGTCAGCATCCAGTGGATCTGGCGCTATCTGACCCGGCAGCGCGGAGCCCGGCTGATCGACGAGAATGCCGCCGCCTTCGTGCCGTCCTCCACGCAAAGGACCGAGACATGAACACAGCCAACCCGCAGCTCGAAGGTCTCTATCTCGCTCTTGCCGCCATCAACAGGCTTCTGGTCGAGAAGGGCCTCTTGTCTAATGTCGAAATCCAGGATGTCCTGCAGACCGCAGAACGTGCGGTGCTGGCCGACGAAAAACAGCTGACCATCTCCAGCTCCCACCAGAAGGCCGTCGCCTTTCCGATCCGCCTCCTCCTCCTGGCAAACGAGGCGCATGAACACGGCGAGACATTCTGTTTCGACGACCTCGCGCGTGAGATAGGCCGGCGAACGTGACCGGCGCGGGGAGCGCGGCCGCTTTCCTGCGTCAGCCGCCTTGCCTGTCGCCCGTCTGGGGATTGCCCGGACCTCTGTCGATCTTGCCCTGCTCGGCCTTGTAGAAATACTGGCTGTTGACGAGCCACCCCTTGAGCGGCCGCAGCGGCAGGACGCAGGTCAGGATCAGCACCGGCAGCGAAATCAGCAAATGCACCCAGAACGGCGGCTGGAACATGACCTCGATCCAGACGGCCAGCGCCACGCTCGGCACGCAGGCGAAACAGATGACGAAGAAGGCCGGACCGTCCGCGGGATCGGCAAAGGAATAGTCGAGGCCGCAGACCTCGCATTTCGGCCTCAGCGTCAGGAAGCCGTTGAAAAGGTGTCCCTGGCCGCAGCGCGGGCAACGGCCGCGAATGCCGGTACTGTAGGGCGAAAGCGGAGCCCAGTTGGCGTCATGTGCCATGACATCTGCCTTTCGTGACAGGATACAATCGGTGGTTCGGCCATACCGTCCAACAGGCTCCCGCAGCAAGACATTCCCTTGACACGCGTCAATTCGCCTCGCCGGGAAGCGGCTTGTGAAAACCGCCCGCGATGGAGCCCCGGCATGAAACTTCTGTGACTGATCTACAGCATCGGCCCGAAAATCGGAATCGATTTTCGGAAAGCACGATGCTTGAATTCAAGAGGGTAGAGCGTCCTTTGTGCGTCCGAAAGGGCGCACGGCGCTTTATGACGGAGGATGCGAAATGCATAGTCTGCCGGCAATCGAATCGTCCCGCAGCTTTTTGACGGAAGCCCATGACATCTGGATTTTCAGGCCTCGGCATCGCCCATCGCGGCCATTTCACCCGGCTCAAATGGCACCGCCTGCGCCGCAGCTTCAACGACCCCCTGTTTTCCGCCGGAGTGATGGCCGAGGGTTTCCGGCTCGGCGCTTCGACCGAACTCGACCTCAGGGTGCGCGCCGATGGCGGCTTCGTCGTGCTGCATGACGAAACGCTCGAAGGCGAAACGAACGGCCACGGCTTCATCGCCGAAACGTCGGCGGACGATATCCGCGGCCTCCGGCTGAAGAGCGGCGGCCATCCCCCGATCCTCAGCGAGGACCTGGCGACGATGCTGGAGACCGCCCATCCGGACGCGCTCCTGCAGTTCGACATGAAGGACACGCTCGCCGTGATCGGCGAACGCGGCTTGGATCACCTCGCCGACCGTTTTGCCGGGGCCGGCGCCTCGGTCATCGTCAGCGGCCACGACCTCAACCTCATCGTCGCGGTCGCGAAACGGCTGCCCGGCCTGAAGCGCGGCATCGACCCGACCGACAAGCTCGGCGAGATCCACGGGGCGGCGGGCTGGGGAGCGGTCGAGAAGGAACTGCTGGCCGACCTGCGCGGCCCCACCGAACCGGACACGATCTATCTTTACTGGCCGATGCTGCTCGATGCCGCCAGGGCCGGGTTCGACATGATCGGCCTCTGCCATGATGCCGGCAAGCTGGTCGACGCCTGGACATTCAACCTCAGGAA
Source organism: Neorhizobium puerariae (assembly GCF_042429745.1). Classification (NCBI taxonomy): domain Bacteria; kingdom Pseudomonadati; phylum Pseudomonadota; class Alphaproteobacteria; order Hyphomicrobiales; family Rhizobiaceae; genus Neorhizobium; species Neorhizobium puerariae. The sequence goes on along the minus strand of NZ_JBHMAA010000004.1, from coordinate 21,945 downwards.
CCCGGATGCGGGCTTCGACGAGGCCGAAGCCCGCGATTTCGCCGCCCTGATGGCGCTGAAACCGGACCAGATCACCACCGACGAAGCGCCCGCCACCGAACGCGCCTGGTCGAAGATCGCCGGCTGAACCGCTCAATCGTCCCAGAACGGCCCGCGATGGACACGCCGGCTGACCAGCTTCAGGCTGCGGTCGGGCTGGATGATATAGGTCTCCTCGACCCGCTGGCCGAGCTGGTTGCGGAACTCATGCGGCACGATGCTGCCGACAGGCGCCTTGGTGAGGCGGGTCCGCGGCTGGCCCCCGTAGGTGATGCTGCCCGGAATGGGCCGGATTCCCGGCCCCATGTCCAGATAGGCCGTGGTGCCGGAATTGTCGCTGGTACAGCCCGCGAGCAGCATGACGAGCCCGGCGATGGCGATGGTGATTCTCATGGAGTGGTCCTTCCCGGTTTTCCCGCGCGGTGACGGATTTGGCTCAACTCGATGGGCGGACGGAGGTTCCCTTCTTCCGCCCGGCGCATGAATCTTCTACCCATCGCCAAAATATCCGCTACACATTTCAGCCGCCAATGACCGAATGGAGAGGACGAGAACCGTGACGAAATCCTACGGAGCCATGTCGATTGCCGAGCTTTCCGCGCTGATCCAGACGGGAGCGGTCGATCCGCTGGAGGTGACGGAAACGGTGCTCGCCGGTATCGAGGCCCATCCCGACAAGGCGATCTTCGTCTCGCTTCTGAAGGACCGGGCGCTGTCCGAGGCGCGGGCCTCCTCGAAGCGCCTCAGGGAAGGCCGCTCGCTCGGCCTGCTCGACGGCATTCCGATCGCCTGGAAGGACCTCTTCGATATCGAGGGCCTGCCGACCACCGCCGGTTCCAAGGTGTTGAAGACCGCCGCACCGGCCGCAAAGGACGCGGCGATCGTCAATCTGCTGAAGCAGGCGGGCATGGTCGCGGTCGGCCGCACCAACATGAGCGAATTCGCCTTCTCCGGCATCGGCATCAACCCGCATTACGGCACGCCCCGCAACGCGAAGGGCAAGGACGCGCCGCGCATTCCGGGAGGCTCCTCTTCCGGTTCGGGCGTCGCCGTGGCCGCCGGCCTCGTACCGGTCGCCATGGGCACGGATACCGGCGGCTCGATCCGCATTCCCTCGGCGCTGAACGGCATCGTCGGCTACAAGGCGACGCGCGGCCGTTACCGGATGGACGGCGTCTACCCGCTCGCCACCAGCCTCGATTCGCTCGGCCCCCTCTGCCGCACGGTGCAGGATGCGGTCTGGATCGATGCCGCCATGCGCGGGCTTTCCGTGCCGCAGACCGCCCGCAAGCCGACCGCCCCGCTCGATATCGTCATCCCGACCGACATCGTCTTCGACGGCGCCGAGCCGGGTGTGGTGGCCGCCTTCGAAACGGCGATCGGACGCCTGGAAAAAGCCGGCTGCAAGGTAAGCCGCATCGCGTTTCCGGCATTCGGCGAGATCCTGGCGCTGATGGCGAGCCGCGGCGCGCTGGTCAATGCCGAGGCTTTCGCCCTGCATCGCGACCGTCTCCTGGGGCCGGAAGCGGCCGACATGGACCAGCGGGTGGTCGCCCGCACCAGGCTCGGCGAAAAGATCACCCTGCCGGACTATATCGCCATCCGCGAGGCCCGCGCTCGGCTTGTCGCGGAGACGGAGGCGCTGATCGGCGACCGGTTCGTCGCCTTCCCCTCGGTTGCCCATGTCGCGCCGAAGATCGCCGACCTGGCGCAGGACGAGGCTTTCTTCGCCGCGAACGGCAAGACGCTGCGCAACACGCTGCTCGGCAACTTCCTCGACTGGTGCGGCGTTTCGATCCCCTGCGGCACCGGCGATCAGGACATGCCGGTCGGCTTGCTGCTGTCGGCAAACGCCAACCGCGACGAAGCGGTGCTCGAGGCCGCCCTGGCCTATGAGGAAATCGTCAGGGGCTAGGCGATGGCGGCTCTGCCGCCTCCGCTCCTCCCCGCCCCCCGACAGGCACGTCCTCCAATACCCGCCGGGAACGTTTCCCGCCCCGCCCCGTTATCCCGACCGGTCTCGGCGCGGCGATGCGCGGATGCCGTCATGCTCGCTCCTGCGGAAGACAGCCGGCGTGTCGCCTTGGCCGAAAACCGCATGCCGCGAGGGACGGGAGAGAGGGGCGAAAGATGGGAAGGAGCCGGATGAAGAAGCTTTTCACACGCTTCGCGGAAAATACGGCCTATTTCGCCGGGTCCCCGATGACCTTCATCCTTGCCCTTTCCGCCGTCCTCATATGGGGCGTCACCGGACCGTTCTTCGGGTTCTCCGAGGTCTGGCAACTGGTGATCAATACCGGAACCACGATCGTCACCTTCCTGATGGTGTTTCTCGTCCAGAATTCCCAGAACAGGGATGCCGCCGCGATGGAGGCCAAGCTCGACGAACTGCTGCGCGCCGTCGAGCAGGCCCGTTCGGACTTTATCGGGATCGAGCATCTGACCGATGACGAGATCGAGAAGATTCGTGCCCGCCTTGAGAAAAGCTGCGGCCGCCAGGATGACGAGCCGAGACCTCACAGCGCCGTCGGACGCCTGCTTTCCCGCCGATGAACCTCCGGCGCGACGTCACGGGCCAGCCCTCAAGAAGACCTACGCATATGCCCCGGCATCGCCGCGGCGGGCCAGCGCCGAGCCCGATTGGTCGAAGGCGTGAAGATCGGCCGGATCGGCGGTCAGATGAAGGGCCTCCCCTTTCTTCAGATCCTGGGTGCGCTCCAGCTTGACGGTCACGGAGATATCGCCGGGCAGCCGCAGATAGGCGATCGTCACCTCCCCCAGATGCTCGACCAGATCGACCGCTCCGGAAACCAGCGCCTGCCCGGCGGAACCGATCCGCAGATGCTCGGGCCGGATTCCGAGAGTGCCCCGCTCGCGGCCCGCGCGGCCACCGGCGGCGAAACGGGCGAGCGGCAACGGCCTGCCGCCGTGCTCGATACGCGCGGCACCGCCCTCGAAAGCCAGATCGACCGGCAGGAAGTTCATGGCCGGCGAGCCGATGAAACCGGCCACGAACATGTTCCGGGGGGTATCGTAGAGCTCGACGGGCCGGCCGACCTGTTCGATGCGGCCACCGTTCAGGACGACGATCCGGTCCGCCAGCGTCATCGCCTCGACCTGGTCGTGGGTGACGTAGATCATCGTCGTGTCGGGAAGCCGTTCCTTCAGCCTCGCGATCTCGATACGGGTGGCGACCCGCAGCGCCGCGTCGAGATTGGACAGGGGTTCGTCGAACAGGAAGACCTCGGCCTCGCGCACGATGGCCCGGCCGATGGCGACACGCTGGCGCTGGCCGCCGGAGAGCTGGCGCGGGCGGCGCTTGAGATAGGGGCCGAGCTGCAGCATGTCGGCGGCGATGCGGACGCGGCGATCGATCTCCGCCCTGTCGATACGGGCGATCTTCAGGCTGAAGGCGAGATTGTCATAGACATTCATATGCGGATAGAGCGCATAGGACTGGAAGACCATGGCAATGCCGCGCTGCGACGGGGGGATGTCGTTGGCTCGCATGTCCCCGATCAGCAGATCGCCGGAATTGATACCTTCGAGACCCGCAATCATCCGCAGCAGCGTTGACTTGCCGCAGCCGGACGGGCCGACGAAGACGACGAACTCCCCCCGCTCGATATCGAGGTCGATATTGCTGATCACTTCCAGCGAACCGTATGACTTGCGGATGTCCTTGAGGCTGATCGCCGTCATTGTCCTGCTCCAGCATTGTCGTCGCCATCGAGCCAGTACCATCCGTGCTCGGCGACCTTCGGGATGTATTTCGCGCGCGGAAGGCTGTCCTCCGTCCGGATCGTCCAGGACAGCAGCGCCTCCAGCATCTCCGTCCTTTTTGCGGCGTGGCCCGGATCGCCATAGAGATCGTGAAGCTCGCCGGGGTCCCGGCTGAGGTCGAAAAGCCCGCCCCGCCCCATGACGTCGAAGGTCAGCTTGAAATCGCCCTTGCGGACCATCTTCAGGTTCCCGCTCTGTGTCGCGGCATTCAGCTCGTCCAGCTTTCGGCCCTCATAGGGGAAATGCAGCTCCGGCCGCTCTCCCGGCCCGTAGGGCAGGTCGCCTGTTCCCAGTTCGGAATAGATGCTGTCGAATTCGCGCTTCGGATAATCGGCGCCCGTCAGCATCGGCCACAGGCTCCGCCCCTGGACGCCGGCGGGGATCGGCGAGCCGATCATCTCGCAGACGGTCGGGAAGATATCGACAAGCGATACGAAGTCGGTGCCGTTGTCCCGCGCGACGACGCCGGGCCCGGTGAACGACATCGGCACGCGGATCAGGCATTCCGGCAGGCCGGCCCCCTTCCGCTGCAGGCCGTGATCGCCGGCATAGTCGCCGTGATCGGAAACGAAGATCACGACGGTGTCCTCGGAAAGCCCCTTCGCATCGAGGTGATCGAGGAAGCGGGCTATCTGGTCGTCCAGCATGCGGATCATGCCCGCATAGACCGCCCGATAACGCCGCCAGTCGGCGTCGTAACCGGGCCGCTTCCGCTCGAAGAGGTCTGCGAGCCATCGCCATTGGCCTCCACGGGCGATGGTGCTTTCGCGTGAGCCGAGACGGCCGGGCATCTCCCCGGGCGAAAACATCGAAAAATACGGCTCCGGCGCCTGATAGGGATTGTGCGGCTCCGGAAAGGAGAGCCAGAGGAAAAAGGGGGCTTCGCCGTTATCGTCCACGCAGCGTATGGCATCGTCCACGATGCGCGAGCAAAGCTGGGTCGACAGCGGGAATGGCGTCGGCTCCGTCGAGACGTGATGGTCAAGATCGAACAGCCATTGATCGAACTCCCGCTCCAGCGGCGTCGCCCGGTCGGCGGGACCGTCGGTGTGGCTATAGGGGCCGCCGTGGAAATCGAAGTCCTCCGGAGCGAGATGGCTATGGTTCTTGCCGGCCAGGTTGATCGTATAGCCGGCGGCGCGGAGAACCCGGGGCAGGTCGACGGCATAGGTGACGTTCTCTCTGGGCGACCAGTTCTGCTTGACGCGCGTCGCCTTGGGAAAACGCCCCGTCATCAGGCTTGCACGGGCCGGCGTGCAGACCGGTGTCGGCGTATAGGCGTGGCGAAAGCGCATGCCCGACCGGCCGAGCGCCTCGACGCGCGGCATGGTGTCGACGGGAAAGCCTTCGGAGGCGAAGAAGTCCGCCCTTTGCTGGTCGGTCATGACCAGCACGATGTTGGGTTTGCTGTTCATGGAAACATGCTCCATTGATGGGGCGGACGGCGGCCGCCGCCGCCCGCCGTCGTCACGTCACCTGAGGATGGAGACCGCCTGCGAGAAGAAGGTGTCCGCGGCGTCCTTGGGGGTGGTCTGGGCAAAGCCGATCGACTCGTTGAGGCGCTTCAGGAGCGATTCCAGTTCCCCATGGCCGGCGATCCAGCCCGGCGTCTTCTTCGACGCCCGCGGCCGCAGGTCCTTCAGATAGTCGAGGACCAGGCCGCTCGTCTTGTCGACCGATTTCGACAGGATATCGGAGGCCTTGTCCGAGGCCGGTCCGCCGAGCGTCAGCCCCAGAATCCCGATCGCTTCCTCGTCGTTCAGCAGGAAATCGATGAGCTTCGCGGCCTTGTCGATATTCTTCGAACGCGCCGGCACGACCCAGAAATCGAGCGCGCGGATGAGATGGCCATTGTCGGCCGCCCCTGCGGGGCTCGGGCAGGCGCGAATGCCGAGCTCCTGCTTCATCAGCGCCTGGAAGAAGACGAGTTGCTGGCACCAGCCCGTCTGCATGGCCGCCATGTTGCGCACCATGGGTGCGTTCTGGAAACCGGCGCTCTCCGAGGTGATGGCGGGCGGCGGCGCACCTTGTTCGTCCCGCATGGATTGCCAGAAGGCGTACCAGTCGACGAGATCCTGCCGTTCGAAGCCGAGCCCGTCATCCACGTAGAGCGACTTGCCGCGCTGGGTCACGAACAGTTCGAGAAACGCCAGGATGCCGCCGCCGTCATTGGTCCCGTAGTGCTGATTGCCGCCGGCCTTGCCGAGCGCGACGGAAATGTCCCGGAACCCGTCCCATGTCAGGCCGTCGAGCTTGCCGGTGACACCGGCCTTGTCCAGCTTTTCCTTGTTGTAGAAAAGCGCGAACGCGATCTGGTTGTTGCCGATCGCATTGGTCTTGCCGTTCCTCGTTCCGATCTCGACAACGCCGGGATAGAGCTTGGAAATGTCGATCGTCGAGCCGATATGGGGCGTGAGGTCGGCAAGCAATCCGCGCTTGATGTAGCTGTAGAGATAGGTCATCGAGTGCCGGTGCATGTCCGGCGCCCCGCCGCCCGCATATTGTACCGGCAAACGATCCCAGAACTCGTTGAACGGCGCGAATTCGACCGTGGTCGGAATGTCCGGATTCTTCTCGGTGAACAACTTGAGCGCCTTCTGCATGCGCTCATGCGTATCCTGCCCCCCGTACCAGGATACTTTCACCGCGCCGTTCGCGGCAAAGGCCTGGTCGCCCAGCCCCAGCCACAGCGCGGTCGTGCCGCCGATGCCCACCTTCAGCAATTGTCGCCGTTCGAGGGAAAAGCCAGATTTCTTCAAGCGCATTTCACTCCTCCTCCTCATGATGATGCGTTTCGCCGGACCTAGCCCTTGAGGCCGGTCGTCGCGATTCCTTCCGCAAGCTGCCGCTGGAACAGCATGAACAGCACGAAAAGCGGCAGCAGGGTTATCACCGACATCGCAAAGAGCATGCCCCACGCGGACTCCCCGCTCGTTGCGTCGATGAACAGATTGAGAGCCAGAGGCGCCGTGTAGTTTTCAGCGGAGCTCAGGTAGATGAGCTGCGAAAAGAAGTCGTTCCAGGTCCAGAGAAACGAGAAGATCGCGACGAGGACCAGGGCCGGACGGCAGACCGGAAAGATGATGTACCAGAAGATCTGGTACTTGTTGCACCCGTCCATCTCGGCGGCCTGGTCCAGGTCGCGTGGGATGCCGCGGATGAACTGGACAAGCAGGAAGACGAAGAAGGCGTCGACGGCGAAGAACTTCGGCAGGATCAACGGCAGGATCGTATTGACGGCGCCGATGCTCTGGAACGCTATATACTGCGGCAGGATGGTGACATGCATCGGCAGCATCAGGGTCAGCAGCATGACCGTGAAGGCCGCCCTGGAAAAGGGAAAGTGCAGCCGCGCGAAAGCATATGCGGCAAGGGAGCAGGAAAAGAGGTTCCCGATGATCGCAAGAAGGCAGATGAACGCCGAATTCAGCATGAAGACGCCGAACGGCATGCCGAGCTTGTTCCAGCCCTCGACATAGTTCTGAAAGGTGAAATGGCCGGGATCGAGGCCCGCATCGCTGAAGATGATGCTTTCCGGCTTGAACGAACTCGATAGCAGCCAGAGCAGCGGATAGCTCATCAGCAATGCGATGCCGGCAAGCAGGATGATGCGGACGACGCGACGAGCCGGGGTGGAGATGTTGATGTCGGTGATCGTGCTCATCTCTCGTCAACTCTCGTAATGGACCCAGAAACGCGAGGCGTAGAAGGAGATCGCCGTGAAGACGGCGATGATCACGAGCAGCACCCAGGCCATCGCCATGGCATAGCCCATGCGGAAGTTCCGAAACCCTTCGACGTAGAGATAAAGCGTGTAGAAGAGCGTCGAATCGACCGGCCCGCCAGTGCCGTCGCTGATCACGAAGGCCGGGACGAAGGCCTGGAAGGCATTGATCGTCTGCATGACGAGATTGAAAAGGATCAGCGGGCTCAGAAGCGGCAGCGTGATGCGGAAGAACCGCTGCACCGGGCTTGCGCCGTCCATGATGGAGGCATCGACGATCTCCTTGGGAATCTGCCGCACGCCGGCGAGAAAGATCACCATCGGCGCGCCGAACTGCCAGATATGCAGGATGATGAGCGTCCACAGCGCATAGCGCGGATCGCCGATCCAGCTGGTGGTTTGGAAGCCGAGACCGCCGAGCATCATGCTGACGAGGCCGTTGCTGCCGAAGATCTGCCGCCACAGCACGCCGATCGCGACGCTGCCGCCGAGCAGCGAAGGCAGGTAGAAGACGCTGCGGAAGAGGTTGGCGGTGGGAGTCTGGTGCGACAGGGCGACTGCGATCACCAGCGCCACGGCGATGGAAAGCGGGACCGACACCAGCACATATGTCGTCGTCACCTCGAGAGACTTCAGATAGCGAGGGTCCTGCGTGAAAAGCCGCTCGTAGTTTTCCAGCCCGATCCACTCAGGCGGGGAAAGAAGGTCATAGTGGCTGAAACTCAGGACGAAGGAGCCGATCATCGGAAGCGCGGTCAGGAAGACCAGCCCCACCAGCCACGGCAGAAGGAAGACGAATGCGGCGCGCGCCTCCCCGCGGTGAGACGGCGCGAGCGCATCGGCCGGCGCCGGCCGGCGCCTGTAGAACCATCTGGATGTCTTCAACGTCTCCATCCCCTCGCCTCCCGCAACATCCATCGGACTATTCGTGGCCGGCGGCCTTGCGCGCCTGGCGGCGGGCGTTGTCGATCTTCTCCTGCGGCATGATGGCGGCGGGCATCGTCGTGATGTCGCGAATGGTCTCCAGGGGAAGTTTCGGAACGCGGGCGGCGGTCAGCAGCCCGTTCGCCTCCTGCTCCGTATCCGTCACCTGCGTATAGCAGTAGCCGGCCAGATTGGAGCTTGCGGCAATCGCCGAGAACAGGTCGCGCAGGCGGGTTTCGAACTCCTGCGGATCGCTCACGGTGGAATAGCCGTGCCAGTTGTCCCCCTGCTTCGGCATGTAGCTGAGCCCGCCGAATTCGGTCAGCATGACCGGCCGGTCGCCAAGCTCCCGTTCGCCGAGCACAAGGCGGCGGCGTGCCGGCCCCATGCCTTTCAGCATGGCTTCCATGCCCTCCCGGTCATGGAAGCGGCTGCTCAGCCCCTCGCCGTCGGGCGCGTAGTCGTGAACCGACCAGATGTCGCTTTCGACCAGTTCCCAACCGTCGTTGGAGATCGCAGGCCGGCTCGGATCGAGCGCCTTGGTCATATGATAGAGCGCCGATGCAAAATGCGCCTGGTCCTCGCGCACCGCGATATGGGACACGCCCCAGCTCTCGTTCAACGGCACCCAGGCGACGATGCACGGGTGGCTCCTGTCGCGGCGGATCGCCTCCATCCACTCCTGCGACAGGCGCTCCATCATCGAACTGGAGAAGGCGTAGGCGCTCGGCATCTCCTCCCAGACGAGCAGGCCGAGCACGTCGCACCAATGGAGGAAACGCGGATCTTCGATCTTCTGGTGGATGCGAACGCCGTTGAAGCCCATGGATTTGATGAGCTCGACTTCCTTGCGCAAGGCATCCGGACCTGGCGCGGCGAGATGCGATTCCGGCCAGTAGTTCTGGCCGAGCACCATCCGCAGGTAGTAGGGATGTTCGTTCAGCAGGAAGAGGCGATTGCCGATCCCCACGCTGCGCAGCCCGAAATAGCTTTCCACCCGGTCCGGGGTTTCCCCTTCGAGGATGATCTCGGCCGCGACGAGATTGGGCTTCTCCGGCGTCCACAGAAGGTGGTCGCGATAGGTCCCATGCTCGATCTGCGGTATGGAGATATCGAAACGCAGCTCGCTGTCGGCCAGCATGACGCTCTGTTCCGCGAGAGGCTTTCCTTTCGCCCCGAATTTCATCGTCAGCCGGACCGGCCTGGACGGCATGGCGTTGAGGCGGACCTCGCAACGGACCCGGGCGTTCACGAGGTCGGGAGTGAAATGGATATCGGTGAGATGCAGGGCCGGCACGACGCTCAGCCAGACAGGCTGCCAGATCCCGCTGGTGCGGTGATACCAGATGGCATGCGGCTCTTCGAGCCAGTCCTGTTTGCCGCGCGGAATGCGCACGTCGAGCGGCTGATCCTCCGCCCGGACGACCACCGTCTGCTCGCCCTCGCCGCTTAATGCCCCGGTGACGTCGGTGGAAAACGGCACATGCCCGCCGCGATGGGTCGCCACGCACTGGCCGTTGACCCACACGCTCGCGGCATAGTCGACGGCGCCGAAATGGAGGACGAGGCGCTCATCCCGGCCGAGCTTCGGGCTCACGAAGGTGCGGCGATACCAGATCACCGGATGAAAGCCGGAAACGCCGATGCCGGAGAGTTTCGATTCCGGCGGATAAGGCACCGTGATCGTCCTGTCGAAAACGTCGGCGCGTTTCCACCAGCTTTCCAGCATGCCGAGATCGGCGTCGTCGAAGGCAAAGCCCCACTGGCCGCAAAGATCGGCCAGGCCCTCCCGATGGAATTGCGGGTTGGGCGCGAATGCAGCCGTCACGGGTGATTGAATCGTCACGATATGTCCTCCTCCAGCCCCGAGGACGAGCAAAACCCTCCGCGCAAACGTCTGTCTGCGTCGTTCGTTCGCCCAGCGGGAAGATATGAAACCGCCCCTCCAGAGCGGTTGCTAAATTTGTTTAGCAACCTGCTTGACGAAAATCCTGTTGTCAAGGAGGTTATGCAAAACGGGGGGCGGCATGAAAAAACGAGTCAAGATGGTTGATGTGGCGCGGGCGGCGAACGTCTCCCGCACGACCGTATCGCTCGTCCTGAACGGCATTCCAGGCGTGCGGATTGCGGAGACGACGCGTCAGCGCGTCCTGCAGGTTGCGCGCGAACTTGGTTATTCGCCGGGTCCCCTGATCGAAAACCTCGATCCCGGGCGCAAGCGGCTGTTCGGCGTCATGATCAACGAAATCTCCGCCGCCTATCCTATCGACTTGATCTACGGCCTGCAGAACTGGGCGGATGCGCACGGGCTGCAGATCGTTATCCAGGTGACCGACAGCGCCGCCGATCATGAGATCGCGGCACTTGAAAACTTTGCCCGTTTTGGCGTCGAGGGCGTCGTCTATGCCAACACGTTCACCGCCATCGTTTCACCGCCGGTCTCGCTCGGCAACTTCCGTCATGTCCTGCTCAATTGCCGCCGCGAGGACAGCAGCGGTTTCGCCGTCCTGCCCGCCGAAAGGCACGGCGGCATGCTGGCGGCCGATCATCTGATCGAGACCGGCCGCAGGCGCATCGCGACCATCACCGGCGACCCCTGGCAGCTCGCCAGCATCGAGCGCCTGGCCGGCTATCATCGCTCGCTCAACCGGGCCGGCCTCAACCACGGCGCCCGGTTCGAGCGCGTCAGCGATTGGGGTCACGCCAGCGGCCACGCTGCGGCGCGCGAACTGCTTTCTCTTTCCGCGCCGCCGGACGCGCTTTTCTGCCACAACGACATCGTGGCGCGCGGCGCCATGGCGGCGGTCCATGAAATGGGGCTGAAGGTGCCGGAGGATCTCGCGATCATCGGTTATGACGACCGCGAATTCGCGCGCGACCTCGGAATCTCCAGCGTGACGCTGCCCCTCGCCGAGATGGGAGAGCGGGCCTTGTCCGAACTGGCGGGCGAGTCGGTCCCGGCCGACAGGACGGTGACCGTTCAGGGCAGGCTCGTCGCGCGCATGAGCACCGGGGCGTCACGCTAGCGCAATTCCAGCAAAAGTGGGAAAGCGGCTCAGGCGGGGTCCCTTTCCCAGTACCACGCCACATACATGTTCTTCTTGTCATGCCGGCGGCTCTTCAGGAGGGTGCGGATGGAGCGCACGTCTTCCTTTTCGCAGGCGAACCAGACGAAGGTTCCGTCGTCCATTGCCGCGATCGCCTTCCCGGTTTCCTCCGCAAGAATGCTCCTGATGCCCGCCGGATAGTCCTTGCGATGCAGCCAGCGGACATCAAGCGAACCCGGCGAGGGCAAGGGCTGCTCCTCGGCTCCGTCCTGCACCTCGATGATCGCCTGGACCCGCGTACCCGCCCGCACTTCGGCGGCAATGCGGGCGATGGCGGGAAGAGCGCTTTCGTCCCCGGCCAGAAGGATGGACCCCGCTGCCGGCAGGCTGCCGCCTCCCGGCCCGAGCAGCGCGGCCTTCTCCCCGGGCTGCGCATCGCGGGCGAAATCGGCTCCCGGAGTTTGCACGCCGGACATGGGGTGCTGCAGGAAATCGACCCACAGTTCGTTGCGTTCGGTATCGACGGCCCGGATCGTATAAACACGGACCAGGAGTTCGTCCTCGCCCTCCGGCCAGGCGATGCGGCCGTCCTCGCGATACCGCGGCCAGACCGGCGCCCTGCCCTTCGGCGGCACGAGGAGACGGACATGCATGTCGCCTCCGATGAACGGCGTGACATCCGCGCAGGCAAATTTCACCCGCCGCATGTGGGGCGTCACGTCTTCAGCGGAAACGACCGTGACCTCGTGGATATTCGGCAGCACCGACAGCGCCGCCGGCTCGGACCAGGTCAATTCGAGCTTGTCGTCTCCGGCAAAGTAGAACATGTGTTCCGCAATGCTGGTGCGGCTCATCTGAAGCGTCCGCTCCGACGGGCAGTCCAGTTCGATCAGGAGCCTCTGCTCCTCCACGCGAATGCTCGCGGTCCCGAACCTGCTTGTCAGCAGCGCGAAATCCGCGGTCCGCTGCACGTCGGCATGTTCCACGAAGTGCTCGCAGATCTCGTCGAGCATGTGCACCGCGTCCTTTACGAGCGCTATGCCCGAAAGCTTGAATTCCTGAACCGCGTTCATGACTGGTCCTCCTTGACGTCCTGCTGCGTTGCCATGCGATGCCGGCCGATCGGAAGCATGATCGGACGGCCCGAAGTGGGATCGGTGACGATGCGGCTTTCAAGACCGAAGACCTGCCGCACGTTCTCTTCCGTCAGCACCTCCTCCGGCCTGCCGGAGACGTGCACGCGTCCTTCCGCCATCGCGACGAGGTGGTCTGCGTAGCGGGCCGCGAGGTTGAGATCGTGCAGCACCATGACGACGGTGGTGCCGCGCGAATGGTTGAGATCGGTCAGCAGGTCCAGCACCTCGACCTGATGGCTGATGTCGAGAAATGTCGTCGGCTCATCCAGAAGCAGAACCTCGGTCTGTTGAGCCAGCGCCATGGCGATCCAGACCCGCTGGCGTTGCCCGCCGGAAAGCTCGTCCACCGGCCTTTCGGCAAGTTCCGAGGTTCTGGTCGCGGCAAGCGCACCGGCCACGGCTTCGTCGTCCTGCCGCGACCAGCGCGAGAACAGGCCCTGATGCGGGTGTCTCCCCCGGCTGACGAGATCGGCAACCGTGATGCCTTCGGGCGCGGTCGGTGATTGGGGAAGCAGGCCGAGTGTCCGGGCCAGCTCCCTGGGCGGCGTCCGGTGGATCGACCTGCCGTCGAGCAGCACATACCCCCGGCTCGGCGAAAGCAGCCGCGACATCGCGCGCAGCAGCGTGGACTTGCCGCAGGCGTTGGCCCCGACGATTACTGTGATCCTGCCGGGCGGCACGGCGAGATCGAGCCCGTGCAGGATTTCCGCATCGCCGTAACCGGCCGAAAGGCCGCTGGCTGTCAGGGCGTGAACGGTCATAGCGAACCTCCGGTCCGGTTGACGCGGACGATCAGGAAAATCAGGTAGGGAGCGCCGAGCGCGCCGGTCACCACGCCGACGGGATAGCGGCTCGGCAGCAGGAATTGCCCCACGTAATCGCCGGCCAGAACCAGCACCGCGCCGATCAGGGCCGAGGGGACCAGCAGCGACCCGCTGTTTCCCACGATACGGGCGGCGATCGGGCCGGAAAGAAAGGCGACGAAAGCGATCGGGCCGGTCACGGCTGTCGCCGATGCGATGATCCCGACGGCCCCGACGATGGCCATGATTCGCGTCGCCGCGACCCGGACCCCGAGGGCGGCGGCCGTATCGTCCCCCAGCCGCAGCGCCTCAAGGTCGCGCGCGCGGCTCAGCAGAAGCCCGCCGAAGACGGTGAGTGCCACAAGAAGCGGGAGCGCCTGCCCTAGCTGCGCGCCATTGACGCTGCCGGTCAGCCAGCGGATCGCCTCCTGCAGGCTCCAGGCCGGGGCCTGCGAGAGGATATAGGCGACGAAGCTTTCCAGCATCGCCGAAACGCCGATCCCGACAAGGATGAGCCGCGTCCCCGCGACACCGTTCCTGGACGAAAGCGCATAGACGAGGAGCGCAACGCCCAGGCCGGCGACAACCGCAAAGATCGAAACGACCGGCCCTTTCATCGACAGCACGACGATGGCGAACACGGCGGCGGCGCTTGCGCCCGAACTGATGCCGATGATGTCCGGGCTGGCCAGCGGATTGCGCAGCATGATCTGGAAGGCCACGCCACCGAGCCCGAAACTCAGGCCCGCAAGCACCGAAAGCACGGCCCGCGGCAGCCTCAATTGCCCGACGGCAAAGGTCGCCCCCCGGATGTTCTCGCCAAGCAGCACGCGGACGACGTCGCCGGGGGGTGTAAAGGATTGCCCGAGCGACAGGGCCAGGGCGAAAATCGCGGCCACCAGGGCCAGCAGGATGACGACCGCGAGCGCCTGCCTGCGCTGACGGCGGCGGCGACTGCCGACGATGAGAGGAAGCGTGGAGGAGAGCATGGTCACAGTTCACGCACCCGTTGACGCCTGACGATCCAGATGAAGAACGGCGCCCCGACGAGCGCAGTCACGATGCCGACGTCGAGTTCGGCCGGTCTGGCGACGATGCGCCCAACGATGTCGGCGGCCAGAAGCAGGCAGGCACCGCCGAGCGTGGAAAGGGGCAGCAGCCACCGATGATCGACCCCGACCAGCAGGCGGCAGACATGCGGAACGACCAGCCCCAGAAAGCCGATCGGTCCGCAAACCGCGGTGGTCGCACCGCATAACAGGATCGCGCCAAGCGCGGCGACGGCGCGGGCCACCGCGACGCGCTCGCCAAGCCCGGCCGCCAGCTCGTCGCCCAGGGCGAGCGAATTCAGCTTTCGCGCCAACAGAAGGCTGATCGCAAAACCTGCCGCAAGAAACGGCAGCACCGGGAAGATGCGCTCGAAGGTCGCTCCGCCGACGCCGCCGATCTGCCAGGAGCGGATGCCGCCCGCGATATCGGCTCGCGGCAACACCACGGCGATCACCATCGAGGAGAACGCAACCGATGTCGCCGCGCCGGCAAGCGCCAGCTTAAGTGGCGTGGCCCCGCCGCGCCCCAGCGAGCCGATGACGTAAACGAAGACCGCCGAACATCCGGCGCCCAGGATCGCGGTCCAGATATAGGCGTCGGCGGAGGCCATGTCGAACCACGCGACACCCACGACGACGGCAAGCGACGCCCCCATGTTGACGCCCAGTATGCCCGGATCGGCGAGAGGATTGCGCGTCACGCCCTGCATGATCGCCCCGGCAAGCCCCAGTGCCGCCCCGGCGAGCGCGGCAAGCAGGGTGCGGGGAATACGAACATTGACCGCCGCCTGGCCGATGCTGTCGAGCTGGCCGGCCAGTCCCGCCACGATATCGGCCCAACCCACCTCGCGCGTGCCGACCGTGACCGAAAGCCCGCACAGCAGGGCCAGAAGCGCGACCATGCCAATCAGCCAGAAGCTTCGCGTCCGGTTCGACCGCAGGGAGACAGGCCGGCGGGTGGGCGATTTCACGCCGGCGATTGTCATTTGGACTTTCTGGCGGCATCGCCAAGCAAGGCCACATAGTCTTTCAGGACCCACGGGATCGAAAGCGGCGTCGGATTGGCCGCCGTGCCGACCGGGTTTCTGCCCAGCATGACGAGCGCGTCCCTGGAGACGGCCGGCATTCTGGTCATCAGCGGGTTCGCCGCCAGCGCATCGAGCAGCTGCCGGTTGCCATAGGTGACGACGATGTCGACGTCGTCGAATGCGTCGATGCGTTCAGCGCTGATGGAACCGGAGAATTTTCCCGGAGCCGAAGCCTCTACGACGCTTTTCGGCGATTTCAGACCAAGGTCGGCGAAGAATTTCACGCGGGTGTCGTTGGTCGTGTAGAAATTGACGATGCTCAGGTCCGATGCGCTGAGATGGGTGATGAACATCGCCGATTTGCCCTTGAGATCAGGATGTCCGTCGACCGTTGCCGCAATGTCGGCCTCGATCTTCCCGATCAGGGCCTCGCCCTCGGCGGCCATGCCGAGACCGGCGCTGTTGAAGCGGATCATCTCGCGCCAGTCGGTCGACCAGGGTGCCTCGGGATAGGCGACGACGGGCGCGATCTGGCTCAGCGTATCGTAGTCGGATTGGCTGAGGCCGGAATAGGCGGCGAGGATGACATCCGGCCGGGTGGCGGCGACCGCCTCGAAATCGATGCCGTCTCCTTCATCGAAAAGCACCGGCTTGCCGGCATGAAGCTCTGACAGCTTCCCGGCCACCCAGGGCAGCAGCCCGTCGCCGTCATCGTCACCGAAATTGGCTGCGGCAAAGCCAACGGGCACGATGCCGAGCGCCAGTGGCACCTCATGGTTGGCCCATGCAACCGTCGCCACCCGCCCGGGCTTGCCGGGGATGATCGTCGTGCCGAGAGCGTGCTTGATGGTGATCGGATAGGACGTGCTCTCCCCTGCCCGGGCATCGCTGAACGCGATCATCGAAACGCATGCCACCGCCACCTTCACGGCAGAAAGCAAGAACCGTAGCATCGTGGAAACTCCGCCAAACGTTTAAGTGGACTTCCACTTTCAGGTTAATCGACCGGCGTCAACGGCCATGCCGGCGCGGAGAGGCAAGAGCATTGAGATTCCCATAGTATCCTACAAAACTCCGGAAATTTACAATACTGGATAACTGTACTCAAGTTAGTAGCCTCGCGGGGATTATCAAGCCAGACCATTTGCTGCCCGAGGGGCCGGGAACCGATCTCGCCCGTCGGGCCTCCGGGATGCGCTTCGGGATGATGCCCTGCCCGGCGCCGAAATCGCGTTGCCGGTCGAAGCCTTGAACAGTCACGTTAACGGTTGGAATTTGAAAATGGACATCGAAAGAACAAGCGCTCGCCCGGGACAGGCCTCCATCCGCTACCGGAATGCGGTCCTTCTGGCTTGCACGGCGCTTGTCGCCTTCACTCCGACTTTCTCATTCAGTCAGCAAGCCGATGATTCAAGTTCCGATACCACCCTTAAACCGATCGTCATCCAGGGCAGCGGCAACGCCGGCGTTCTCGATACCGGGAATGACTCGAAATCGATCGTTGCGACGGAAACGACGGCCGTCGGCAAGATGCCGTCCGATATTCTGGAAACGCCCGCCTCGGTCTCCGTCATCACATCCAGGGAGATCGAGGAGCGCGGCGCAAACAGCATCGAGCAGGTGGTGCAATATACCGCCGGCGTGGTCACCGACTATTACGGCTCGGATGACCGTTACGACTACTTCAAGATCCGCGGTTTCGCGCCCTTTACCTATCGCGATGGCTTGGCCATGGGCAGAAGTTGGGGCGGGATTCTGGAAGAGCCCTATGGCTACGAGCGCGTCGAGGTCCTGAAAGGCGCCAATTCCACGGGCTTCGGAGTTTCCGATCCCGGCGGTTCGGTGAACTATGTGACAAAGCTGCCGAAAAGCGAGCGTTTCGGCGAGGTGTATGGTACGGGTGGTTCGTTTGCGCACAAGGAAGCGGGTTTCGATTTCGGCGACAACATCACCGAGGACGGCGCCCTTTCCTATCGCCTGACGGGCAAGCTCCAGCGATCAGACGCCGAATACGACTATTCCCGGGATGACGAAAACTTCATCATGGGCGGCATTACCTGGAGACCCACGGATGCGACCAGCCTTTCGTTCGTCTTCGATCATCTCGACCGGGATGGCACGCCGAGCGGCGGCGGCCACCCCAGATTCACGGATTTTGACAGGGACAAGTTCTTCGGCGAGCCGGACTATAACTACGACAAGACGAACAGGAACACCTACAGCGTCCTGTTCAATCACGATTTCGAAAACGGCCTGACCTTCAATTCGAGCGCGCGATACAGCAAGTCGTCGAACAGGTTCGGCTATGCCTATATCTATGATGCGCTGGGCGCCAGCGATCCGGCTGACACGACGGTGGACCGCATTTTCTTCGGAGGCGACGGCAAGGACGAGCAATTCGTCATCGACGCACATCTGCTCTATGAGGCGAACTTCGATCAGGTGGAAAGCCGCACGCTTTTCGGCGTCGACTACAAAACGATCGAGTCCGTCAGCAACACATATGTTCTGTATCCGCCGGTCTGGGGCGGGACGGCGCCCGGCATCGATTGGCGGAATCCGGTTTATTCCGGGTTGCCCGGTCCCATTCCGCTCGCTGAAAGCAAGACAAACGACCAGAAGACGAAAGCGATCTACCTTCAGGAGGATCTGGTCTTCTTCGACAAGCTGACCGCGAGCATCGGACTGCGCAACGACTGGCTCGATCTTGACGAAACGAGCACGGTTACCGGCGCGAAGGCGGGTGATTACAGTGAACTGACCAAGCGCTTCGGCCTGAGCTACAAGATCACCGACGAACTCGCAGTCTATACCAGTTATGCCGAATCCGTCGCGCCCCCGAGCACGGGGGTCGAACCGACGACCGGCAAGCAATACGAAGTCGGCGTAAAATATCGTCCGGATGCCTTTCCCGCCTTGTTCACCGCTTCCGTCTACGACCTGACGATGGAGAACATCACGACGCGCGAGGCGCCCGCGTATCTGGCCTCGACGGTTGACAAGGTGCGGCATCGCGGCATCGACCTCGAAGCCAAGATGGAGGTGACGAACAATATCAACCTGATCGCCGCCTATGCCTATATCGACTCCAAGATCGTGGAACCCGGCAACGATACCGGCTTGAATGGCAAGCGCTTCGCGCAGGTTCCGGAACACATGGCTTCGGTGTGGGGCACTTATACGCTGGAAGGCAATGGAAGCCGCGGCGACATGACCTTCGGGCTTGGCGCCCGCTATGTCGGTTCGTATTACTTCGACAACGCAAATGCGCGGAAGTCGGATGGTGCCGTGGTATTTGACGCCGCCTTTACCTACAAAATCCAGGAAAATACGACATTCCAGGTGAACGCCAGCAATCTGTTCGACGAGAAGCATATCGCCAATGATGACGGCGGCGCATATTATTACAATCCCGGCCGCGTGATCATGGCGACGCTGCGCCAGACCTGGTGACGACACCGTCCCGCCCGCAATCCTGCCGGGTGGGGCATACGTCCGAAATTCGGCGGTGCGAATTCAGCGGGCCTGCTGCATCCTGCGCCATGCCGCAGGCGTCTCGCCCGTGATCTGCCGGAACACCTTGGTGAAATGGGCCTGGTCGGAAAACCCGAGCTGGGCTGCGATGCCCGCCACCGTCAGATCGCTTTCGCGCAACAGTTCTTTGGCCAGGTCGGTGCGCTTGCCAAGCTGCCATTGAAGCGGCGTCTTGCCGGTTGTCTGCTTGAAGACATTGGCGAACCAGCTTTCGGACAGACCGACGGTCGCCGCCATCTCGGCAACGGACATCCGGCAGTCGGCAAGGCTGTCCATACGCGAAACGAGCTTGTTCATCTGAGCCTGCGTCAGCCTGCCGCCGGCCTTTTCGCTGTCGTGCTCGGGAATATCGAGAAGGCCCGAGACGATGCTGCCCACAAGGCTTTCGGCATAAACGGCATGTTTCGAGGGGCTCGATATTTCATCGACCAGCAGGCCCGCCAGGGTTTCGATCGCCCCGACGTCCTGGATTTCCACCGGGCGGCGCAATGCCGTCTGCGCCGCCGAACTTCCCACCGAAGGCGACAGAAACCTCAGCAGCCGATCCCTGTGCAGGTGCAGATTGAGATGGGAGAAACGGTGCGCGGATTTGCTGCTGGTCCACATGGGCACGCCGGCCGGGACATAGACCGCCCGCGTCATCGGGCGAGAGTGTTCCGGCAGATCGCCGTCCCGGTTCGATATGCGGATGCGCGACGAAACGTCGTTGAAGAAAATCATGATGCGCGGATCATCCGCCAGATAGTACCCCCTGGCGCCCGGCTGGCTTTCAGCCTCCCAGAAAGCGCCCACGAGGCCATCCAGGCAGCGCCACCTGACCGGAGCGACCACCCGGATACCCTCGGTGTGCCAGACCATTGAATGCCAGAAACTCAACGTTGAAATTCGCCCGCGCTTTCAGATAACCCCTAAAATCATGAGAAAAAATATCATGTTTTTCCGAGATGGCAAGCCATCCGCCTGACGCCGGAAAGCGTGCTGCAACGCAACGGAGGACCGAAAGTGTCAGAACGAAAGTCACCGCCCAGATGCAGCAAGAATTCAAATCTGCTCTATATACCTAAAAATGTGGCAGCAAACCGTTTGCTCAGCCCCATACAATTGGAATGGGGGTACGATGGTAGCGGGAGGCAGAATTGAACTGCCGACCTTGGGGTTATGAATCCCACGCTCTCACCAACTGAGCTATCCCGCCACAAGGACTGCGGAGAAGCTTCCTGAGAGCCTGTCCGCGTCGGTCGTGCGGCTTATAAGTCGCCCGTCACCAAAGTGTCAAGCACGGTTTTGGCAAATCCGGCGGCTATTTTGACTGCCGCGGGATATGGGCGGTTCAGGCCGCCACGGGCGCGGAAAGCAGCGCCTGCAGGGATGCCTCGGCGGCCGGGGCGCGCTCGGAACGCTCGATGAAACCGCCGCCATAGACGCGCGCGTCCGGGCCGTCGGCCGAATAGAGCACGCAGGCCTGACCGGGCGCCACGCCCGCCTCGCCGACCGCCAGATCGACATAGACGCCCCGGCTGTCGCAGTGCACGGTCGCCGGCGCCGGCGGACGCGTCGAGCGCACCTTGGCGAAGCAGGCGAAACCATCCCTCGCATCGACGTCCAGAGCCCCGTCGCCGATCCAGTTGACGTCGCGCAGGTAGACGCGGTGCGTGTCGAGCGCCTCCTTCGGGCCGACGATCACCCGGCGCGAGCGGGCGTCGAGATAGACGACATAGAGCGGCTCGCCCGTCGCCACGCCAAGCCCCTTCCGCTGGCCGATCGTGTAGTTCACGATGCCCTGATGGCGGCCGAGCACCCGGCCGTCGATATGCACGATGTCGCCCGCAAGCGCCGCATTCGGCTTCAGCTTGCTGATGATGTCGGTGTATTTGCCCTGCGGCACGAAACAGATGTCCTGGCTGTCCGCCTTCTTCGCGACGACAAGCCCCATGTCCTCGGCAAGCGCCCTCACCTCGGCCTTGGGCATGCCGCCGAGCGGAAAGCGCAGGTAGTCGATCTGCTCCTGCGTGGTCGCGAACAGGAACCAGCTCTGGTCGCGGTCGCTGTCGGCCGGACGGAACAGCGCCCTGCGGTTCGGATTGGCGGGCGTCGGATTCGGCCGCGAGCGGATATAGTGGCCGGTCGCCAGCGCGTCGGCGCCCAGCTCCTTGGCCGTCGCCAGCAGGTCGGCGAACTTGACGGTCTGGTTGCAGGCCACGCACGGGATCGGCGTTTCACCCATGGCATAGGCTTCGGCGAACGGGTTGATCACCGTTTCACGGAACCGCTTCTCGTAATCCAGCACATAATGCGGAATGCCGAGCGTCTCGGAAACCCGGCGCGCGTCGTCGATGTCCTGCCCGGCGCAGCAGGAGCCGGCGCGATGCACCGCCGCGCCGTGGTCGTAGAGCTGCAGCGTGATGCCGATGACGTCATAGCCCTGACGTTTGAGCAGGCCGGCGACGACGGAGGAATCCACTCCCCCCGACATGGCAACGACAACGCGTGTGTCTTCCGGCCTCTTGTCAAAATCCAGCGTATTCACGGGTAACTCTCTCGGTATCTCAGGCCGCGATGCGAAAGCAGCAAGGCGGAACGTCGGACCCGGCGCGGGATCGGCCGCAATCCGGGCAATTCCTGGCGGATATAGAAAGGATTGGGCTCCGGCGCAAGGAGGCTGGATATTTCAGCGGCACCGCAGGCTCTCTCCCCTCCTCCGTGGACGCGCTTCGCATCCCCTATCGGACCGAATGACGGCCCGGTCGGTGGGCGGATTCCGCCCTTGGCGATCCCGGTTGATTTTCTCTCCCGGTTTGACCGGGGGCAAGGTTTCGGCCGGGACACGTCGAGTGCCTCGTATTGAAATTGATAAGTGACACGCGACGTGTCCCGTTCG
>NZ_JBHMAA010000044.1:0-9571 GCF_042429745.1 Neorhizobium puerariae | reverse complement strand
CCATCACCCGCACTTGGCCTACCCTCTGCAACCCCGGCCAGCGCCGGGCAGGCCAAGCGCTGATCGTCTACAGGGGGGTGAATATTGGACGCCGATAAGGCGTCAACATTCCGCGCCGATTGACAAGTAGTGGGTTGTGGAGTCCTTATCTCTCCACCTCGCAGTTTGGTGCCTTTGCTACATAAGGCCGAGTGCCTCAACGAAACACTGTTCTCGTCACTGCCTCACGCCAGAGCCGAGATCACCGCATGGAAAGAGGATTACAACAGGCAACGACCGCATTCATCGCTGGGCAATTGCTCTGATCCCCAAAAACTGGATCGTTTTTGATTGGAGTTTTTCGCGCTAGATTCCCGGCTGGGAACAGGAGCGGAAACGATGAAGGCATCGAAGTTTTCAGACGCACAGAAAGCATTCATTTTGAAGCAGGGCGAGGACGGTGTGCCGGTTGCGGAGATCTGCCGCAAGGCGGGGATCGGTCAGGCGACCTATTTCAGTTGGAAGAAGAAATACGCAGGCCTGCTGCCGGATGAGATGCGCCGGCTGAAGGCTCTGGAGGACAAAAACAATCGTCTGAAGAAGATTGTCGCTGACCTGACGCTGGACCGTGAGATGCTGCAGGACGTCATCCGGCGAAAGCTCTGAGGCCTGCCCGTAAGCGCAAGCTGATCGACGGGATGCTGGTAGACTGGGGCGTATCGATCCGGCGGGGCTGCAAGGTCCTGACCTTCGATACCTCGACCTACCACTATAAATCCCGAAGAACCGGGCAGGCCCCTCTCGAAAGACGGATCAAGGAGATATGCGAGACACGCGTGCGGTATGGCTATCGGCGCGTGCATGTCCATTTGCGCCGGGACGGATGGACGATCAACATGAAGAAGACACGCAGGATTTACAGCGAGTTAGGCCTTCAGTTGTGCAACAAGCACCCCAAGCGTCGGGTGAAGGTGAAACTCAGAGATGATCGTCAGATTGCGGTCGGTCCGAACGATGTCTGGGCGATGGATTTCGTTCACGACCAGCTCGCAACGGGCAAGAAACTTCGCATCCTGACGATCGTCGATACGCACTCGCGCTACTGCCCCGCCACTGACGCACGCTTCACCTACCGTGGTGAGGATGTGGTTCAAACGTTGGAGCGTATCTGCAGGCAGATCGGCTATCCCAGGACGATCCGAGTGGATAATGGCAGTGAATTCATCTCCCGCGACCTGGACCTCTGGGCTTATGCCAACAACGTCACGCTGGACTTCTCAAGGCCCGGAAAGCCGACGGATAATGGCTTCATCGAGGCCTTTAACAGCAAGCTCCGAGCAGAGTGCCTGAACGCCCATTGGTTCCTGACCCTTGCGGATTCGCGCGAAAAGTTGGAGACTTGGCGTCGATACTACAATGAGGATCGTCCTCATTCGGCCATCCGATATAAGGTACCGATTGCTATGCATAATCCCGGTGGCGCAACCAGCCCGTCATCGTGATCAGAGCCGGAAAACTCCAGTTCCCGGCGGTCCAGACTTCGGTCTCAGAGCAGAAAACCAAAGACTCTCCGAAATCCCGGAGGAAACTTGGGTCTTAGGTCACCTAACGTCGAACAAGGATGACCGCAGGGCGGTGCCTCCGATCGCCAATATTCCCATACGCCGCAGCAGGAGGCTAATGTAGGGCTTGTCTGACGCGGGCTTATCGAGAACGGCACCATGCGCCTGCATCGACTCTCTTGATGAGATGCAATTCATCCATCACCAGTGTCGGACAATCTGCGACGAACCTTGCTGCGTTCGATCATCGCTTGCAGTCCGTGAGCGGTGCGGTATCCAACCTTTCCGGCGACAGCGCGTAGAGGTTGACCCTCCGACTGCTGAATCATTGCCCTCGCAGCCCTTAGACGCCGGCGCCACTCGCCAAAGGTCAAGGATGTCTCCGCTCTAAACCTGCGTGTCAGTGTTCGTCGGCTCAGCCCAACGATCGAACTCCAGGAGTCTATATCTGTATCTAACGAAGGAGTGTCGATCAGCGCATCGCAGATGCGCCTCAGCCGCAGATCCTGCGGCATGGGGATGGCAAAGTCCGCGTCTTCTGCCAGCTCGATTTCGCTGACGATTAGGCGAGCAAGGAGTATCCCCCGCTCAGCTTCTGCGCGATCAGGGCTCTCCTCCGCCAGAGCACGGAGCGCGGCATCAAGCAGAGCCGAAACGCGTATCATTCGGCATCCGTGCGAGAATACGGTCTCATCGACCATGCCGGGTTCCATATAGGCCGTGCAGAGTTCCAGTGGTCCTTCGCAGGCAGAGTCGTGAGCGATACCGGGCGCCACCAGAAGTGCGTGGCCGGTAGGAACCATCCAGACACCCACCTCGGTGGTAATCACCATCAGTCCTTCCGTCGCGTAGAGGAGCTGGCTTCGATGATGGCGATGCCAACCGGTCGACCCTGCTTTGGGTATATGCCAGCGCAGCATAAGGACAGGAACTGCCGGGCGATCGTCGGCAGCCGGATCGCTGTTCGAAATCTCGATTAGTACACTCATAATTTTGGCCCGTTTGTGAACATGTTGGCCTGACATGCTACGCTGTTGTTGGTAAAAATACACACCTACCTCAATGCTTTAGAAGTAATCTAAAGAAGAGGTGGATTGTCAGTGGCATTCTTAAGCAGGCCAGTTGGGCGCGTGGGGCATATTGATGAGGAACATGGTTGAAGAGGGGACAGCCCAAATCCGGATTGGCATGACAAGGGTGCCGGCGAGAGCGTTGCTTCTCCTTTCGGCAACCTTTGCGGCCGCCAGTTCCGTCAGTGCACAAGAGGATGCATCGATGACACTTCAACCTATCATCCTTCAGGCCGAGGGGGAGGCCACCGACAACCTGAGCAGGAGTTACGTCACCGATAGGTCTAAAACGGGCACCAAGACAGATACGCCGCTGATCGAAACGCCCCAATCCATTTCCGTGATCGGGCGAAAGCAGATCGAGGCCACGGGGTCGCGCTCGCTCGGCGAGGCGACCCGGTATA
Organism: Neorhizobium puerariae; assembly: GCF_042429745.1. Classification (NCBI taxonomy): domain Bacteria; kingdom Pseudomonadati; phylum Pseudomonadota; class Alphaproteobacteria; order Hyphomicrobiales; family Rhizobiaceae; genus Neorhizobium; species Neorhizobium puerariae. Next base: position 6,556 of record NZ_JBHMAA010000044.1, on the reverse strand, counting down.
CGGCCGGAGTTCGTGAACTTTTCGGGGGCGCCGATCCGCGTTACGATCAATACCAGATTCGGGGCTTCAACGCTTCGACCACCGGCCTCTATCTTGATGGCCTGCAATTGCTCAGCTCGTCAGGCCTGCCGTTCCGGCTCGAACCCTACGGCCTCGATCGCATCGAGGTTCTGCGTGGTCCGTCGTCAGTGCTCTACGGCGGCACCAATCCCGGCGGTCTGATCAATGCTGTCAGCAAGAAACCGACCGACACCGCATTTGGTGAAGTCACGACAGGTGTCAATTCCTTCGGCAACGTCTACAGCGGCTTCGATTTGGGAGGCCCTACTGAGTGGAACGATGCTGCTGGTGCTGACGTCGCGAGTGAGTGGTCTTATCGCCTGACCGGACTCGGCAAGATTGGTGGCACACAAACCGATTTCAGCGATGACGACCGGATCTTCATCGCGCCTGCGCTGACGTGGAGCCCGGACGCCTATACGAGCCTGACGCTCCTGGGTTCCTATCAGCGCGACCGCACCACCGGCGTGCCCTTCCTGCCCTATGTCGGGACAGTGGTTGACGCGCCGTTCGGACGAATCCCGACAGACTTCGTAACCTCGATGCCGGATGAGGGCGGACGCTACAATGGTGTCGAGCGCGAGCAGGCAATGATCGGCTACCAGTTCGAGCACCGCTTCGACGACACCTTCACGTTTCGCCAGAATGCCCGCTACAGCCACGGCGAAAACGAGCTCTTCTCATTTATCGGAGGAGGCTATGTCGGCGGCAATCCGGCATCCGGCCGGCTCAACCGGATGGGTTTCTTCGCCAATCCGATCGTCGATCTCTTCACCATCGATACCCAGCTCGAGGCCCGCTTCTCGACCGGCGCAGTCAACCATACGGCTCTGTTCGGCGTTGACTACAAGCATGTGCGCTTCGACGATACGCAACGAACAGGCCTCGGAACGCCGATCGACATTTTCAATCCGGACTACGGACAGCCTTTCGGTGGGCTGACGACGACCGGCATCCGCTCGATTGCCGAGCAGGACCAGATCGGTGGATACGTTCAGGATCAGATGAAACTCGGACCGCTCAGTCTCATTCTCGGCGGCCGCTTCGACAGCGTCCGCACGGACGTCGACAACAAGATCAACGCCGCAATGAGTGACACGGATTCGGAGACTGCCTTCAGCGGCCGCGCCGGGCTGGTTTACGAACTCGGATATGGCCTCGCTCCCTATGTCAGCTATTCGAACTCGTATCAACCGCTCGTCGGGATCAACAATGCGACGCAGACGATCCTGAAGCCCGAAAAGGGCGAGCAGTTTGAAGTCGGCATCAAGTTCCAGCCGGAAGGCTCGCGCAGCTTCGTCACCTTGGCGGCCTTCGACACGACACGCGAGAATTTCCTCGTTTCCAATCCGTCCAATCCCCTGCAAACGGTCCAGAGCGGCGAAGCCCGTTCGCGCGGCTTCGAGATCGAGGCCCTGGCGAACCTCGCTGACGGTCTCGATCTCATCGCCTCCTATACCGACTTCGACATCGAGAACACAGAGAACCTGGACCCGACCCTGATCGGCCTTGCCCCTGCCAATACGCCGGAGCGCTATGCCTCGGCCTTCCTGGACTATACGATCCAGGACGGAAACCTGAGCGGGCTGGGAATGGGCATCGGGGTGCGATATATGGGAGATGCCTGGGTCGACGCGGCCAATACGCAGAAGATCCCGTCTTTCACGCTCGCTGACACTGTCATCCACTACGAAAAGGATGGGTGGCGCGGCGCGATCAACATTTCGAATATTTTTGACAAGACCTATGTTGCGCAATGCTCGAACGCCAACCAGTGCTTCTACGGCGAGCGCCGCAAGGTGATGGCGAGCCTGACATACAAATGGTAATGCTGACGAACACCACGAGGCATCGGGCGATGCCCGGAATGACACGCCGTGCCACCCTCGGAGCGCTTCTTGCCGCGCCTTTCATCCCACGCGCAGCGATGGCGCAGGAAGGACTGATACGCGCGACCGATATCATTGGCCGCGAGGCCGTTCTCAAGGCGCCGGCACAGCAGATCGTGCTGGGTTCTTGGGTCACGATCGACGCGCTATCGCTCATCCATCCTGATCCTGCCAGCCTTCTGGTCGGATGGGGAGGGGATTTCGGTGCCAATCAATTTCAACTCGAGACTTTCCGCAAACGGTTTCCGGCGATTGATGCCGTTCCGGTGGTCGGACAGGGCTCGATCGAAACCATGTCGATCGAGACGATCATCTCGCAGGCTCCGGATCTTGTGATCCTGAGCCGGCTGGATGCTTTTCGCTTCGGCGACGCGGCCTCCAATCCACAACTCGAACAGCTCGCCGACGCCGGCATCCCGGTTGCAATCGTCGATTTTTTCCTCGATCCGGCCAGAAACACCGAGCCGAGTCTCAGGCTGCTTGGTACCCTTCTCGGGCGCGAGCGACAGGCGCAGGAATTTCTGGATCTTTATGGCCAGCGCATGAGACGCATTGAGACACGGCTTGCCCGCCCGGGCGTCGTCCGTCCAACGGTCCTGCTCCACGCTTTTGCCGCCCGTCCCGAATGCTGCTGGACGACCGGGCCTGGTAATCGCGATGCGTTGACGACACCTGCCGGCGGGCACAACATCGGCGCCGACGTCCTGAAAGGCGCGATCGGCCAGCTCAACCTGGAATATGTCTACGAGCGCGAGCCCGAATTTTACATCGCGACCGGTGGCGCCGACGGGCGGCCGACGGACGAGGAATTCGCGATTGGGAGGGATGTTTCCGCCGACCGCGTCAAGGCGAGCTTCGAAAAGCTGCTTGCGCGTCCGCAGATCGCTGCGATCAAGGCGGTGAGCGAGAGGCGAGCCTTTGGTGTGTGGCACAATTTCATGCATACGCCGATCAGGATTGCGGCCGTTGAGGCCCTGGCGCGCTGGATGCATAGCGATCTGTTTGCCGACATCGATGCCGAAGCGACGTTGGAGGCCGTCAATGCGCGGTTTCTCCCGGTACCGCTCGAAGGTACATTCTGGGTCGCCGCAACATGAGTGAAGCAATAAAACACGCCACGCCAACCGCGCTGGCGGCGTATGAACATCTTCTGCATCGTCGAACGCTCGTTCTGAGCGGCCTTGCCATCGCATGTATGATCGGGTTCCTGATCGATGCTACGTCGGGGCCATCAAGTTCGGGCTTGTGGGATACCCTGCGCGGAATCTTTGCATGGGACAGCCTCTCCCGCGGTCAACAGATCGTCGTTTGGAGCCTGAGAATTCCCGTTGCGGCGATGGCGATCCTCGTCGGCTGCGCACTGTCTCTGGCCGGCGCGGAAATGCAAACGGTCCTCGACAATCCGCTTGCCAGTCCGATGACGCTAGGTCTTTCCTCGGCCGCCGCTTTCGGTGCGGCGCTTGCTATCGTGCTCGGAGTCGGCATTCCCGGCCTGCCTTCGGGCTTTATCGTCACCGCGAACGCCTTCCTGTTCGCCTTTGGGTCGATCCTGCTCCTCCAGGCGCTCGCGCGGCGATCGGACGGCGGCTCCGATACGTTGATCCTGTTCGGGGTCGGCCTTTTGTTCGCTTTCAACGCAGGGGTTGTGCTCATTCAGTTCCTGGCCTCCGCGGATGCCCTCCAGCAATTCGTATTCTGGGGCATGGGCAGCCTGGCGCGGACGACCTGGGGAACGGTCGGCGCGCTGGCCGCAGTCGTGGCCATCGTTCTTCCGTTCTCACTGCGTGCCTCGTGGAAGATGACTGCGCTGCGTTTTGGCGATGATCGGGCGATGAGTTTCGGTGTCGATGTCCGAAAGGTGCGCTTCTACTCCCTTTTGCGGATCAGCCTGCTGGCGGCGACTGCGGTCGCATTCTGCGGCACGATCGGCTTTATCGGACTCGTCGGCCCGCATATCGCACGCCTGGTTATCGGAGAAGATCATCGCTTCTTTCTTCCGGCAAGCGCGATGACCGGGGCGCTCGTCATGTCGCTCGCGAGCGTGGCCAGCAAGACGGTTTTACCGGGCGTCATCATTCCAATCGGGATCGTCACGGCTTTCATCGGTTTGCCGGTGTTTTTCCTGCTCGTGATGCGGCGAAAGGCGACCCGATGATGGAAGGTCTTGAAATCCGCGGCCTCGAGGCGGGATACGGCTCCCGGCGGATTGTAAACAACCTGAGCCTGCCATGTCTGCCTCCCGGAGAGGTCATTGCGCTTGTCGGACCGAATGCGGCCGGCAAGTCCACCCTGATGCGGTCACTTGCAGGTCTCACACCCGCACAGGGAGAAGCCCGGCTGGACGGGGACAATCTGTTTGCTCTGAGCCCGACGGAGCGTGCGAAACGCGTTTCATTCATGCCTCAGTCATTGCCCTCTGGGATCGCCCTCAACGTTTTCGAAGGCGTATTCACGGCGCTGAAAGCAGCGCCGCCGAGTCGAATGGTGTCGAACACCCAGTTGAGACGACGGGCATTCTCGGCATTGGAACAGTTCGGCATCGGCGATTTGGCGCTGCATCCATTCGATAATCTCTCAGGCGGTCAGCGACAATTGGCGAGCCTTGCGCAGGCAACGGTGCGGGAACCTCGGCTGCTGTTGCTCGATGAGCCGACGAGCGCGCTTGATCTCGCGCACCAGATTCGCGCCATGCGGCTCGTGCGCGAATATGCGCGCAGGCGGGAAGCAATCGTTGTGGCGATCCTGCACGATCTGTCGCTCGCATGCCGCTGGGCCGACCGCATCGCCGTTCTCACGAAAGGCGACCTGATCGCCTTCGGTCAGCCGGAGGTGGCGATCACTCCGCAAACGCTTCGGCTGGCCTATGGCATCGAAGCGCGTGTGGAGGCGGATGATTCGGGGCGACTTCGCATCGACATCGAGAATGTTTTGCCGACTTAGACGTCTGCTTCTGGTGCGTTCCGAACTCGATGGTTTCGATCACATTACCCACGCCCCCAATCTCTGACGTTTTGCTAAACCGTGAAGTGTTTCGCCGGACAGATGCTCCTGCCCGACCCATCAAATGCCGGGACTTCTCTATTCGGCGTGCTGTGGTCAAGCACTTTCAAGCTTTTTCAGCCAGAATGTCTGATGTCTTCGCGGGGCCATGCTTCTCTTCGGGATCGGCTATCAGCCTTCCCATCATGGGATCAGTTGGAATGAAGGGAGCAATCTAAACAGCGTCCTCATTGCGTTGCCACAATGGATACGAGTCCCGGCACGCCCTCTCTTCATCCTCCGTCCCGCGAAGGACATTCATCTACCCGTGGCGGATCTTGTTATCGGTCGTTTCGTCCGCAGAGCTTGCATCTTACATGACGGAGCCAACCTCCTCTCGCGTCCAGCGGAACTCGCTGCCGTCAGACCATATTCTATGCATGACGACAGCCAGCCTGCGGGCAAGAGCGACAGTTGCTCTCTGCCGGCCCCGGCGCCTAACGACATTCATCGCCCAGGCCTTCAACCAGGACCACTTCTTCACTACTGTCAGCAAAACTTGCGCCGCTTCATAAAGCAATGTTCGCATCATGGGGTCGCCGCACAGAGAGACGCGTCCCACACGACTGTCCTCACCGGATTGATGCAAGCGTGGGGTTAGTCTGAGAGAGGGGCCAACGGCTTTCGAACTTCGGAAGCGGGCCGGAATGTCTATCGTGGCAGCGAAAGCCAGAGCGACAACAGGTCCAACGCCCGGAACTGTCATCAGCCTTCTGCAAACAGCGTCATTCCTCGCAATGGACAGCAGCCGTTCATGAAGCACGGTGAACTGCTCGCGAAGTTTCTGTCGCGCCACAAGAAGGGCATCCATTATGTCGCACAGTTCCGGCATGTCGCCGGCGAGATCCCGGATGCGTTCCTCGAACTTGCCGGCGCCAACGATGCCAACCTTCAAGCCGAAGTTGCGCAATAGGCCACGGATATCGTTCTCGATAGCAATGGCCTTCTCCTGAAGCAGTTTGCGTGCGGTCAGCAGGACGCGCCGCTTCTGGCTTGCCAGCGTTTTGACATGGACCGGTCGGAAGAGATTGACACGCATCATCTGCGCGATGCCACGAGCGTCGTTTCGGTCGGTCTTGTTAACCTGTGCCTTCAGGAACGCCTTCGCGTGCCGTGTCTCGATGCAGATCGCCGGCAACCCGGCTTCAGCGAGGCCACTGAACAACCATTGCGACAACGGCCCGGCCTCAAGCCCAATCCTTACGAAATTCCAAGAAGCATCGGTCAGAACCTCGGCAAGGTCGTCAGGATGGCTGACAACCTTCATCTCGCGGCAAATCTTACCCGTTTCGTCTACAATGCATATGGAGGTCTCTTTGACAGAAACGTCCAGTCCGGCAAAATGCTTCATGCTGCGCTTCCTTTATGATGCTTGTGGCTGCTTCACACAGACCACGTTTATCATCAGCTCGAAGCGCAGCACCTCAACACACAACCACTAGTACTACAGTTGCGTTTGATTTCTTGTTTTATAGTGCGAGATCATGGCGGAAGCCTGATGTGCCCGTCGCCAGAGAGACCATGCGAGAATAGACCGCACTCTGATCGGCGGCGGCAGCAGGAGACGT